>NZ_CP061769.1:3591640-3928281 GCF_011420305.2 Nocardioides ochotonae | reverse complement strand
CGCTGGTACCTCGTGGCCTACGACCGCGACCGCCAGGACTGGCGCTCCTTCCGGGTGGACCGGATCGCGGAGGTGGGCACCACCGGGCAGCGGTTCCGCCGTCGTGAGCTCCCGGCGGCCGACGCGGTCGCCTTCGTCGAGGCCGGCATCCGCGGCATGCCGCACCGCTACGCCGTCCGGGCGCGTGTCTCGGCGCCCGCCGAGGTGGTCGCCGCCGCGGTCGGTCAATGGGGGCGGGCGCTGCTGCTCGAGGACGAGCCCGGCTCGTGCGTGCTCGAGATGGGCGTCGACGACCTCTCCTGGGCGGTGGTGGTGCTCGCCCAGGTCGGTGCCGACTTCGTCGTGGAGTCGCCGCCGGAGCTGCGCGAGACGCTGGCGCGGACCGCGGAGGTGTTCGCCCGGGCCGCCACCGCGCCCGCGTCCTAGGCTGGTGCCGTGCCCGCCCGTCTGAAGCCCGCCCCCGCCACAGAGGTCGCCGACGCCCTCACCCGGCTGCGCGCCGGGGAGGCCGAGAAGCCCGACCTGAGGCTGCTGGTCAAGCACTACCTCGCCGTGCTCGAGGAGCGCGCGCCGGGCCGCTCCGTGGAGGTCCGCGTGCCGCCGTACGCCGCGGTGCAGGTCATCCCCGGTGTGCGCCACACCCGCGGCACCCCGCCGGCGGTGGTGGAGACCGACGCGCTCACCTGGATCGACCTCGCCACCGGTGGGCTCGCCTGGGAGGACGCCGACGCCGCCGGGCGGGTGCGCGCCAGCGGGGAGCGCGCCGACCTCACGTCGTACCTGCCCCTGACCTAGCGCGGCCGACCGCCTCGCGGTCGCCGTCAGGTGGTTCGGGTCCGACCGGTCCGGGAATGGGCCTCCTGTCGCGCACCGGAAGGACCGCACATGGGCGATCTCGGGGTGCATCCCGGCGACCCGGAGGGCGTGGACGCCGGGCCGTCCGTGCTGCGGGTTGGCGGCTGCGGTGGACCGTCGTGGAGGTCGCCCGCCACCTGCTCGCGTCGGAGCAGGGGTGGCGGTTCCTCGGCGCCCGGGTCGCCGAGGACCGGGTGCTCGACGTCGCCTGGATGCGGCCCCGCGACACCGGCCCCCTCGACGTCGTGCGCTTCCTGCTCGACGCGTGCGGGGGCGAGCGGTGCGTCCAGGTGCCGGCGGAGCCGGGAGGCGCGTAGGCCCCGCCGCCGGCGTACCTGCTCTGGGATGAGCCCGGGGGAGCGCCTAGGTTGGATCCCATGAGTCTCGACATCCACGCCAGGGTCCAGCAGCTCCTCCCCGGGATCCGCCGGGATCTCGAGGACCTCGTCCGCATCGAGTCGGTCAGCGCCGACCCCGCGCGCGCCGCGGAGGTGCAGCGCAGCGCCGAGGCGGTGGCCGAGCTGTTCCGCGCCGAGAACTTCGACACCGTCGAGATCGTCAGCGCCCGCGAGGACGGCGGCGCCCCGGCGGTCATCGCCCACAAGGCCGGCCCGGCCGGTGCGCCCACGGTGCTGCTCTACGCCCACCACGACGTGCAGCCCGAGAACGACCACGCCGAGTGGGACTCCCCGCCCTTCGAGCCGACCGAGCGCGGCGACCGGCTCTACGCCCGCGGCGCGGCCGACGACAAGGCCGGCATCGCCGCGCACCTCGGCGCGCTGCGCGTCTTCGGCGACGAGCTGCCGGTGAGCGTCACGATGTTCATCGAGGGCGAGGAGGAGGTCGGCTCCGACACCCTGCCCGAGCTGCTGCGCCAGCACCGCGACCGGCTCGCGGCCGACGTCATCGTGATCGCCGACTCCGGCAACTGGGACATCGGCGTGCCCGCGCTGACCACGAGCCTGCGCGGCCTGGTCCGTGCCGACATCGAGGTCCGCACGCTCACCCACGCGGTGCACTCCGGCATGTGGGGTGGGCTCGTGCCCGACTCGCTGATCACCCTGAGCCGCCTGATCGCCTCGTTCCACGACGACGCCGGCAACCTGCTCATCGAGGGCCTGCACAGCGGCCCGGCCGCCGACGTGGAGTACCCCGAGGACCGTCTGCAGGCCGAGTCCGGCGTCAACCCCGGCGTGCAGTGGATCGGCTCCGGCTCGGTCGTGGAGCGGCTGTGGACCAAGCCGGCGCTCTCGATCACCGGCCTCGACGCCCCCAAGGTCGACGGCGCCAGCAACACCCTGGTCGCCTCCGCGCGCGCCAAGGTCTCGCTGCGCATCGCCCCCGGCGACACCGCCGCCAACGCGGTGGAGTGCCTGCGCCGCCACTGCGAGCAGCACGTCCCGTGGGGCGCCGAGCTCACCTTCACCGTCGTCGACACCGGCGAGGCCACCGCCATCGAGGCCACCGGCCCGGCGTACGACGCGGCGCGGGAGGCCTTCACCGAGGCCTGGGACGGCACCGCGCCGGTCGACATGGGCGTGGGCGGCTCGATCCCGTTCATCGCGGAGTTCCTCGAGACCTTCCCCGAGGCCAGCGTGCTCGTCACCGGCGTCGAGGACCCCGACACCCGCGCCCACGGCGCCAACGAGGGCCTGCACCTCGCGGAGTTCGAGCGCGTCGTGCTCGCCGAGGCGCTGCTGCTGCGCAACCTCGCCCAGGGCTGACCCGCCCGCCGACTCGGCGCCGATGACGCGTCGAGGCGGCGCTCGTGGTGCGTCGCTTGCCACACTGACGCCCGTGACCCAGCGCCGCCTCGACCACCTCACCCGGCTCGCCCACGAGCACCTCGACGACGGGGCGGCCGAGCGCTGGCTGGGCCTGCTGCGACCCGCCGTACAGCTGGTGCCCGCGGGGCCGGGCGATCCGGTGATCGCCCGGCTGGGCGGCATGCCGGCGCTGCCCGAGGGCACGCCGTGGCCGGAGTGGCCCGGCAACGGGCCGCTGTCGTTCGTTGTCGAGGTCGACCTCGACGCGCTCGCTGCCGGCGGACTCGACCCGGGGCTGGCCCTTGCCACCGAGGGGCGGCTGCTCGGGTTCTACTTCGACGACCCCGAGGGGACCGGCGCGATCGTGTACGCCGGCGACCCCGGGTCGCGCGCCGGTGCGCGGCTGCTGCACGTGACCGGTACGCCGCCGAGCGCCGGCTCTGCGGTCGAGCTCACCGGCCGCCAGGTGCTCACCTGGCCGGGTTGGGAACACCCGGTGCTCGAGCTGCTCGGCCTCAAGGAGGTGATGGAGCCGTTCGACGAGGTGCTGACGGACCTGCTGGAGGAGGAGCTCCCCGATGCGTGGGGCCACCAGGTCGGTGGCTGGGCCCAGCCCGTGCAAGGCCCGGTCGAGCTCGAGGCCGCGACGACCCGGCTGGGCGAAGCGTCCTACGACGAGGCCCACGTCGCCGAGGCGATGCGCTGGCGCCCGCTGGTGCAGGTCGACAGTGACGAGGCGGCCGGCACCTCCTGGGGCGACGCAGGGTGCCTGTACTGGCTGGTGCGCACCGACGGCTCCACGCCGCCCGACCCGGCCGACCCGGACGAGATCGCCTTCACCTGGCAGTGTGGCTGAGCCCCGAGTCGGCGCCCACTGGCCCCCCGGGGCTCAGGCAGGCAGCAGCACCCGGAAGGTGCTGCCGCGGCCGATCTCGGACTCGACCTCGATCCGGCCGCCGTGGCGGCGCACGATGCGGCGCACGATCGCCAGGCCGAGCCCGGTGCCGGGCTGGGCGACTGCTTCGGGGTTGCTGGAGCGGAAGAACTCGGTGAACAGCTTCTCCTGGTCGGCCGCGGAGATGCCCAGTCCCTCGTCGGAGCAGGTGAGGACGACCTCGTCGGGGGTGCGGTCGAGGTTCACCACGATGGTGCCGCCGTCGGGGGAGTACTTCACCGCGTTGCTCAGCAGGTTGGTGAGCACTCGGTCGAGCTCGTCGGGGTCGCCCATCGCGATGACCTGCCCGTTCGGGGCCTCGACGCGCACGGTCAGATCGCGGGTGGAGGCGGAGATCGCGGTGAGGTCGACGACGTCGTCGACCACGGACCGCAGGTCGACCGCCCGGCGCTGCACCGGGGTGCTGGGGTCGTCCATGCGCGCCAGCAGCAGCAGGTCGTCGGCGACCCGGGCCAGGCGCCGCGCGCCGCGCTCCATCGCCGACAGCGAGGTGCGCACCGCTCGCGGCACCTCCACCGACTCCAGGATCTCCAGGTGGCCCAGCACCGCGGTGAGCGGGTTCTTCAGCTCATGCGAGACCGTGGCGATCAGCTGGCTCTTGTAGGTGTCGAGGGCCTGCAGCTCCTGCACGAGCAGGTGCTCGCGCTCGAACGTGCGGGCGTTGAGCACCGCGCGACCCAGGTCGTGGCCGATGTCGAGCGCGGCACTCGCCTCGGTCTCGGTCCAGGGCCGCTCGGTGGCGGGGCGGGTGAGCACCAGGTTGCCGACGCAGTCGCGCCCGGCCCCCAGGGGCACGAAGAGCAGGGTGCCCACCTCCGCCCGCTCGAGGCCGTCCACGATCAGCTGCTGCTGCGCAGGGGTCAGGGCGGGGGCTCCCTCGGGCGCCGGGTCGGCGCGGCTGAACACGAGCGCCCGCTGGGTCTGCCACACCTGGCGGGCCACGCTCTCGGCCAGCGCCTCCAGCTCGGGGCCGAGCTCGGGCACCTTGTCGTCGGCGGCGTAGATCGCCGTGGAGCGCTGGTGGTCGTCGCCGAAGGTCTGCACCCACACGCCGCCGGCGCGGAAGCCCTGGGCGAGCGCGCCGTGGCACTCGCCCAGCACGTCGGCGAGGGCGAGGTGGCTGGAGGCGTTGCGGATCACCCCGCGCGCCGCCTCGGCCAGGCGCACCTGCTCGGCGAGCGCCTCGCGCTCCAGCGCGGTGACGACCGCGCGGCCGGCCTGCTCGGCGTACGCCTGGAGCATCCGGCGCTGCCCGACGCCGGGACGGAGACCGTCGGTGGGCAGGTCGATGCTGAGCATGCCGCGCAGCACGCCCTGGTCGTCGACGAGCGGCGCGACCAGCAGGTCGAGCGGGTGCCAGGCGTCGGGGGCGTCGATCGGCTCGATGTCGGGGACCCAGCCCCACTGGTCGTCCTCGAGGTCGAGGCGCTCGTGGGGCACGAACTTGAACAGGCCCCAGTCGTCGGCGACCGCGATCTCCGCCATCAGCTCCGCGATCGGGGTGCGGCTGCCCTCGAGCGAGCGGCGGGCCTCCTCGCTGCCGGCCACGGCGACGATCTGCATGTGCGTGTCGTCGCGGACGACGCTGATCGCGGCGACCCCGAACCCGGCGACCTGGGTCACCCCGTCGGCGATCAGCTGCAACGCGTCGCGCGACGGGGCGGTGATCACCGCCGAACGGGAGGTGGATGCGAGCTGCGAGGTGGTCATGGTCCCTCAGGAGGAGTCGTGGCCGCCCAGAGTACGGCGCGGGCCGCCGCCTGTCCCGAAGTCCAGCACCGTCACCCGCGCAGGACACGGGGCCGCCACGCCCTAGACTGGGCCCGTGCCCTTCCTCAGCAGCAGTGGCAGCTCTTCCAGTGCTGGTCGGCGGGGCGGCGACGGCCGCCTCACCCACGCGATCGACCCGCAGGACCAGGGACCCCAGGACGCCTGTGGCGTCTTCGGCGTCTGGGCCCCGGGCGAAGACGTGGCCAAGCTGACCTACTTCGGTCTCTACGCGCTCCAGCACCGCGGGCAGGAGTCCGCCGGCATCGCGGTGAGCAACGGCCGCCAGATCCTGGTCTACAAGGACATGGGGCTGGTCTCGCAGGTCTTCGACGAGTCCACGCTCAGCTCGCTGCGCGGCCACCTCGCGATCGGCCATACGCGCTACTCCACGACCGGGGCGAGCACGTGGGAGAACGCCCAGCCGACGTTCCGCCCGACCGGGCACGGCTCGATCGCGCTGGGCCACAACGGCAACCTGATCAACACCCACGAGCTGCGTGAGCTGGTCGCGGCGCTGCCCGGCCCGGCCGACGAGCTCGACCTCCAGCGTCCGCAGGGCGAGGCGACCAACGACACCAGCCTGGTCACCGCGCTGATGGCCCACCACCCGGACGGGACGCTCGAGGAGCGCGCGCTCGAGGTGCTGCCGATGCTGCGTGGCGCGTACTGCTTCGTGTGGATGAACGAGGACACCCTCTACGCCGCCCGCGACCCCCAGGGCATCCGCCCGCTGGTCCTCGGTCGCCTCGAGCGTGGCTGGGTGGTGGCCTCGGAGAGCGCCGCACTGGCCACCATCGGCGCCAGCGTCGTGCGCGAGGTCGAGCCCGGCGAGATGATCGTCATCGACGACCAGGGCCTGCGCTCGCACAAGTTCGCCGAGCCCGACCGCAAGGGCTGCGTCTTCGAGTACGTCTACCTCGCCCGCCCCGACGCCACCATCAGCGGGCGCAGCGTCCACGAGGCGCGCGTCGAGATGGGCCGCCAGCTGGCCCGCGAGTTCCCCGTCGAGGCGGACCTGGTGATGCCGGTGCCCGAGTCCGGTACGCCGGCCGCCGCCGGGTACGCCGAGGAGAGCGGCATCCCCTTCGGCCAGGGCTTCGTCAAGAACGCCTACGTCGGGCGCACGTTCATCCAGCCCAGCCAGACCCTGCGCCAGCTCGGCATCCGGCTCAAGCTCAACGCCCTCGACCACATGATCCGCGGCAAGCGCATCGTGGTGGTCGACGACTCCATCGTGCGCGGCAACACCCAGCGCGCCCAGGTGCGGATGCTGCGCGAGGCGGGTGCCCTCGAGGTGCACGTGCGCATCTCCAGCCCCCCGGTGAAGTGGCCGTGCTTCTACGGCATCGACTTCGCGACCCGCGCGGAGCTGATCGCCAACGGCATCGACGTCGACGAGATCGCCCACAGCGTCGGTGCCGACAGCCTCGGCTACATCTCCCTCGACGGGATGATCGAGGCCACCAAGCAGCCGGCCGAGCAGCTGTGCCAGGCCTGCTTCACGGGGGAGTACCCCGTGCCGCTCCCCGACGAGAGTCAGCTCGGCAAGCACCTGCTCGAGGCGACGCTCACCTCCCCGACCGTGGGCAAGGCGCTGCCCGTGCTGAACAACCCGTGAGGAACGACCCCGTGACCGAGACCCCCTCTGGCACCCCCACTGGCACCCCCACTGGGACCACTGCCGGCGCGAACAGCACCGCCAACGCCTACGCCGCCGCCGGCGTCGACATCGAGGCCGCCGACCGCGCGATCGACCTGATGAAGGGCTGGGTCGAGAAGGCCCGCCGCCCGGAGATGATCGGCGGGCTGGGCGGCTTCGCCGGGCTCTTCGACGCCTCCGCGCTCACGAAGTACAAGCGCCCGCTGCTCGCCACCTCCACCGACGGCGTCGGCACCAAGGTCGCGATCGCCCAGGCCATGGACGTGCACGACACGATCGGCTTCGACCTGGTCGGCATGGTCGTCGACGACCTCGTGGTCTGCGGCGCCGAGCCGCTGTTCATGACCGACTACATCGCCACCGGCCGGGTCGTCCCCGAGCGGATCGCTGCGATCGTCAAGGGCATCGCCGAGGCGTGCGTCGAGGCCGGCTGCGCGCTGGTCGGCGGCGAGACCGCCGAGCACCCCGGCCTGCTCGCCCCCGACGAGTACGACGTGGCCGGCGCGACCACCGGTGTCGTCGAGGCCGACGACCTGCTCGGCCCCGGCCGGGTCCGACCCGGCGACGTGGTGATCGCGATGGCCGCCAGCGGCCTGCACTCCAACGGCTACTCGCTGGTGCGCCACGTGCTGCTCGAGCAGGCCGGCTGGGCCCTGGACCGCGAGGTCGAGGAGCTGGGCGGCGCCCTGGGCACCGAGCTGCTGGTCCCCACCCGCATCTACGCCAAGGCCTGCCTCGAGCTCGCCCGGCGCACCCGCACCCACGCGATGTCCCACGTGACCGGTGGCGGCCTCGCGGCCAACCTGGAGCGGGTGATGCCCGCCGAGCTCACCGCGACCCTGGACCGGGCCTCCTGGACCCCCCAGCCCATCTTCGACGTCGTACGCCGGGTGGGCGGGCTCTCCCAGGCCGACCTGGAGATGACCCTCAACTGTGGCGTCGGGATGGTCTCGCTGACCCACCCCGAGGACGTCGACGAGGCGATCCGGGTGCTCGACGGCTTCGGCATCCACGCCTGGGTCGCCGGCGAGGTGACCGCCTCGGAGACCGACGGAGGACGGGTGAGGCTGATCGGCCAGCACCCCGGCTGGAGCTGACCCGCACGGGCCGCGAGGCCCCCGCGAGAGGCGGTGTTCGCCCACGGCGGAAGCCGAAGGGCGGTCCGGACGTGCAGGAACATCGGCCAGCAGGTAGCGTTGCCCTCACGAGAATTTTCTGAGGACAGCCCGGGAGCCACAGTGCCCCGGCCGAGGTGCGAGGGGGCTGACCCTATGGGGCGCGGCCGAGCAAAGGCCAAGCAGACGAAGGTCGCCCGCGACCTGAAGTACCGCACTCACGAGACGGACTTCGGGAAGTTGGCCCAAGAGCTGCACGGCGGTGAGAAGAACCACACCGAGGACCCGGTAGATCCCGAGGTCCTGGAGAAGTGGGCAGACTACTCCGAACCGCACCGCGACTGACGCCGCGTCGAGGGTGTCATCACAGGGTGTGAACCGCATCTGACGACCTCCACCGTGCCGCCAGGCTTCGCCTGACGGCACGGTGCTGTTCGCCATGTCTCCACCGGCCCGCGGGCCTCGGGGGACGGTGCGGTGTCACCCGACCCGGTTTCCGCCCAGTCGACCGCCCAGTCGAGGCGTCGCGGATCCGGTCCTTGGCGACCCGGTCACCCGGGTCGGTCCCGCTCAGTGCGGGACGGAGCGCATGAGCACCACGTCGCCGTGGGTGCCGTACCCGGTCAGCCGACCGCCCTGCTCGGTCCCGTCGAACGCGGCGAGCAGCCACCCCGCCCCGGTGCGCGCGAGGGTCGGCCACGGGATGTTCGAGGGGTACGGCGCGGCGAGCCGGCCCAGCGGGGCCAGGTCGAGGTCGCAGACCGGGTAGGCCCGGCGGTCCTTGCTGCTCGCCAGTACCCGCCAGGCGTCGTCCGCCCCGGGGTCGCGCAGCAGCGTGGTCCCCTCGCACTCCCGCGACGCGGTGTCGACCGCGCGCAACGTGAGGGCGTCGAGCGCCGGCCCGGTGGCGAGCGCGGGCCCGAAGCGGAAGTAGCGCGTCGCCACCACGTAGCCAACCAGCCAGCGCTCCCCGTCGCGGACCAGGTGCGGGTCCCAGACGCCGACCGCCGGCACGCCGGTCGTCGGTACGTCGAGTGGCCGGGTGTCGAGGACGTGCTGGCCGCGGGTGAGGTCGGCGTCGGACTCGGCGTAGGTGATCCGCATCGACCGCGAGGTGTCGAAGTCGCCCCAGGTGCTGGTCGCGAGCAGCCACCGCGCGCCGTCGCGCACCAGGTGGCAGGCGTGGTCGCCGAAGACGCCCGGGGCGTCGGGTCGGCGGAAGAACACGTCGCCGCGGTGCTCGAGATCCAGCGTGACCGGGTCGAGCGCCCACACCGAGGTGTGCGCGGTGTCGAAGAACCCCGGGCCGGCGCTCGTGGCGGTGAGCAGCAGCCGCCCGTCCGGGAGGTGGTACGTCGTGCCGTCGGCGTGGGTGGCCAGCCGCAGGTCGCGCAGGCCGAGCTGGCCGAAGCGGCCCCAGCGGTGCGCGCCGGTGCTGTCGGCGGCGAGGGTGGCGAGCCAGGCCTCGTCGCGGGTGTCGAGCTCGTCGGCGAGGTCGAGCCGGCCGCGCGCGGTCCAGCCGTCGGCTCCCCGCGTCAGCACGGTGACGTGCGTGCCGGTGAGGGCGAGGCCGAGGGTCGTGACCGGCGCGTCCGGCCGGGAGAGGGCGCGGTGGCGGTGCCGCAGGGCGCCGGCCAGCTCGCGCGGGGAGCGCCGGACCGCCCGGCCCTGGACGTGCGCGGTCAGCGTGACCCGCCCGTGCGCGCCGGCCCCGGGGTCGTGGCGGGCCTCCAGCACGACGTCGCGCCCGGTGAGGCGCACCGCGAGCGGCTGCCCCTCGACGACGGGCGCCTCGACCGCGACGTACGGCGCGGCGGCGCCGCCGGCGGGCAGGTCGTCCTGGATCAGGGCGACCGGTCGGTGCCGGGCCGCGACCTCGAAGCGGATCTCGGTGAGGTTCACCGCATCGCGTCCGCGACGGCGCTCGGGACGGGCACCGCCGTCCGCCACGTCCTCGCCGGCCTCAGAACCGGTCGGGGCCGCGCAGGGTGGCCTCGGCGCCACCGTCGACGTAGATCACCTGGCCGGTGATGTGGGTGGTGGTCGGCTCCACCAGCCAGATCAGCACGCGCGCGACGTCCTCGGGCGTGGCGTAGCCGTGCAGCGGCATCGGCACCGCCTTGTCCATGACCTCGCGCATGGCGTCGTCGGCGAAGAGTGCCGTCGTCATCGGGGTGAGCACCACGCCGGGGGAGACGACATTGAGCGCGATTCCGGCGTCGGCCCATCCGGGGGCGATCGCGGTGCGCCGGGCCCACTGGGCAAGGGCGGCCTTCGTGGCCGGGTAGATGGTGTTCGCCCCGGGTCCCTGCACGGCCAGCGCCGCGGCGGCGGATGCGCCGCTCTCGTCGTCGGCCAGGCAGGCCGCGAGGACCTGCGCGTCCGGGGTCTGGGTGGCGCTGATCGAGCCGACCACCGCGACCCGCGGCGTGGGCGAGCCGGCGAGGAGGGGACGCAGGCCCTCGACGATCTCGGTGGTGCCGAAGTAGTTCACGCGGACCATCAGCTCGCCGGGGCGGGCGACGCCGGCACAGGTGACGACGGCGTCGATCGTCCCGCCGCTCAGCTCGCGTACGGCGTCGATCGCCTCGGCGCGCCCCTCGGCGGTGCTGAGGTCGGCACGGACCTCGGCGTCACGAAGGTCGATGCCGATGACCTCGTCGCCTCGCTCGCGCAGGAGGGCGGCGACGGCCTGACCGATGCCGGACGCGCTTCCGGTGACGACGACTCGACGGGGCATGGAATCCTCCTGAAGTAGAATCAATTCTAGTTGAAGGTAGCACTCCGGGCGGGTGCTGTCCGGTACGTTGGCGCCGTGGTCGACCCCCGCCATCTGGCCCGTCAGCAAGCCCGAGCCGACGCCCGCCGGGGACTGCGCGCCGTGCCGGCGTCGCTGGCCCGCGGACGGGATCGCATGGCTGGAATCTTCCAACACCGTTATCCCACGGTAGCCGTGACCGGTATGACCGGGGTCGGCAAGAGTGAGCTGGTCGAGCATCTCGCCGGTCGCCCGCGCGCCGACGACGAGATCGCCGAGGCGGGGTCGGCGGTCCTGGAGCGACGGGTCCGGCGCGGCCGCGGCCTGCACGGCTTCCGGTTCCGCGTCGTGCCCGGCGAGAACGCCGCGACCCGCCTCGGCGCCCTCGATGAGGTCTTCCACGATGACCCCGTCGACGGCGTGCTGCACGTCGTCGCCCACGGCTACGCCACCGGTCGCCGTACCGCCGGCACCTCCGGCGTCCGTGCGGTCGACCGCGAGGAGCAGCTGGCCCGCGAGCTCGAGGACTGGACCGTGACCGCGCACCGCATCGCCTCGATGGCGGTACGCCGCCCGCGGCCGACCTGGCTCGTGGTGGCGGTGACCAAGGTCGATCTCTTCCCCGACCGGGTCGAGGAGGTCGTGGAGGCCTACTCCCCGGGCAGTGGCACCCCGTTCGGCGACCGGCTCGATGAGCTCCGCGCGCTCGCGGGCGCCGCGAAGCTCTCCGTCGACGTGCTGCCCGTGTGCAGCCGGGTCGAGCCGGGCGGGCCGATCTCGGCCGCACGCCGGGACGCCTACCTCGACGCGCTCGCCACCCGGATGGGACAGCTCGCCGGGCACCGCTGAACGTCGCTCCCGCTCCGGTCGCGTCGTACTGGGGTGCGGAAATGACGAACGCCCCGCCGGATCCGGCGGGGCGTTCGGTGCAGATCGAGATCTGCGCTGCTGGTGGGCAGGGGCGGGGTCGAACCGCCGACCTTCCACTTTTCAGGCGGACGCTCGTACCAACTGAGCTACCTGCCCCACTCCGGGCTCCGAGCCACCTGCGACCAGCACAGGATGACGTTCGGAGAGCGTCCCGGACTCGCAGAACTATACATGGGGCGCGCGAGGGGTCCGCATCGCCCCCGTCCCTGCTGCGGCGCTCTCCCGTGCGGCACCCGCGCGCCCGCGAAGGGGGTGTCGCGTGGAGCACTCGGGCGGACGTCTTCTATGCTTCTTCTCGTCTGGCCCCCATCGTCTAGCGGCCCAGGACCCCGCCCTTTCACGGCGGTAGCACGGGTTCGAATCCCGTTGGGGGTGCTGAAGATCGGTTCGTCAGAGCCGATCGGGTGCGGGTGGAGCCCCGATTGGGAGTCCACACGGATCGTGGGTTAGAGTTCCATCGCTCGCCCAGTGAGGGAGAGCAAAGCGAGGCCCCGTAGCGCAGTTGGTTAGCGCGCCGCCCTGTCACGGCGGAGGCCGCGGGTTCGAGTCCCGTCGGGGTCGCCAGCACGGAGGGTCCCGGTCCACGAGAGTGGGCCGGGGCCCTTCGTCATTTCCCCCGTCCGTGCGGTCCCAGTCGGGCGTCTGGACAATGGGCTCGTGGCCCCTGAACCCCTTGACCGGCTCGATGTCGACCGCGAGCGCTTCGACGCCCTCGTCGACGCCGCGCTCGACCAGATCCCCGACGAGCTCGCGTCACTGGTGCGCAACGTGGTGGTCCTCGTCGAGGACGAGCCGCCGGCGGGCGAGCCCGCGGACCTGCTCGGCCTCTACGACGGGGTGGCCCTGACCGAGCGCGACAGCATGTACGGCGCGACGCTGCCGGACCGGATCTTCATCTTCCGCAACCCGCTGCTCGAGTTCTGTGCGTCCGAGGAGGAGCTGGTGGAGGAGGTGCGGATCACCGTCGTGCACGAGGTCGCGCACCACTTCGGCATCAGCGACGAGCGGCTGCACGACCTCGGGTACGCCTGAGGGCGGCGTACGCCGTGCGCCGGACGCCTGAGCGCGCGTACGGCGCGGCCTAGGAGGCGCGGGAGCGCTGCCCGTCGAGCGCGAGGTCGTCGTCCTCCAGGGCGTCGGCGGCGAACTCCTGCCATGCCTTCGGGGTCTCGCCGCTTCCCTGGCGGACGAACTCGCCGAGGTACCAGCGCTGGAAGGCTCGCTGGCGGGGGCTGCGCGCCAGCGAGAGCAGTCGCTGCTGGCGGCAGAACTCGTCGGCCAGGTCGAGCATGTCGATGAAGCGCGCCATCGTGCGGGTGCTGGCGCGAGAGGCGACCAGGTCGACGTCGGTGAGCTCGTCGCCGGGGGTGGTCGCCTCCTCCAGCGAGTCCAGGCCCACGCCCTCGCGCAGTTGGCGGTCGAGGGCGCAGAAGAGGTCGCTGAGGTCCTGCGCGAGCGGGTAGTCCGACTGGTGGGCGAGCGCCAGCAGGCGCACCTCGCGGCCGAGCTCGCGGAAGTGGCGCTGGAAGGCCAGGTAGTCGGCGAGCGGGACGCCGCGGATCTGGACCGAGACCGGGTCCTCGGGGACGGCGACCGGGTCCTCCTCGTCGCCGGTGATGACACCGGTGACGCCGTCGTCCTCGGCGAAGTCGCGGGCCGGGGCGAACCAGACGATCTTGCCGTCCTCCTCGATCACCGCGCCCCAGGCGTCGGCGCAGCGCGCCACGATGCTCAGCCCGCGCCCGAACGTCAGCAGCAGGTCGTCCTCGGGGTCGATCTCCGTGGGCAGCTGCGGGCGCTCGCGGGAGCCGTCGCGGACCTCCACGCGCGGGTGCTCCGCGGTGCCGCGCACCCGCACGGTGATCGGGTGGGTGCCGTGCAGCAGTGCGTTGGTGACCAGCTCGGAGACACCGAGCTCGGCGCACTCCGCGAGGTCGTCGCGCCCGATGTCGTGACAGGTGTTCAGGACCCACCGGCGCGCTTCCTGCACCCCCCGCGGGCCGATGCCCAAGGAGAGGGCGGGCCGGTTCAAGGGCACAGAGGCGCTCCTGGGTCGGGCGAGACGGTCGGGGGGTCGGGGTGACGGGGGACAATCCGTCCTTCGCCGTCTACCCCCGGGCCTCCGGGGACAAACGCCGTGTTGTTGAAAGTAGTCGAAAGTGTGACGCGAATCGAGTGGGCCCGCCCACGATCCCCGCTGGACGAGACGCGGCGCGCCGAACGGTGTCGCGATTCACCGCATGGGGCACCGGGGTGTCCTCCCGGTCCCAGGGCGCGGGACAATGGGCATATCCCCGCAGAAAGGTCACTTCATGGCAGCGCTGGCAGCGAACGACGGAACCGGACGAGCCGCACGACACCGCGTGGTGATCATCGGCTCCGGCTTCGGGGGGCTCTTCGGAGCCAAGTCGCTCCACGACTCCGACGTCGACGTCACCGTCATCGCGAAGACGACCCACCACCTCTTCCAGCCGCTGCTCTACCAGGTGGCGACCGGCATCCTCTCCGAGGGCGAGATCGCCCCGCCGACCCGTGAGGTGCTCTCCGGGCAGAAGAACGCCCAGGTCATCCTCGGTGAGGTCACCGACATCGACCTCGAGCGCCGTGAGGTCCTCTCCCACGTCCTGGGCCGCGAGACCGTCACGCCGTACGACTCGCTGATCGTGGCGGCGGGTGCGGGGCAGTCCTACTTCGGCAACGACCAGTTCGCCGAGTTCGCGCCGGGGATGAAGAGCATCGACGACGCCCTGGAGCTGCGCGGGCGGATCTTCGGCGCCTTCGAGCTCGCCGAGCTGGCCGCCGGTCGCGGTGAGTCGGTCGACCACCTGCTGACCTTCGTGGTCGTCGGCGCGGGGCCGACGGGCGTGGAGATGGCCGGCCAGATCGCCGAGCTCGCGCACCGCACCCTGCGCCGGGACTTCCGCGCCATCAACACCCACCAGGCCCGCGTGGTGCTGGTCGACGCCGCGGGCCAGGTGCTGCCGCCGTTCGGCACCAAGCTCGGCACCAAGGCCGAGCGCGAGCTGTCCAAGCTCGGTGTCGAGGTGATCCTCGGTGCGATGGTCACCGACGTCGACGAGCGCGGCCTGCAGATGAAGTTCAAGGACGGCCGCGTCGAGCGGATCGAGAGCGTCACCAAGATCTGGGCCGCGGGCGTGCAGGCGAGCCCGCTCGGCCGCACCCTCGCCGAGCAGACCGGTGCGCCGCTGGACCGCGCCGGCCGCATCGGCGTCAACCCCGACCTCACCCTCCCCGGGCACCCGGAGGTCTTCGTGGTCGGCGACATGATCGCCCTCGACAACCTCCCGGGCGTCGCGCAGGTCGCGATCCAGGGAGCGAAGTACGCCGCCAAGGAGATCGACGGCCGGCTGCGGGGCAAGCCCTCCCAAGGGCCGTTCAAGTACTTCGACAAGGGCTCGATGGCCATCATCAGCCGCTTCCGCGCGGTCGCGATGGTCGGCAACCTGCGCGTCAGCGGCATCGTCGCCTGGCTGATGTGGCTGGTCGTGCACCTCTTCTACCTCACCGGGTTCAAGAACCGGGTGACGGCGGTGCTGCGCTGGGCGGTCTCCTTCATCGGCCGCGGTCGCTCCGAGAGGACCACCACCGAGCAGCAGGTGTTCGCGCGCAGCGCGCTCGGCCGGCTCGAGGGCGGCGCGACCGACCTGGTCTCCGAGCCCGGCGAGTACGACGCGGCGCGCGAAGCCGCCGATCAGGCTCGACGCATCGAGCTGGAGGCCCAGGCCGCTGAGGAGGCCCGGCTCACCGACGAGCGCGAGCGGGGCACCAAGGCCGACTGACTGAGTCGGACGCCCTGGCTGCCGGGGGCTACTCGAAGGACGCCGGGATGTCCTCGGGGGCGACCTGCTCACGCGCCCAGCGCGGCAGGATGAACAGGCCCTCGGCCTCCACCGTGACCCCGTCCGGGCCGATGAGGACGCCCTTCGCCCAGGTCTTGTACCCCTCGCTGCGATCCACCCAGGCCTCGGCCCGCAGGTCGCCGAGCGGCGTGGGACGCCGGTAGCTCAGGGTCAGGCTCGCGGTCATGCCCGGGCGTCCGGCGGCGCTGGCCGCGTGTCCCAGGAGCTGGTCGAGCAGCAGCGAGGTCACCCCGCCGTGCACGAACGTCGGCGGTCCCTCGTAGGCGGCGCCGAGGTGGAAGTCGGCCCAGACCCGCTCGCTGTCGGACTCGATGCGCAGCGGGGGCGCGACCGGGTTGCGCAGCCCCACCACCGCGTTGCCCCAGGAGCGGGCCGTGCCGTCGTCGCGCAGGCGCACGCCGTAGGAGCCGGGCAGCTGCTCGGCGCGCAGCCGGGCGGTGACCGCCTCGATCTCGGCCTGGGCGGCGCGGATCTCGTCGGGGCCGGCGAGGGTGCGGATGGTCGCGTCCACCAGGTCGCGGACCGCAGCGGTGAAGGGCGTGTAGAGCTCCACCTCGGCCTGCAGCTGCTCGGCGGTCGTGTGGTCGTGCTCGTAGCCGTTCACGGCGCGCACTCTAGGCCAGCGCGGCCACCCGGGAGGACGGACTTCCACGCGGCGGGACGACGGCCCGCGCGGCCCGCGCCGCCGTCTGGTGGGATGGGCCCATGACCCGTCTCGCGCGCCCCGATGTCGCCCTCCGCCCGTCGTGGGCCGCCACGGTGGCGGAGTTCGAGGGCGGTCACATCGACGGCTCCGGCCTCGGCGACCTTCCCGGGCTCGACACCACCGAGGCGGGCTGCCGGCGGGCGGTCGAGCACCTGCTCGCCCAGGCCGACCCGGCCACCCGGCTGCCCGAGGACCGGGTGCCGTGCACGTTCTACTGGATCCTCGCCGACGCCCCCGACGGCCGCGACGGGGCCGAGGAGGTCGTCGGGCACCTCGCGCTGCGTCACGAGCTCAACGACTGGCTGCACGAGCTCGGCGGTCACATCGGCTACTCCGTGCGCCCGAGCCGGCGCCGTGAGGGCCACGCCGCCCGTGCCCTCGCCCTGGCGCTCGTCGAGGCCCGCGAACTCGGCCTGGAGCGGGTCCTGGTGACCTGCGACGAGGACAACGAGGCGTCCCGGCGGACCATCGAGCGCAACGGTGGTGTCCTCGAGGACGTCCGCAGCGGCAAGCGGCGCTACTGGATCGACCTCGGCGCCTGAGCCCGCCAGCAGTGGTGAATCATGGCCGCTGCTGCGAGGATGTGGGGTGCTTCCGCCCACCCAGGGCGGCCGGATCGGGAGGTGGCCATGACATCAGCTCAGGCCACTGCGCCCCAGGGAGAGCCGGAGGCGCACACCCCGGCGTACGAGCCGGCGACGCTGAGCAACTGCGAGCGCGAGCCGATCCACGTGCCCGGCGCGATCCAGCCGCACGGCGTGCTGCTCGCCCTCGACGCCGACCTGCGGGTCGCGATGGCCTCCGACAACGTCAAGGAGATGCTCGGCGTCGACCTCGACCGGCTGCTCGGCGCGGAGCTCGCCGACCTGCTCGGGGAGCGTGCCGCGCGCACCATCGCGGAGTCCGTCGCCCGCACCGGCGGCGAGGGCCTGCGCCTGGTCGTCGAGGAGGTCGCGGAGCGCCACGGCGCCCTCGGTGCCGAGCTCGACGTCAACGTGCACCGCTCCGGCGAGCGGATCATCGTCGAGCTCGAGCCCGCGGCCGACGTCGCGGTGGCGATGCCCTCCTACCGGCTGGCCCGCGGTGCGATGCAGCGCCTGGCCCGCACCGGCACCGTGCTCGAGCTGAGTGCCCAGCTCGCCAGCGAGGTCGCCGGGCTCACCGGCTTCGACCGGGTGATGGTCTACCGCTTCGACGAGGACTGGAACGGCGAGGTGATCGCGGAGGAGCGCCGCGCCGACCTCAACCCGTTCCTCGGCCTGCACTACCCCGCGACCGACATCCCCGCCCAGGCCCGGCGCCTCTACACCGTCAACTGGACCCGGCTGATCGCCGACATCGACTACCTGCCGGTGGCCCTGACCCCGGTGCACGACCCCGACACGGGTCAGCCGCTGGACCTCTCGCACTCGGTGCTGCGCAGCGTCTCGCCGATCCACCTGGAGTACCTCGGCAACATGGGCGTCACCGCCTCCATGTCGGTCTCCCTGGTCGTCGACGGCGAGCTGTGGGGCCTGATCGCGTGCCACCACTACTCCGGACCGCACCGCCCCGGGCACGACGTCCGCGCCGCCTCGGAGTTCCTCGGCCAGGCGGCCTCCCAGCTGATCGCCGAGCGCCAGCGCTCCGACCAGCGCGAGGCCCAGCTCGAGACCGGTCGGCTGCTCAACGAGATCACTGCACGCACCTCGGCCAGCGGGCCGCACGCCCTCGACGCGCTGATGGCCGATCCCGACCTGCTGACGCTGATGGGCGCCACCGGAGTCGCGCTGTGCTTCGACGACGTCATCACCACCCTCGGTCAGGTGCCCGACGAGGCCGTCGTACGCCGGGTCGCGGCGCTGCTGCGCCCGGAGAACAACCGCCCCGCCTCCACGTCCCGCCTCGCCGAGGTCGACCCCGAGCTCGCCGCCGTCGAGGACGTCGCGGCCGGTGCGCTCGTCGTCGGCTCGGCCCCCGACCGCTGGCTGGTGTGGTTCCGCCCCGAGCTGCGCCGTGTCGTCGACTGGGGCGGCGATCCCACCAACAAGCTGCTCGCCCGCGCCGAGGACCCCGAGGTCCGGCTGAGCCCGCGCAAGTCCTTCGAGAAGTGGCAGCAGGACGTGCGGGGGCGCTCCGCCCCGTGGGAGCCGTGGCACTCCGAGGCCGCCGTGGCGGTCTCCAGCCACCTCGCCAGCCTGCTGTTCCTGCACGCCCGGGAGCAGATCGACGTCGCCGAGTCGCTCCAGCGCAGCGTCATCCCGCAGACGGCGCCGCAGTTCGAGGGCCTCGACGTGATCGCCCGCTACGTGCCGGCCTCGACCTTCCAGCTCGGCGGGGACTGGTGGGACGCCTTCGCCCTCGACGACGGACGCGTCGCGTTCGTCGTCGGTGACGTCGCCGGGCACGGCGTCGCCGCGGCCACCACGATGACCCAGGTCCGCTCGGCGGTGCGCGCCCACCTGTTCGCCGGGGAGTCCCCGGCCTCCGCGCTCGACCGCACCGACCGCTTCATGGACGGCCTCATCGAGCACGCGGTGGCGACCGCGCTGATCGCCGTCGTCGATCCGGTGACCGGTCGCGCCACCCTCGCCGCCGCCGGGCACCCGCCGCCGTTCCTGGTCGAGGACGGCACCTCCCTCGAGCTCGAGGTCGGCCGTCGACCGCTGCTCGGCCTCGGCGTCGTCGCGGCGGTCGAGAGCGAGCTCCAACTGGCGCCCGGCGCGACGCTGCTGCTCTACAGCGACGGGCTGATCGAGCGCCGCGGCGTCAACCTCGGCGTCTCCCTGGCCCAGCTCGGCGCGATCGCCCCGCCCAGTGAGCAGCCCGGCGAGTTCGACAGCTGGGCGGACCGGCTGCTGGCCGCCGTACCCGGCAAGCGCGACGACGACACCACGCTGCTCGCGGTCCGGGTCCGCTCGCGCGACTGAGCGCTCGCGCGGCCCACCAACTGCGCCGAGTCCGCCGCGGGCTAGGCGTGCTCGATCGGGGCGGTGTCGGGGCCGGCGAGGCCGCGGGAGATGACCAGGCGCTGGATCTGGTTGGTGCCCTCGAAGATCTGCATGACCTTGGCCTCGCGCATGTAGCGCTCCACCGGGAAGTCGCGGGTGTAGCCGTAGCCGCCGAGCACCTGCACGGCGTCGGTGGTGACCTTCATGGCGTTGTCGGTCGCGACCAGCTTGGCGATCGAGGCCTCGCGGGAGAACGGACGCCCGGCGTCCTTGAGGCGCGCCGCGTGCAGCGTCATCGCGCGCGCCGTCTGCACGGCCGCCTCCATGTCGGCGAGCAGGAAGCCGAGGCCCTGGTGGTCGATGATCCGGCGCCCGAAGGTCTCGCGCTCCTTGGCGTACGCCACGGCCTGGTCGAGCGCGCCCTGGGCCAGGCCGGTCGCCACCGCGGCGATGCCGAGCCGCCCGGAGTCCAGGCCGGCCAGTGCGATCCGCAGCCCGTCGCCCTCCTCACCGAGGCGACGCTCGGCCGGCACCCGGACACCGTCGAAGCGCATCGTCGCGGTCGCCGAACCGGTCAGCCCCATCTTCTCCTCGGGCCGGTCGGCGCTCAGGCCCGGGCTGTCGGCGGGGACCAGGAAGCAGGAGATGCCCTGCCGGTCGTCGCTGGTGCGGGCCATCACCTTGTAGAAGTCGGCGTGCCCGCCGTGCGTCGTCCAGGCCTTGGCACCGGTGATGACGTAGTCGTCGCCGTCGCGGCGGGCGGAGGTGGTCATCGCCGCCGGGTCGGAACCGGCGTGCGGCTCGGAGAGGCAGTAGGCACCGAGCAGCTCGCCCCCGAGCATGTCGGGCAGCCACCTGGCCTGCTGCTCGGGGGTGCCGCGGGTGACCAGCCCGAAGCAGGACAGGGCGTGCACCGAGACCCCGACCCCGACCGACGCCCACACCGCGGCGACCTCCTCGAGCACCTGGAGGTAGACCTCGTAGGGCTGGCCACCGCCGCCGTGCTCCTCGGGGTAGGGCAGGCCCAGCAGGCCGGTGCGCCCGAGCATCCGGAACACCTCGCGCGGGAACGTCTCGGTGCGCTCGGCCTCGGCGACGCGCGGGGCGAGCTCGGTCGTGGCGATCTGGCGGACCAGCCGGACCAGGTCGGCGGCTTCGTCGGTGGGCAGGACTCGGCGGGCGCTCACGGTGGTCGGGCTCCTGGGCTCGGTGGTGGGGGACACCTCGATCTTGCGTCAGCGGTGGTCGCGGCGCCTGATCGGGAGGGAGCGACACCGGCGGTGGCGTCCCGTGTGGTGGGCCACCGAGGGCCCCGTACAGCGCGGGGGTGGATGTGCGCGGCGGCCGCGGATTCTGGAATCCTTGGACACATGAGTGTGACCGTCGACGAGGCTCCCGCCTCGTGGGTGCGAGACTCCGGCGTCTGGGCAGGAATGAGCATCGTGCTGCTCGTCGCGATGCTCGACCGGGTCTCGCTCGTGGCGCTGACCGGTGGCTTCGGCATCGGCGCGCTCGTCACGGCGATGATGTCCACGGCCCGTCGTACGGCGGGGGTCGCCGCGTTCGCCCTCGCGGCCACGCTCGGCGTCGGTGCGCTGTCGGAGGGCTACGGCGCGGCGGAGTTCGCCGTCCGCGGTCTGACCTGCCTGGTGCTCGGGGTGCTGGCCGTCGTGTCGGCCGAGACCCGGGAGCGGCGCGAGGCCCGGCTGCGCCGGCTGACGGTCATCGCCGACGCCGCCCAGCGTGCCGTGCTGCGCGCCTCCCCGGAGCGGATCGGCACCATGGGCTTCGCCGTCCGCTACGTCTCCGCCTCCGAGGAGGCGGGGATCGGCGGGGACCTCTACGAGATCGCCGCGACGCCGTTCGGCGTACGGGTGATCGTCGGGGACGTCCGCGGCAAGGGCCTGCCGGCTGTCCAGACCGCGGCGTCGGTGCTGGGCGCGTTCCGCCAGGCCGCGCTGAGCGCTCCGGACCCCGCGACCCTCGCGCGGAGGGTGGACGACGTGATCTCCCGGCTGATCGACGACGAGGAGTTCGTGACCGCGGTGTTCGCGGAGTTCCGCGAGGACGGCACCGTCGCGCTCGCGAACTGCGGGCACCACCCGCCGCTGCTGCTGGACGCCGACGGCGCCCGGGTGCTGGACACCGGCGAGCCGACGCCGCCGCTCGGGCTGATGCCGGACCCCGAGCTGGCCGTGCACCCGTGGCGACCGGGCTCGCGGATGCTGCTCTACACCGACGGGCTGGTGGAGGCCCGCGACGAGGCGGGGGAGTTCTTCGGGCTCGACGCCGGCACCCCGGTGCTCACCGACCGGCCGCTGCCGGCCGCCCTGGACGGGCTGGTCGAGCGCCTGCGCGCCCACGTGGGCGGCCGGGTGGCCGACGACGTGGCGCTCGTGCTGGCAGAGGACCGGACCCGCGTGGGCGTCGCCCACGCGGGTCGCTGAGCCGGCGCGTACGCCGGCCCCGGTCCTTCTCGGCCTGGGCTAGTCCTTCTCGGAGGGCACGACCATGACGGGGCACTCGGCGTGCTCCAGCACCGCGGTCGAGACCGAGCCGCGCAGGATCGCGCGGAGCGGGCCGGTGCGGTGGCGGCCGACCACCACGAGGTCGGCGTCGCGGGCACCGGTGGCGAGGGCCTCCTCGACCAGGCCGCGGGCCAGCTGGAGGTGCACCTCGACGTCGGGGTACTTCTCGGAGAAGCCGGCGACCGACTCGGCGAGCAGGACCTGCAGCTCCTCGGTCTCCTCCTGGCCGCGCTCCTGGGGCACCAGGTGGGCGGCGGTCCCAGCGGCCAGCAGGTCCCAGAAGGCGTGCATCACGGTGACCGGGAGGTTGCGGGCCGCCGCCTCGCGGTAGGCACGCTCGAGGGCGGGCAGCGAGTTCTCGGTGCCGTCGGCGCCCACGAGCACGCCGTGGCGGGTGCCGGCGGGGCGGTGGTCGGGCCGGATCACCACGACCGGGCAGGTCGCGTGCCGGGCCACCGCCACGCTCGTGGACCCGAGGAGCAGCGAGCGCACCGGGCCGCGTCCGCGCGAGCCGAGCACCAGCACGTCGGCGCGGGAGGCCGCGGCGAGGACCAGGTCGCGGGGGTCGCCGACCCGGACGACGGGGATCACCTCGAGGCCGGGGTTGGCCTCGACGAGCTCCTTCGCCGCGGCGGCGATCCTCTCGTTGGCCTCGCCGATGATCTGGTCCTGAAGGGCCTCGGGGTGGATGCCGGTGCTCAACAGCATGGTGCGGGTGTTGGCCCCCATCGGCTCCACGGCCTCGAGGATCGCCAGGCGGCGGTTCTCCGTCCGGGCCTGGGCGGTGGCCCAGGCGAGGGCGGTCTGGGCGTGGTCCGAGCCGTCGAAGGCAACGACGACGCTGCCGTGAGGAACGTCGTCGAGGTCGAACTGCGTCGTGGTCTCCATGGCTCGATCCTGTCGGTCGCGCGCGGCGGTGTCCACGGCCGCACGGCCCGGCGCGCCGGGACCAAGGACCCCTGCTGGTGCCGTGCGGCTGCGATACTGACGCCCGACCCGGCGCCTTGGAGGTACCCGTGCAGGATCTGCTCGACCTCGCCACGGAGCATTGCGAGGCGCTGCTGCGCACCACCGTGACCGGCCGCATGGCGTTCTCGACGCCCGCCGGGCTGCACGTGCTGCCGTTGAACCACTCGGTGGTCGGCGACGGGGTGGTCGTGCGCGTGGGCCCGGGGTCGCCGCTCGCCACGGTCGAGCCGGGCACCCCGATGGCCTACGAGATCGATCGCATCGACCACGAGCACCAGCGCGGTTGGAGCGTGGTGGCGCACGGCCAGGCGGAGCACGTCACCGACGAGGCCGAGCTCGCCGAGATCGCGCGCAGCTGGCCGCCGCGGCCCTGGGCATCCGGGGAGCGACCGCACCACCTGCGGCTGCGCTGGACCCGGCTGACCGGTCGCCAGCTCGGCGGCGGGTGGGACCCGCTGCGCGAGCTGGACTACCGCCGGGTGCTCTGACCCGGACCTCCCCCCGACGTCCACAGCCCGGGCCACTCACGACCCGCTCAGAACCCAGGCGCCCCGCTGGTACGACGCGGCGCGCGGAACCCGGCCGGGTCGTCGAGGTCGAGGCGGTGGTCGAGCAGGTCCAGGCCCACGTCGTCGTGGGTGATCCAGACCAGGCTGCGGCCGCGCGGGCCGGTGAGCAGCTCCGTGGCGAGGTCGGTGGCCGTTGCGTGGTCGAGGTGCGCGGTGGGCTCGTCGAGCACCAGCACCGGGTGGTCGGCGAGCAGCGAGCGTGCGACGGCGATCCGGGCCCGCTCGCCACCGGAGACCTGGGCGTGGCCGGCGCCGATCCAGGTGTCGAGGCCGTCGGGCAGGCCGTCCAGCCAGTCACCCAGGCGGGCGCGGCGCAGGGCCCGCTCGACCTCGGCGTCGCTGCTGCCGGGGCGGGCGAAGCGGACGTTCTCGGCCAGCGTGGAGGCGAACACGTGCGGGTCGTCGTCGACCAGCCCGACCACGCGGCGTACGTCGTCGGGGTCGAGGTGGGTCAGCGGTGTCCCGCCGAGCGCCACGGTGCCCTCGGCCGGGTCGAGGAAGCGCAGGAGCAGGGCGGCCAGCGTGCTCTTGCCGGATCCGGACGCACCCACGACACCGACCCGCTCGCCGGGCGCGACGCTCAGGTCGACGCCGTCCAGGGCGAACCGGTCCTCACCCCAGCCCGCGCGCACCTCGCGCAGCGCCATGTCGTGCCCGCGGGGCAGCGGGTCGGCCATCGTCGCCCGGACCGCGGGAGGGGTGTGCTCGAGAGCGGTGAGACGCGCGGTGGCGGCCCGGGTGCGGGCCGAGAGGGCCCCGGCCTCGGCGATCGGCAGGATCGAGTCGGCGAGCGCGAGCGGCACCAGGATCAGCAGCGCGAGGACCGGTGCGGACACGTCGCCGGCGGCGTACGCCGGGGCGCCGCGCCAGGCCATCGCGGCCACGCCGGCGCCGCAGGTGACCAGGACCGCGGCACGCGCGGCGCCCAGCCATGCCCCGGCGCCCAGGGTGGCGCGCCCGAGACGATCGCTGAGCGTGCCCACGCGGGCGACCGCACGGTCGCCGGCCTGCCACATGACCAGCTCCGGGGCGACCTGGGCGATCTCGACGGCGGCCTCGGACAGCGCGGCGCGCTGGGTGACGGTGGTCCGTTCGGCGCTGCTCGCGCCGAGGCGGGCCAGCCCCCAGGCGGCGACGCCGGCGGTGAGGCAGGTGGCGAGCACGATCCCGCCCGCCACCGGGAGGATCAGGGCGGCGACGAGGGTCGCGCCCAGCGCCACGAGGACGAAGGAGCGCAGCGGTAGCTTCACCCGCAGCGCGTCGTCCACGACGCTGTCGACGTCGTCGACGACCGAGGCGAGGAGGTCACCGCGCCGCTTGCCCAGGCGACCGGGCACGAGCGGCACCAGGGCGTCGTAGACCTCGACGCGGCGCCGGGCCAGCATCCGCAGGGCGACGTCGTGGGAGCGCAGCCGCTCGACGTAGCGCAGCACCGGGCGGGCCAGGCCGAAGGCCCGGACCCCGACCACGGCCATCATCAGCGTGAGCACCGGCGGGTGGGTGGAGGCCTGGACGATCAGCCAGCCGGCGGTCGCGGTGAGCGCGATGCCGGACAGCGAGGCCAGGGCGCCGATCACGGTCGAGGCGCCGAGACCGAGGCGGGACACCTGCTCGGTCTCCTCCGCGGGGTCGGCGTCGGGGTCCGCGTCGGCGGCCGGCGCGGGGTCGGGGGCCGGGGCCGGGGCGTCGGCGGCGGTCACCGTGACGTCGTCGGCGACCGGGGTTCGCGGACGCGCGGGAGCGGGGAGGGCGACCACGTGGTCGGCCAGGGTCATCAGGGTGGGGCGGTGCGCGACCACGACGACCGCCCGGTCGCGGGCCAGCTCCGCGATCGTGTCGGCGATGACGCGCTCGGTGAGGTCGTCGAGGTGGGCGGTCGGCTCGTCGAGCAGCACCCAGGGGCGGTCGGCCAGCACGACCCGGGCCAGCGCGAGCCGGGCCCGCTCACCGGCGGAGAGGCTCGCGCCGTCCTCGCCGAGGGGGCTCTCCAGGCCGGCCGGCAGGGCGCGGACCCGCTCCTCGAGCGCCACCCGGCGCAGGGCGTCCCACAGCTCGTCGTACGACGCGTCGGGGCGGGCGACCCGCAGGTTGTCGGCGATCGAGCCGGCGACGAAGACCGGCCGCTGGGGCACCCACGCGACCTGGCTGCGCCAGGCGGTGCCGCCGACCTCGCGGCCGCCGACCCGGATCGTGCCGGCGCTCACCGGCACCAGGCCCACGACCGCGCCGAGCAGGGTGGACTTGCCGCAGCCGGAGGGACCGACCACCGCGGTGACGCCGCGGTCGGGGATGCGGGCGTCGACGGTGTCGAGCGCGGGGACGGTGCGGCCGGGGTGGACGACGGTGAGGCCGCTGAGCTCCAGGTCGCCGCGGGCGGGGCCGGGGGTGCCGGGGTCCGCCGGCGGGGCGGTCTCCAGCAGGTCGTGGACCTGCTCGAAGGTCGCGACGCCCTCGGCGGCGGCGTGGAACTCCGCGCCGACCCGGCGCAGCGGCCAGTAGGCCTCCGGGGCCAGCAGCAGCACCAGCAGCGCGGTCTCCAGGGCCATCCCGTCGTGGGCGAGCCGGACGCCGACCGTGACGGCGACCAGCGCCACCGACAGCGTGGCGACGAGCTCGAGGATCGCGGAGGAGGCGAAGGCGATGCGCAGGGTGGCGGTGCTGGCGCGGCGGTAGCGGTCGGTGGTGCGCGCGATGGTGTCGGACTGGACCCGGGCACGCCGGTAGGCCACCAGCGTGGGCAGGCCGCGGACGACGTCGAGGAAGTGGCCCGAGAGCGAGGCCATGGCACGCCACTGCTTCTCGGCCTTGTCACGGGTGGCCACCCCGACCAGGGCACCGAAGACCGGCACCAGCGGCAGGGTGAGCACGACGATGAGGGCGCTGAGCCAGTCCTGGGTCGCGATCACGACCACCGTCAGCGCCGGCAGCACGCCCGCCAGCACGACGGCGGGCAGGTAGCGGGTGAGGTACGGCTCGGCCGCGCTGATGCCGCGGGTGAGCAGCACCGCGTCGCCGGGCTCGGAGGTACGCCGCCGCAGCAGCGCGGCGGTCACCTGACGGCGCAGGTGGGTGCCGACGACCGAGGCGGCGCGCGCCGCGGCGAGGTCGCCGGCCCACGAGCACAGCGCCCGGGCCACGAAGACCCCCGCGACCCCGAGCGCCCAGGGCGCGAGGTCCTCGCCGCGGACGGCGGCGACCACGAGGCCGGTCACCGTCCAGGCCTGCCCGATGATCAGCACCGCGCCGACGACACCGGCCGCCAGGACTCCCGCGAGGGGGAGCCGCGCGGGGGTGAGGTGGGTCCGCAGGCGCGGGTCGGTCGGCTTCATCTGGTGCTCCGGTCAGGCGGTCGGGCGGCGGTGTCGGGTGCGCGTGGTGGTGCCCCTGAGTCGTGCTGAGGGTGGTGCTGAGGTGCGGCGCAGCCACCCGGCCAGGAGGGTCCGGGTGGCTGCGGGGCGGGTCAGTCGCGGGCGGCCGCGAGCTCGGCCTCGGGGATGTGGTGCACCGCGATCCGCTGGCGGAAGACCCAGTAGGTCCAGCCCTGGTAGGCCAGCACCAGCGGGGTGAAGATCGCGGCCGTCCAAGTCATGATCTTCAGCGTGTAGGTCGTCGCTGCCGCGTTGGTGGTGGTCAGGCTGGTGCCGTCGACCAGCGAGGTCGGCATCACGTCGGGGAACAGGGCCAGGAACAGCCCCGCGACGCCGAGCGCGATCGCCACGAAGGTGCCGAGGAAGCCCCAGCCCTCACGGCCGGCCTGGACCGCGAGCAGGCCGCCGAGCAGCGCGACCGCGGCGACCACGAAGGCCACGGCGGAGGCGACGCTGCCGGTCTCGGCCTGGGTCCACACCAGGAACGCCACGGTGACCAGCGCCGCGCCCAGGCCGAAGCGGACCGCCAGGCGGCGCGCGGCGTACCGGATCGGGCCGTCGGTCTTGAGCGCGATGAACATCGCCCCGTGGGTGAGGAACAGCAGCAGGGTCATCGCGCCGCCCAGCAGGGCGTAGGGGTTGAGCAGGTTGAAGAACCCGCCGACGTACTCCAGGTCGTTGTCGATCGGGACGCCGCGCAGGATGTTGGCGAACGCCACGCCCCACAGCAGGGCCGGGACGACCGAGCCCACGATGATCGCGGCGTCCCAGCGCCGGCTCCAGGAGATCTCGTTGCGCTTGTGGCGGTACTCGAACGCGACGCCGCGCACGATCAGGGCCAGCAGGATCAGCAGGAGCGGCATGTAGAAGCCGCTGAACAGGGTGGCGTACCACTCCGGGAAGGCGGCGAACGTGGCACCGCCGGCGACCAGCAGCCAGACCTCGTTGCCGTCCCAGACCGGGCCGATGGTGTTGATCAGGACGCGACGCTCGCGCTCGGACTTGCCCAGCACCGGCAACAGCATGCCGACGCCGAAGTCGAAGCCCTCGAGGGCGAAGTAGCCCATCCACAGGATCGCGATGAGCGCGAACCAGACGGTGGTGAGTTCCATGTCTCTTGTTCTCTCTTCGTGCTCTCGAGGCTCAGTAGGCGAACGCGAACGGGGCGTCGTCGTCGTCCTTGGTGCGCACCCGCGGGAGGTCGTCCTCGCCGATCTCGTCGGCGCCCTTGCGGATCGCGGCGAGCAGGAGCTTGACCTCGATCACCGCCAGCACGCCGTAGACCAGGGTGAAGGCGATCAGGGAGGTCAGCACCTGCGCGGCCGTGACGCCGGGGGAGACGGCCGACTGGGTGGTCATCAGGCCGAAGACGGCCCATGGCTGGCGCCCCATCTCGGTGAAGATCCAGCCCATCGAGTTCGCGAAGAGCGGCATGAACGGCACCAGCATCATCGCGGTGTAGAGCAGCCGGCCCTGGGGGACGCGGCCCTTGCGGGTCGCCCAGAGCACCCAGGCGGCGACGATCATCGCGGCGAAGCCGAGGCCCATCATGAACCGGAAGGTCCAGTAGGTGACCGGGATGTTCGGGGTGTAGTCGCCGGCGGAGTAGTACGTCGTGCCGGGGTCCTGGCCGTAGGTCTCCTGGTACTGCTCGCGCAGCTCGTTGATGCCCTTGACCTCACCGTCCCAGGTGCCGGTGGCCAGGAACGACAGCACGTTGGGGATGGTGATGGAGAACTTCTCCTCCTTGCCGTCCGGGGTGGCGATGGTGAGGACCGAGAACGACGCGGGTTGCTCGGTCTCGTAGAGCGCCTCCGCGGCCGCCATCTTCATCGGCTGGACGTCGGTCATGATCTTGCCCTGGATGTCGCCGACACCGACGACACCGGCGCCGCTGACCAGCACCACCACCGCCGCCGTGCGCACGGCCTTGCGCCACATCGTGGCGTCGGGGGAGCCCTCGCGGTGCTTGCGCAGGTGCCAGAACGCCACGGCCGCGACCAGCGCCGCACCGGTCATGTACGCCGCCAGGATGACGTGCGGGAACGTGACCAGCTGGACCTTGTTGAACAGCACCGCGGCGAAGTCGGTCATCTCCGCACGTCCGGTGTCGGGGTTGAACGCGTAGCCGACCGGGTGCTGCATCCAGGAGTTCGCGGCCAGGATGAAGTACGCCGAGAACAGCGTGCCGAGGTGCACGATCCACATGCAGGCGGCGTGCAGCTTGCCGGGCAGCCGGTCCCAGCCGAAGATCCACAGGCCGAGGAAGGTGGACTCGAGGAAGAAGGCCAGCAGCCCCTCGATGGCCAGCGGGGCGCCGAAGACGTCACCGACGAAGCGGGAGTAGTCCGACCAGTTCATGCCGAACTGGAACTCCTGCACGATGCCGGTCACCACGCCGATGGCGAAGTTGATCAGGAACAGCTTGCCGAAGAACTTCGTCAGCCGCAGGTACATCGGGTTGCGGGTGCGCAACCACGCGGTCTCGTAGCCGGCGACCATCGCCGACAGTCCGATCGTGATCGGGACGAACAAGAAGTGGTAGACCGTCGTGATGGCGAACTGCCATCGCGCGATGTCGAGCGGGTCCACGGGTGCTCCTGAGAGGGAGGGCTGTTGGGTCGTACCCGAGAGTAGGAAGAGTCGACCCGATACCCCACGGTCTGGCGACCCGTCTCGTGGGGACCTTCGTCCTCAGGGGTGTCGCGTGACCGGGGGCACGTCGTGTAACGCGGCTCTCAGGGGCTGAGCACGTCGTCCAGCGGACGACGTGGGGTGGCGCGGTGGGTGCTGCGGGAGATCTCCTGCCAGCCGATGCGCAGCACGACGTGCGGGACCAGTCGGCCGCCGAGGACGTCGTGCTGGAGGGCGGGGCGGGTCTCGTCGACCTCGACGACCTGGCTGAGCGGCACCACGGAGAGCCCGGTGCGGGTCGCGAGCAGCCACAGGGCGCTCAGGGCCTCACCCGAGCGCAGCCACGCCTCGACGGAGTCGTCCGGGCCCCCGATCACCACCACCCCGTCGGAGGCCTCGACGAGGTCGCGCGCCGGACCGGGCACCTCGGGGCGCGCCGCCCGGCTGAACCGGCTGCGGTGGGCCAGGGGACCGAAGCCCATCTCGGGCACGGAGTCGGCCGGGATGCCGTCGTCGCGGCTGTGGTCGATCCAGGAGCGCTGCTCGGCGAGGAGCCGCTCGTCGCCCTCCTGGGCGCTCATCGCGCGGCTGATCAGCAGCTCGAGGCGGAACCGGGCGGTGACGTCGACGATCGGCTCGCTGAGCCCGCCCTGCTCGACCGCCGCCGCGGCGAGACGCTCCAGCCGTGAGACCGGGACCGGCCAGGAGGTGAACCGGCGCCGGTCGGTGCGGCGCTCGTGGATCGCCCGGAGCACGACGGCGGGGTCCTGCGCACCGGGTGTCTCCCGGGCGTCGGGATCGCGGTCGGCCAGGTGGATGCGGGCCAGCAGGCCGGGTTCCGCCGGGTCCGGCCGGCGCTGGAGCGTCGGCTCCCAGCCGAGCGCCCGGGCGGCCGCCTCGGCGTGGTGCAGTGCGGCGCCGCAGCTCAGCACCAGGTTGCGGCCGCGGGGGTCGGCGGCCGGCAGGGCGCGGGAGCAGTCGGCGTACAGCTCGAGGCTGGTGCCGTCCACGCGCCACCGCCACGGCTGGGTGTTGTGGACGCTCGGTGCGCGGCAGGCCAAGGCGACGACCTCGTACGCCGAGGCCGCGCGGCCGAGTCCGGGGGCGGACCGCGGCGGGGTGGCGCGACCGATGTCGGCCAGGGTGCCCATGGCCCGCTCCTCTCGTCTGGTGGGGTCGGGTACCCCCCAGCGTGAAGGGCATGTCTGCGGGAGCAAAGGGTCCATGGTCCCGGGCGCGGTGGGACCATCCGACGGGGTGGCTTCGGCCCCCAGAATCGGCCTTGGCATCAGCGCTGACCCGGCGCTGATACGGGCGCTGATACGGGCGCGGTCGCGCCGAGGGCGCGCGCACGAGAGCGCCAGCCGGTAGGTTCGAGCCTATGGCCGAGCCACGCACCACGCCGATCCGCGTCTTCCTGCTCGACGATCACGAGATCGTCCGGCGTGGGATCAAGGACCTCCTCGAGAGCGAGGGCGACATCGAGGTCGTCGGCGAGAGCGGCCTGGCCAAGGAGGCGGCGGCGCGGATCCCCGCGCTGCGCCCCGACGTCGCGATCCTGGACGGCCGGCTGCCGGACGGCTCCGGCATCGACGTGTGCCGCGAGGTGCGGTCCCTCGACCCCTCGGTGCACGCGCTGATCCTGACCTCCTACGACGACGACGAGGCGCTGTTCTCCGCGATCATGGCGGGGGCCGCGGGCTACCTGCTCAAGCAGGTGCGGGGCAACGACCTCATCGACACCGTCCGCCGGGTCGCCGACGGCCAGTCGATGCTGGACCCGGCGGTCACCGCCCAGGTGCTCGAGCGGCTGCGCACCGGCCCGCCGCGCGACTCCAACCTCGAGCGGCTCACCAGCCAGGAGCAGAAGATCCTCGACCTGATCGCCGAGGGCATGACCAACCGGCAGATCGCCGAGCACATGTTCCTGGCCGAGAAGACGATCAAGAACTACGTCTCCTCGTTGCTGGCCAAGCTCGGGCTGGACAGCCGCACCCAGGCCGCGATCTACGCCACCAAGCACCGGCACTGAGCTTCATCGGCTGGGGCACACGGACTGGCGCGCGCTCAGCTCGCCACCAGGCGACGTCCGGTGACCGAGCGGGGGATCACCTCGACCCACACCGGGCGCGGACCGCTCGGCCAGGTCTGCAGGTCGGGCGGGTTGGGCCCCTCGCGCCCCGGGTAGACCAGCCGGGCGGTGCCCTGGACCACGACGCTCCACCCGGCGCGGGTGTGGTGGTCGAGGTCGTCGACCTCGTAGGCCACCGGGCTGTCGTCGATCTGCTGCGCGAGCGAGGAGTAGGCGGTGGTGCGCAGCCACAGCACGCCGTCGCTGACCGCATGGTTGACCGGGCGCAGCGCCGGCCCGTCGGGGCCGGTCCAGGCGATCCGGCCGAGCTCCCGCGAGCCCAGCAGCGCCCAGCAGTCGCCCTCGTCGAGCTCGATGAGCGGCCCCGTCCCCCAGCGCAAGGCATCGTCGTGTGGCGCGTCCATGCTTCCTCCGTCCCTCGGACCCTTTCTGAACCTCTGCAGCCATCGTGCCCCCACCCCGGTCGCCCCTACCCCGACTGGGTGCGCCACGGGCGCCGACTCGCGGTGTGACCTCGGCCGCGAGGATCGGTGCGGGGGCCGTGGCGTTGCTAACCTCGTGCCTGGCCGCGGCGGTTTCGTGCTGCCGAGATGGGCGCCTGCCCCGGAACCGCCGAAGGAGGACACACACCGATGGTGAGCAGCGACGGGACCCCGTCCGAGGAGCCGTGCTTCCCGGACGCGCTGGGCGAGGCCCCGTTCGACGACCTGCTCCGTGAGGTGCTGTCCCGGGTCGGGGGCGTGCTCGACGAGCAGGCCCGGCTGCGGCTGCTGCTGGACGCCGTGGTCGCGATGGCGGCCGACCTCAGCCTCGACGGCGTGCTGACCCGGATCGTGGAGGTCGCCAGCCGGCTCGTGGACGCCAAGTACGCCGCCCTCGGGGTGCTCGGCAGCGGCCCCGGAAAGCGGCTGCGGACCTTCGTGCACCACGGGATGGACGGGGACGCCGTCACCCGGATCGGCGCGCTGCCCGACGGTCATGGGCTGCTCGGCCTGATCATCGACCGCCCCGAGCCGCTGCGGCTGCACGACATCGCCGCGCACCCCGCGTCGTACGGCTTCCCGCCGAACCACCCGCCGATGCACTCCTTGCTCGGCGTCCCGGTGCGGATCCGCGACAAGGTCTTCGGCAACCTCTACCTCACCGAGAAGGCCGGCGGCGGCGACTTCACCAAGGCCGACGAGGAGGTCGTGGTCGCGCTGGCCGCGGCCGCCGGCGTGGCGATCGAGAACGCCCGGCTCTACGAGGAGGCCGCGCGCCGCGAGCGCTGGCTCGCCGCGACCGCCGAGATCACCGGGCTGCTCGCCGGCTCGGTGCACGGGCTGGACGCGCTCCAGGCGGTCGCCGACCGGGCCCGCGAGGTCGCGGAGGCCGACCTCGCCTGGATCGTCACCGGCTCCGACGAGGACGACCTGGTGCTGCAGGTGATCGCCCGCGCCGAGGGCGCCACGCCGCAGGGCGCGCAGGCGGCGGCCGCGGCCGAGCACACGCGCACCGTCGTACGGACCGGTACGGCGCTCTCGCTCGACCGGCTCTCCCTCGACGACGGCGCCCAGGGGCCGGTGGTGATCGTGCCGCTGCGCACGCCCGACGGGGTCGAGGGCGCCCTCGGGCTCTCCTGGACCCTGGAGAACGCCGCGCTGCACCACGAGGTCGACGCCCAGCTGCCCGCGAGCTTCGCCGAGCACGCCGCTCTCGCGATCCAGGTCGCCCGCGCCCACTCCGACCAGCAGCGCCTGGCGCTCTTCGAGGACCGCGACCGGATCGCCCGCGACCTGCACGACCTGGTGATCCAGCGGCTCTTCGCCGTCGGGCTGACCCTGCAGAGCACGGCCCGGACCTCCGACAACCCCGAGCTCGCCGAGCGCCTGGAGTCCAGCGTCGACGAGCTCGACGCCACGATCAAGGACATCCGGCGCTCGATCTTCGCCCTCGGCGCGATGGAGCACGCCTCCGACATCCAGGCCGAGGTCACCCGCATGGTCGACCGCGCGGCCGGCACCTTGAAGTTCCGACCGGTGCTGCGGTTCACCGGCCCGGTGCGCACCCTGGTCTCCGACGACGTCGCCCCGCACCTGCTGGCCGTGCTCGGCGAGGCGCTGTCCAACGCCAGCCGGCACGCCGAGGCGCAGGGGGTCGAGATCGACCTGGCCGCCGGCGCCGACATCGTCCTGCGCGTTGCCGACGACGGACGCGGCCTGCCCCCCGACGTACGCGAGAGTGGGCTGGGCAACATGCGCCGTCGGGCGGAGGAGCTCGGGGGACGCTGCGAGGTGCGCAGCGCGCCCGGTGAGGGCACCACGCTGACCTGGATCGTGCCGACCGGCCGCTGACAGGCCCCCTGTCCCGCCGCAACCGGGACGTTGGGCCCTGTGACCGAGGGCCCGGTGAGGCGAGGATCGGCGTGTCCCGCCCCGCACCAGCACAGGAGCAGCGATGTCCCCCGAGGTCCGGTCCGAGCACCGCACCGACCCCGCGGCGGAGGTCGTCGCCGTCGGCGTCGACGGCACCGCGCGCAGCCTCGGCGCGATCCGGTACGCCGCGGACGTGGCCGCCCGTGAGGGATCGGTCCTGCGCCTGGTGCACGTGAGCCCGTCGTACGTCCCGATGGCGCCGCTGCCGCTGACCCTCACGGACCTGCGGAGCGCGGCGGAGGATGTCCTCGCCGCCGCACGCAGCGAGGCGCTCGAGCGCCAGCCGGACCTCCTCATCGAGACCGCCCACGAGACCGGGTCGCGGGTGACCGGCCTGCTGCGCGGCACGGGCACCGCACACCTCCTGGTGCTCGGCCGCGAGACCCGCACCGGCGTGGACCGCATGGTCGCCGGAGCCACGACCGCAGCGGTGGCGGCTCGTACGCCGGTCCGCGCGGTGGTCGTCCCCGAGGGCTGGAGCGGTGCCGGCGGGCACGGCCGGGTGCTGCTCGGCGTGAAGCGTCCCGCCGTCTCGCCGCACCTGCTCTCGCGGGCCTTCGAGTTCGCGCGGGAGCGCGGCGCGACCCTGGTCGTGGTGCACGCCTGGCGGATGCCGGACGCCTACTCCGACCTGATCGCCCAGCGGGTCCGCCCCGAGGAGTGGCGCGACGAGGGGCTGCGGATGCTGACCTCGCTGCTCGCCCCGTGGCGCGCGGAGTACCCCGACGTCCAGGTCGAGCTGCACGCCGAGCACGGCACCCCCACGGAGGTGCTGGTGCGGCACAGTGCGGCCGTCGACGTGGTCGTCGTCCTGCGCCGGCGCCGCGACGCCGGCCGGATCTGGCCGCTCGGCAACGTCGCGCGGTCCCTGCTGCGGTTCTCCGAGGCGCCGGTCGAGGTGGTCCCTGACGGGTCGGTCGACGACCTGATGCCCGGACTGGTGCTCGAGGAGGGCGGCCAGATCCTGCGCTGACAACGACTCCTCCTCCTGGGCTTGAGGGAGCCGGGGAGGAGGTACGGCGGCCCGTGTGCGGGGCGCGGTGGTCGAGCCCAGCTCCCACCGCAGCCTTGAGGGAGGTTCCCCCGCCCGGGCCGCCGTTGCTCCACCCCGAGTCGGCCCGTGTGGTTGCGCGAGAACGCCGACGCGCCCCCGGCCGGTGGCCGGGGGCGCGCGGTGGTGCAGGAGGGGTCAGGCGTCGGTGCCGAGGACCGCGCGGGCGGCCTCGAGGCGGGCGACCGGCACCCGGAACGGCGAGCAGGACACGTAGTCCAGCCCGACGGTCTCGAAGAAGTGGATCGACGCCGGGTCGCCGCCGTGCTCGCCGCAGACGCCGACCTTGAGGTCCGGCTTGGTGGCGCGGCCCTTCTGGGTGCCCATCTCGACCATGCCGCCGACGCCGCGCTGGTCCAGCGACTCGAACGGCGAGACGTCGAAGATGCCGTGCTCGAAGTACTTCGAGAAGAACGCCGCCTCCACGTCGTCGCGCGAGAAGCCCCACGCCATCTGGGTGAGGTCGTTGGTGCCGAAGGAGAAGAACTCCGCCGACGCCGCGATCCGGTCGGCGAGGAACGCCGCGCGCGGCAGCTCGATCATGGTGCCGACCTTGACGTCGATCTCGACGCCGCGGGCCGCCTGGACCTCCTCGGCGACCGCGAGGATGTCGCGCTTGACCACGTCGAGCTCGCGCACGCTGGCCACCAGCGGAACCATGATCTCGGGCAGCGGGGTGCCGCCGGCCTCGATGCGGTCCGCGGCGGCCTCGAGGATCGCCCGGGCCTGCATGACGAACAGCCCGGGGATCTGGATGCCGAGTCGTACGCCGCGCAGGCCGAGCATCGGGTTCTGCTCGTGCAGGCGGCGTACGTGGTCCAGCAGGCGTACGTCGTGCGGGTCCGCGCCGCCGGCGGCCTCGGCCAGCGCCACCTTGACCGAGAGCTCGGTGTAGTCGGGCAGGAACTCGTGCAGCGGCGGGTCGATGAGGCGGATGGTGACCGGCAGGCCGTCCATCGCCTCGAGGATGCCGGCGAAGTCGGCGCGCTGGAGCGGCAGCAGCGCGTCGAGCGCGGCCTCCTGCCCGGCGGAGTCCTCGGCGACGATGAGGTGCTCGACGAGCTCGCGGCGGTCGCCGAGGAACATGTGCTCGGTGCGGCACAGGCCGATGCCCTCGGCGCCGAACCGGCGGGCGCGGGCGGCGTCCTCGGCGGTGTCGGCGTTGGCGCGCACCTTCATGCGGCGCCGGGAGTCGGCGTGGGTCATGACCTCGTCGACGGCCAGCACGACGTCGGCGTCGACGTCCTCGCCCTCGAAGTAGCGCACCACGTCGGAGGGGGAGACCGGCACCGCACCGGCGAAGACCTCGCCGGTGGCGCCGTCGATGGAGATGACGTCGCCCTCGCGCAGCTCGCCGCCGCCGCGCACCTTGACGACCTTGGCCTCGACGTCGACGTCGAGGGCCTCGGCGCCGCACACGCAGGTGCGGCCCATGCCGCGTGCGACGACCGCGGCGTGGCTGGTCTTGCCGCCGCGGCTGGTCAGGATGCCCTGGGCGACGACCATGCCGGCCAGGTCGGAGGGGTTGGTCTCCTTGCGGACCAGGATGACGTCCTCGCCGCGCTCGACCCACGCGACGGCGGTGGGGGAGTCGAAGACGACCTTGCCGACGGCGGCACCGGGCGAGGCGTTCATGCCGGTGGCCAGCAGGACCTTGTCGGCGGAGGCGTCGAAGCGGGGGAACATCAGGCTGGCCAGCTGCGACCCGGTCACCCGGCTCAGCTGCTCGTCGGCCTCGATGAGTCCCTCGTCGCGCATGTGGCGGGAGATGCGGAACGCCGCACCGGGCGTGCGCTTGCCGACGCGGGTCTGCAGCATCCACAGCTTGCCGCGCTCGACGGTGAACTCGATGTCGCACATGTCGCGGTAGTGGCGCTCCAGCTGGGCCATGATCGCGATCAGGCCGTCGTACGACGTCTTGTCGAGCTTCTCGAAGTCGGCCAGGGAGACGGTGTTGCGGATGCCCGCGACGACGTCCTCGCCCTGGGCGTTCTGCAGGTAGTCGCCGTAGACGCCCTGGTTGCCCGACGCGGGGTCGCGGGTGAAGGCGACGCCGGAGCCGGAGTCCATGCCGAAGTTGCCGAACACCATGGTCTGCACGTTGACGGCGGTGCCGAGGTCCTCGGGGATCCGCTCGCGGCGACGGTAGAGCCGGGCGCGGTCGGTGTTCCAGGAGTTGAAGACCGCGCGGACGGAGAGGTCGAGCTGCTCGCGGGCGTCCTGCGGGAACTCGCGGCCGGCCTGGTCGCGGATGATCTGCTTGAAGGTCTCGACGAGTGCGCGCAGGTCGTCGGCGTCGAGGTCGAGGTCGGCGGTGGTGCCGCGGGCCGACTTCGCGGCGTCGAGGGCGCGGGAGAAGTGCTCGGAGTCGATGTGCAGGACGGTGCTGCCGAACATCGCCAGCAGGCGGCGGTAGGAGTCCAGCGCGAACCGCTCGTCACCGCTGAGCCGGGCTAGACCGTGGACGGACTCGTCGTTGAGGCCGATGTTGAGGACGGTCTCCATCATCCCGGGCATCGAGAACTTCGCGCCCGAGCGCACCGAGACCAGGAGCGGGTCCGCGGCGTCGCCGAGACGGCGTCCCATCGTCTCCTCGAGCGCCGACAGCCGTGCGCTCACCTGCTCGGCGAGCTCGCTCGGCTCGGTTCCGGCGGCCAGGTAGGCGCGGCAGGCGTCGGTGGAGATGGTGAAGCCCGGTGGCACCGGCAGCCCCAGGTTGGTCATCTCGGCGAGGTTGGCACCCTTGCCGCCCAGAAGATCCTTCTGGTCCTTGTTTCCCTGCGCGAAGTCATAGACATAGACGGTCACCCGCCCATCCTTGCCGCTCAGCGCGGTTTGATGCGTCGATCTCGCACAAGGGGACGATCGTGGCGCGGCCGGTTCGGCACATGTCTCAGCAGACGTCGCGGTGCCAGGCCCCCACCTCGCGCACCCAGGGCTCCGCGCGCAGGGTGATCCGCGGCCCGCGGAAGGTCGCCGTGACGCGCGCGCTGTCGCTGCCGGTCTCGGCGGCGTACGACGTGAGGCGGGGGGTGGTGCCGTGCTTGTCGGCCTGCGCGAGCGAGTCCTCGCCGAAGGCGCCCATGTCGACGGTGTCCTTGCAGCGCTCGCTCAGTAGCTCGAACGCCGCCGGCGCGTCACCGGTCGTGAAGGCGACGTGGTACTCGGTGACCGCCACCCGCAGGTCGGTGTCCACCGCCGGGAGCTGCGCGGCGGGAGCCGTCGGCGTGGCCACGGGCGCGGTGGTCGCGGGCGTGGATGCCGGTGCGCTCGGCGAGGACGGCGCGCTGGGCTCGGACGCGCTCGCGGACACGGAGGCCGTCGTGCTCGGGCTCTCACTGGGGCTCACCGAGGGTGTGCCCGGGGCCGGGCTCGTCGGCGTCGCGGTCGCGCTGTCGCTGACCGGAACCGTGGGCGCCTGGTCCTCGGAGTCGGAGCCGCAGCCGACCAGGGCGGCTGCCAGGGCGCCGGTCACGAGGGTGGGAAGGAGCAGGGGAACCAGGCGCTGAGGCATGGCTCGATGCTAAGCCGCTGCACCGACACGGCGGGTCTCCGCTCCGCGTGGACGCGAGCGTCCTTGGTAGGCCCCGTGGGACTCGAACCCACAACCAAGAGATTAAAAGTCTCCTGCTCTGCCAATTGAGCTAGGGGCCCGGGGGATCAGGGATTTAACCAGGTAAACCCTCTGGATAACTCCGGTGTAGTTCGCTCACGCGATCCAGGCCCGAGTATGCCCTGCGCGAACCACCGGGGCCGGTGGTGGGTGCAGCGCTTCCGCTTGGACCGTCCCTGATCGGCGTCCGTCGTCACGGGGATCGGAGTGGCAGCGTGGGCGAGGTCGTCCTACTCGGGGCTTCGCCTTGCGTCCATCCGCGCGGAGCGTCTGCTGGTGGCGGGTGCGCCCAGAGGCGGTGTGCGCGGCCTCGAAGCCGTCGGTAGCCAGGACGGTGGCGATGCGCACTGCAGGAGGCTGGCGGCGGTGAGGTCGCCGACGGGCAACATCTCGGACTGGTTCGACTGGGCGCATTCATTGGCGTGACGGCATTCGATGGTCCCGCGCGGGGAGCCCGGTCATCGATCTCTGTTCGTGAGAAAGCAATGTCACCCGCGAGACCTGCGGGATCCAGGCCGCGGTTTGGCATCCGCTCCCGAGCAGATCTTCTCAGCTGTGAATGTCGTACGCTCGCAATGTGACGCGGCCCTGACCTTCGTCGACGCGGTGGTCGGCCACCACCAGAAGGTTGTCTGCGCCGGCCGGGCGGGTAGGCACGTGCACTTTAGCGGTGCGGATCTTTTCCAGAACTCCGGTGCTCGTGTGCAGAACCTTGAGGTTCAGATTCTGATCCCACCATGCAAACCAGCCGTCCCCGCCTGTCGGATTGCCAGACGAAAACCCCCTCTGAATCACCTGGGGATCATCGCTGCCATCGAGAGAGGCGACGAGAGTTGCACGGGGATCCGTACGGCTCAACTTCCTCTTCGCCCTAGGGTTCGTCTCTGTCCACACCACCGCGGACCCGACGACCTCGTAGCTGAGGGCAAGTCCAGAGTCAGAGACCCTGATGGGGGTAACAGTCCCATCAGGAAGGAAGTACACGTCAGACTTCGACATCCCCGATGGCCAACGGTCATCGTTTTCTGTTCGCGAGAAGACAATTCCATCCGCAACAGGGGTAGCGCTGTCGTTCAGCCAGATCTTCTCTACCACTGTGGCGGGTTCGCGGTCCCCGGGTGTCCACTCGTATACATGCCGCCCGGCCCAGGGGTCGTCATCATCTTGCCATGTCGACCATACGAATCGCCCGCCGCCCGAGTGAACATAGGGAGGAGTTACGTCTCCCTCGGGGCTGGATTCTGAGATGACCTCGTCAAGGTCGCCTGATAGGTCCGTGTGACGAATTTTCCACTGCAGTCGCTCGCCCGTACCCGTATCGCCGACTGCTTCGATGTCGACAAAGAGGATGTCCTGCCCATCGAACGCGACACCGTCGATGACACCGTTCTCGTAGGAACTGTCGGCCAGCTTCACAAACTCCGATTCTTCCGTATTCCAAACCCCAAGTGAAGTGGCGGAGGAAGCGCCGGGACCTCCGAATCCAAATACCGCGATACCAGAATCGACAACCAAGCTGCCGACAAAACTCGATCCTGTGTCCAGGCTGTTCGCCAGGCTCCAGTTCGCAGGGGCCAGTGGGGCGGCAGCCGAGGCGGCTGCCTCGGGCGCACGAGTGCTTGCTTGCCCCGAGGGCCGCTCCTCGCTCCCCGCGCACCCGGCCAGGAGCATCACGCATGTACTTGCGGCAACGGCCGCCCCGATCCTCATGCGATCAGCCGCGCCTCGTAGCGGAGATGATCAATGCGACGGCGGTTGCCTTGGGGGCGCGAAAGCTCACGGGTGTCCTTTCGAGAGGGTGTCCGCAACCTAACCCGAGCGGCCGCGGCCCGGTGGGCTTTTGATCCGGCGTGATGGTTGCGGCTGCGCGGCCTGGACGCGTGCTGTCGGAGGCGCTGAGGCCGCGTTGCAAGCGGTTGCGGTGATTCGCGGATCCCGGACTCTGGTCCGGCCTTGGGCAGGGAGACCGGCGGCGACATCCGCGACGGGGGATCCGGTCCAGTGAACTGAATAGTCGCGGTGAGCGTGCCGCGACGTCCTGCGGGCATTCCAAGAACGGATGGACGGCGTTCCGTGAGGCAGTCCGAACCGTTGCTGGATCGGGGGTCCGCAGATCAGTGGAATCCTGATCCTCCAAGGGCCCGGGGATCAAACTTCATCGGCGGATTCCGGCATCGACGCCATCACGCGTCTGATGGGTGCCGCCCTGCGTGGAAGGACGGCTGCAAGTTCGAGGAGCCCTCCTGGCCGGCGACACGATCACGACCGAGACGTCCGTCTACGACTGGGACGTACTTGTCGAGGTGTCCTCGTGGAGCTGTACCGCGAGAGCACCCGCGTGGCGGGAAGGGCGACACCGGGCTCGGCCGTCGCCTCACCAGTCCGGGAGGCGGTCGTTCCAAGGGTGATCGTGGGGAAGGCCGACCCGCGCGTCGAGTGCGTACTCGCGGAACTCAGCCGGGAGTAGAACCGGGGCCTTGTCGGCCGGGGCCTCGAGGAGGTCCCAACGGTCCTCGTACCCCTCGAACACCCACCGGTAGACCCGAGCGTTCTTGATTGGCGTGTTCCGCTTGCCAGGTACTGCGTCAGGATCGGTAAGCCATGACGTGTGACTGATCCATGTCGCGGCCGCGACGTGGTCACGCGGTACAACGAAGCAGCGAGTATTGGCGGGCGCGTCGTTGAGAATCACGAAGACGAACCACTCCGCGTCGGATAAAGCACGCGTCTGGGACTTCAGCCCGAGGGGCCAGTTTGTGTTCTCGCCGTTACCGGAAGCGGTCTTGACCTGGACCTCAATCAACCGACGCGGTGCGGCGTTGGGGTCGACAGCCAGGATGTCGGTGCGTTCCAAGCCATCGCGGGTCAGAGCAACACCCCAGCCAAGCCGCGACATCATTGAACAAACCCAATGTTCTCCTGTCGATTTCACCATTTTGGTGTCCGCCACGACGGCCTCCCTCGGTTGGGGGAGCGAGGCTACCGTCGTCAACCTGGGACTGCTGAAGGTTTGGTCGTTGCTCGTGGTGACTGGTTTCCGGCCGCGTAGATGGTCTCAACCTGCCGTCCGACCTTTCGCCCACCTGCTTGAGCGACCCGACGCGCCGAGCCGCCACACGACCACCTCGATCCAGGCGAGCGTTGCCGGCCTGCTCATGGGTTTCGTCCGTCGGGCCGGGGTACCGCTCGGGCGTGTGCTTCTCGATGGGCGCCGATGTGACCGCCGGAGTCGTCCTGCTCCCGGTCGCTGCGATCTGCCTGCGCGAGGTGCGCACGGCCCGGGAGCTGCCGTTCGCGTCGCTGCCGCTGCTCTTCGCGCTGCACCAGCTGACCGAGGCCCTCGTCTGGCACGGTGCGTCCGACTACGTCTCGGCCGGTGTCCAGCACGCCGCCGCGATGATCTACGTCCTCTTCGCCTTCCCGGTCCTCCCGATCTTCGTGCCGCTCGCGGTGCTGCTGCTCGAGCCGGTGGGCCGGCGCCAGCGGGTGGCGCCGTTCGTGGCGCTCGGCGCGGTGGTCGCGGCGTACCTGCTCTGGGCGGTCCTCGACGGCCCGCTCGTGGTCAGGGAGGAGCCGCACGCCCTGATCTACGACGTCGACCTGACGTACGGGGCGATGTGGGCAGTGCTGTACATCGTGGCGGTGATCGGCCCGTCGGTGCTGTCGGACTACCCCTCGATCGTCGCCTTCGGGTTGCTCAACCTCGTCGGGCTCACGGTCGTCGCCATCGTCTACGTCGAGGCGTTCGCGTCGCTGTGGTGCGTCTACGCGGCGCTGACCTCCGCCCTGGTCATGGTGCACATGGTGCTGCGCCGCCGGCTGCCGGACATCCACCGCCTCGAGGGTCAGGGACTGGCGCGTGCCTGACCGCGGCGGGCATCGGCAACGCGGGGTCTCGGCCGTCTAGGTGCCCGGCGCTGCCAACCCGTCAGGAGACGTCGCCGCGCGAACCCGCTCGACCAGGTTGTCCAGGTCGACCGGTCGGCTCGTGTCGACGACGACAGGAGCGTCGTTTAACCCGAGCGGCCCCCTGAAGGATGCACGCATGCCCCGGACGCCTTCCTCGACGTCGTACGGCGTGCGCAGACGGTCGAGGTGACCGGGATGCCGTTCGCGCGCGGCGAAGCGGGCGGCAGCCAGCTCGACGGGGCAGTCGCAGAACACCTCGACGAGCGAGGCGGAGATGGCGCGAAGTCGCTCGGGAGCGGTGTCGTGGTCCCACCAGTTCACGAGCACGGCAGCTGGTGAGGACCGGGCGAGGCGATAGAGGACCTCGTCGCTCGCGCGGCTGAGCCGGTACCGCTGTTCGGGGCCGTCGCAGCCGAGGCTGTCGAACAGCGACTCGAGGATGTCGTCCTTGTCCAACAGCGGGAGGGAGAGCCGCTCGCTGAGTGCCCTGCCGATGGTCGTCTTGCCGCTGGCAGCCAACCCGGAGACGACGATCAGCAGGCGGGCGCTCACGCTGGCATCGTGCCATCGGTGGGCCGCATGCGCGGCGGATGCGACCGGGTTGCTGGCGTCCCGAGCCGCCAGGTCTTCGTCGGGCCGCGGCTGTGGGGCGGCCCGACGAAGACAGCCGGGGGTTACCGGAGGTTCCGGGTCCGTGTGGCCCGCGCTGGGGTCACGCTGTCTGAGCCCAGGTACTGGAGCGTGACGCTGTAGCGCCCAGGGCGGGCGGCCGCCAAGGTGAGGCTGACGCGACCGTCACGGTTCAGGCCCAGTTGTCTGGTGTGCAGGACGGCGCCGTTGCGGAGCACGGTGACGATTGTCCGTCCGCTCACGACGGCCTTCGACTTCACCGTGGCCTTGATCAGCAGGGTGCGTGGTGTGGCCCCCGGAACCAGCCTCATCGCGATGCTCGCCGCCGCTCGCCTCGCTGTGGCTCCGTTCGAGGTGGCGAAGCCAGAGGCACTGCTCGCGGTGGTCGCTGTGACGCGCACCGTCAGGCGAGAGCCGACGTCTGCCGCCCTGACGAGGTACGCCCGGGTGGTGGCGTGAGGGATCGCGACGCCGTCGCGCTCCCACTGGTAGGCGATGTGCCGGGCGGTGGGGCTGAAGTCGCGCGGGGAGACCGCAGCGACACGGAGTCTCTGGCCTACACGGGCCTTGCCGTTGATCCTCACCGGCTTGCCGGTGTGGACGACCGTCTGGGTGCCGTGGCGGGCGTCGTACTCGCTGACCCGCTCGGCGCGTTGAGCGTCGTAGTGGGCGACGCACTGGGCTTCACCATCGAAGTCGACGCTCTGCCAGTCCCGCCACCCGCCGTTGAGGCAGACCCCGGAGTCCTCGGTCAGGCGCACCTTCGTGATCGTGCTCGCTGCGACGTCGGACTCCGACATCGGTAGGTCGACCCATTGCTTCTTGGAGTACATCTTGGTCATGTCCGCGTAGTGCGGCGAGTTCGGGTTCGTCGACTGGGAGAACGCGAGGACGCCCTTGCTCACCAGGCCGTCGCGCCGGTACTCGGAGGCCTGGATCCAGCTGGCGCCGGCGGTGACGTCGGGGTAGCCGCCGGCGGCGGCGTTGAACGGTGCGTTCACGATGTTGAACAATCCCGAGGCGTTGGTGCCGCCGTGCATCGGGATCCGTTCGCCGTTGCGGGTGACGTACTGCAGGTCACCGAGGCGGGCATCGAGCGCGATGTCGGCGGCGCGGAGCTTGGTCACGGCCGCCGCGATCGCCTGGAGCACGGCCGGGTTGTTCTGCGGGTCGAGGTCTCGCGGAGTGTTGACCGGGTCGGCGGGGTCGAAGGGAACGAGGAAGTTCCAGTTCGCCGGCACCCTGCTGCTGTTGCCGCTGGCGACCATGATCTCGCGGAACAGGTGGGCGCCTCGACTGCCGAGGTCGTCGCGAAGGTCCCATCCCCGAAGCGCCTCGCATGCGTCCCCGATGTCGACCACGGTGCCGTCGGGACCGGTGACCTGCGGGTTGGCTTCGCAGAGCTCGACCATGCCGTTGCGAGAGATGACCCCGGTGTAGCTGGTGTTGTCGAACATGAGCCTCTGCAAGCCCCTCAGGGTGAACTTGTCGCCCGCTGCCCCGTCCGTGCCGGTGAGACGGGACAGGATCGCGTGCAGTCCTCCTCGCGTGCGCAGCGTGCGCTCGGTGCCAGTGGCGCCGAAGGTGCCGTCGTAGCCGGTCAGCGGCGCCCGGGGGTTGGCGAGCCAGTGACTGTCGTTCATGTTCGCCACGAAGTCGTCGCGGAAGAGGTGCGGCGTCGCGTCGGGGCCGAATGTTCCAGGCTGCGACGCGGTCGGATCGGTCTGCCACATGCATGCCGAGCGGGATCCGTCGAGGCCGCCTGGCACGCTGCAGACCTCTCGCTGGGCATCTGTGACGTAGGGGATCGGGTTGGCGTCGGTGTAGTAGGTGCGCCCCGAGGAGTCGACGGCCATGACGTTCGTGGTCATCGCCTGGTGGTGCACAAGGGCGTCTGCGAACTCCTCGACTGACTCGGCTTTCCAAGTGTCGTTGAGTGAATCGACACCGCGCCACGCGGGATCGATCGAGCGCACGGCGTAGGCGTGCTGGTCGTCCCAGGTGAAGCCGGGACCGCCGACCAAGCGGGCGCCGTAGTGGGTGGAGAAGAAGGTGCGGTCGACCGTGGTGTGCCCCCCGACGCCGTCGGGCACCTGCACCGACGCGACCTCCTGGGTCATGGCGCGCTCTTCGCCGTCGAAGTAGTAGTGCGTCGGCTTCCCGGGGACCAGGTCCAGTCGGTAGAACGTGTAGTCCCGTGCCGTCGACACCGTCGAGGTCCAGGCGACGTCCTCGGTTGCGCCGAAGGCGACCTGGATCCTGCCCATGGTGGTGGCCCCGGTCATGTTCATCTCGCCGGGGATGGTCTGGTGCAGGGCGTACATCCGTTGCGAGGGCGCATTCCAGCTCAGGTGCGGATTGGCCAGCAGCATCCCTGTCTCGCCGGCGGTGGCCTCTCGCCCGATGGCGACGCCGTTGCTGCCGCGCCACTCATCGAAGAGCCCGTTCACCGCCTCGTCCGGGGTGATCCCCCGCGAACCGCGCTGGGTCGATCGCCGCGCTGGAGGCGAGGTGGGCGGGGCGGCGGCGAGGAACTGCGGGGACAGCGCGGAGAGGAAGAACGGCATCCGCGAGATCCGCCGCAGATCCATCTCGGTGATGGGGCGCAGCCACTCGGCGCCCTTGCAGGCAGGGTCGGTCAGGTTGTCCACGCCCGTGTCACGCAGGTAGCGATTGAACCCCGCGGCGGCGCCACGGAAGATCTTTGCCTGCCGTTCCTCGAGCTCTTCCTCGGCTGCGCCGCGATCGATGAACAGTTGATAGAAGGAGTCGCTCGCAATGTTCGCAGGCGTCGCGTCGAGGCGCCGGGCGCGCTCCGCGGCGAAGGTGATCACGAGGTCCGAGATCATGCAGATGTTGTCCTCGGCCATGGCGTAGCCGGTGCCGTAGCCCAAGCTGGCGTAGTCGTCGGCCTTGATGTTCGGCACCCCGCCTTCGGTACGGCGAACCGTCACCTCGTAGCTCAGGTCGCGATCGATGGACGGCGAAGACCCGGATGCGCCACTCGGTGCGCTCCTGGCCGCGGTCGCGGCCGGGCTGAGGCTCAAACCGGTAAGAGCGACAGCGGCCACGGTCAAGCCGATGGCGGTTCCGGTGAGGGGGGTTCGCGGCATCACGCCTCCAATGCGTAGTCACGCCCAAGGCGCAGATGTGAGTTGCGTCACAATGTTGCGCAGGGTAGGTGTGGCCGCGCACGGGTCGGCCGGCGAGTTCCGCTGACTGGGACGCTCAAGGCCGATGGCAGTCGAGTCGGGGGACTGGCGACGGGCGAAGATCTAGCCGGGTACGTGCCGCTGAAGAGCAGACAGCTGGAGAAGGTCGTCCGCGTCGACGGTGACGACCACGCGCTTCCCCAGCCGGTCGGTGACTTCTGTCCGCCAGCCGGTCGAACGTCGCCGGCCACGGTTGATCGTCAACGGCCCGGCGTACTTCTCGAGCGGCAGCTGGTACACGACCGGCACGGTTACCAGTGCGACGCTGGTGACCGCCAGGACGAGGGGGCTCACCCCGAGGCTGGCGGTGCCCACCGGACGTCGTCGCGGGGACCCAAGTAGAGCAGGAACACCTCGGCGCGGGTCAGCAGCTGACGGCGAGCGTGGCGTGGCCCCCGCATGCCTTTCGTCCGTCCACTGGGTCTGGCCCGCACCACCACGGGCGCGGGGACTCACAGCTGAAGGGTGCACCACGCACATGGAGCTTCGCCGGAGCGCAGCGGTCCTCGCCACCGCGGTCATCTCTCTGTCCACCGCAGCGGCGGCGGCACCACTTCCCGCTGTGGCCGCACCAGCGGGCGCCGCGGGTGACCTCGCCGGAACGAGGCTCGGGCAGGCGCTGGTCCTTCACGACCTGTCGGTCAGCGCCGAGCGCATCGAGGCGTGGATCTCCGAGCACCCCGACGCCGCCGCTCCTGCGGCGAGGTGGGCCGAGCACCGTCTCCAGCGCACCGGGCGCACCGAGATCGTCTACGGCAAGGCCACCGAGGGGCGGGGCTACTGCCTGATCGCCTCCCACCCCCAGGCGGGCCTCGGCGACGACGAGTACTACGTCGTGGGCACCGGGCTGGAGGAGCCGATCAAGGCGAACCTCGACGACGTCGCCGACGCCGGAGAGGGCGGGTGTGGCGCCGTGGCGCGCGACGCAGAGGGATCCGGCCCCAGCCTCGACGGTGGCGCCGCGAAGCGATCGGTTCCGATCACCGGCATCGAGGTGCAGCAGTTCATGTGGGACGACCTGATGCACAACATCGAGGTCATCCACGACTACCGCGAGGACAACGGCGTCCTGCCGAACCGGAAGTGGGTCAACCGCCGGCTTCAGAGGACCGGCCTGAGCGAGGCCCTGTACACGGCGCCCACGAAGGGGGCCGGGTACTGCACCGCGCAGCAGAACGTCGCGTCGCTCGGCGGCAAGCAGCCGATGTGGGCAGGGACCGGCCTGGGGAGGCCCAGCGTCGCGTCGTTCAAGGGCATCGGCCTGACCGACAGTGCCTGTGGCCGAGTGATGCGCGAGCACGGTTACGGCGCCGAGGAGTACCGCGAGCGTCGCAAGGCCGCCCGGGCCGCGCTCATGATGTCGCTGGAGTCGGACGTGAAGAACGCCGCCGTGGCGGTCGAGACCTGGCTCGTGGACAACCGCGGCACGCGCATCCGTCCCACCCGCGCCGGCGAGGCCGGTGGCCCGCTCGAGGAGGTGCGCGTCAGCGAGGGCAACACCGTCCGGCTCTGGGGTGCACCCGGCAAGGCCAAGCGCCAGGACTATTGCCTGTTCGCCACGAACCCGACGGCAGGCCTCAAGCCCGGGCAGGGTGTCTGGTACGACTCCACGAACGGCGGCGCCGCGGCCCTCAAGCACCGACCGAAGACGGGGACCTGCGGGACCGTGAAGCTCTGATCACGCCGCGAGCTCGGTTCGCCCGCGCAGCCCGCACCGGGCTGGAAGGATCGCGAGCCATGAGTGCAGCGCGCGATGAGTGGGTGTACGTCGTCACGGACATCGAGGTCGACGGCCCGTGGCCGGGGCCGAACTCGATGAGGTCGTTCGCCTCGGTCGCGGTCACCCTCGACGGCACCGAGCACGGCCGTTTCGAGGCCGTCCTGGAGGAGCTGCCGGGAGCCGCTCCGCACGCGAAGACGCTGGAGTGGTTCGAGTCCATCCCCGAGGTGTGGGCCGCCGCGACCACCGACCCGCGCCCGGTGCCGGAGGTCATGGCGCGCTATGCGGACTGGGTGAGGTCGCTTCCCGGGGAGAAGACCTTCGCCGCCTCGCCGCTGGCCTTCGACGGCATCTGGATCGACTACTACCTCCGCCGGTTCACCCGGTACGGCATCCTCCAGGGGCCGTACGAGGAGGAGTACCTGTTCGACGGGCCCGGACTCTGCATCCGCAGCTACGCGGCGGCCGTGACGGGGCGCCCCGCAGCCGAGATGTCGCCCTCCGCCCTTCCCGGCGCGTGGTTCGGCGACGTCGAGCACACGCACAAGGCCATCGACGACGCGCTCGGCTACGCGAACCTGCTGGTGACCCTGGCACGGAAGGCCACGGCTGCTTCCTGAGGCGACGTCGCCGGAAGGCAGCACCGAGCGGCGAGTCCGTGGGGCACACTTCCGCGCATGCATGACCACCGTGACACCCGTTCCTCGCGCCTCGAGGTCGTCCTGGGCCTGCCGTTGCTGCCGTTCGTCTGGGCGTGGGACCTGCTCCGCTGGGTGGGCCGTGGCGTACGCCGCGTGGTGGCGGCGATCGCCGGGGCCGTGGCGCGGGTGCTCGCCGCGCTGGGGCGCGCGGTGTCCTGGCTGTTCCGGCCGATCGCGCGGTTGCTGAGGGCGCTGCGTGACCTGCTGCGCCCGGTGGCCGAGCTCCTCGCCAGGTGGGGCGCCGCCGTCGTCCGTGCGGTCGAGAAGGTGCTGCTCGCCCCGTGGCGGTGGCTGCTCGCGGCGTTCCGTGCGCTCGGCCGGCTGCTCCGGCGCCCGTTCCAGTGGATAGCGGCGGTCTGGGCGGCGGTGCGCCGGTGGCTGGTCGCGGCGGTGCGGCCAGTCCTGCAGGCCCTCCGCGCGGCCTGCCTGGCGCCGCTGCGGTGGGCGCGGGCGGCCGCGCGTGCCGTCGGCCGGTTCTTCGCCCGCCTGTTCGCGGCGCCCGTCAGGTGGCTGCGCGCGCTCGTCCTCACACCGATCCGCCGCGTCCGGGACGCCGTACGACGGGCGCGTCAGCGCGTGGTGGCCGCCCTGCCGCGCCCCCGCTTCCGCCGCCGCCCCTCCGACCTGGCGTAGCGCCGGCCAGGGGGCGGACACAGAGGTTTACCTGACCCCGCCGCGGGTTAATCGGTGTGTGCAGGCGCGAGCCCGACTTCTCCCCTCACGCAGCGTGGAGGCCGGGCTCGCGCCTTTGTCTTCCGCCCGCGAGCGGCTTGCGATGGTTAGGGTCCGCGGCATGGCATACGGGGACTACCAGATCGAGCTCTACTTCGCGGCGCTCCAAGGGGTGCTGCCCCGGATGCCGTTCGACCACGGCGAGCTCGAGCGGGACGCGCTCGCGGCGATGCCGCCCGAGCTGCGCAGCTACATCGCCGGCGGGTCGGGGGACGAGTCGACCCAGCGCGGCAACGTCGAGGCGTTCCAACGCTGGGCGCTGGTGCCGCGGATGCTCACCCGCGCAGCCGAGCGCGACCTCTCGATCGACCTCTTCGGCAAGAAGCTCCCGACGCCGCTGCTGATGGCGCCGGTCGGCGTGATCGGCCTGTGCACGCCCGACGGGCACGGCGACATCGCGACCGCCCAGGCGTCGGCGCAGACCGGCGTACCGATGATCGCCTCGACGCTGATGAACGACCCGTTCGAGGAGGTCGTCCCGCACACCGGCGACACCCCGTCGTACTTCCAGCTCTACACGCCCAAGGACCGCGACCTCGCCGCGAGCCTGGTCACGCGAGCCGAGCAGGCGGGGTACGACGGCATCGTGGTCACCCTCGACACCTGGGTGCCGGGCTGGCGTCCGCGCGACCTGGCCAGCGGAAACTTCCCGCAGCTGCGCGGCAAGGCGCTGGCCAACTACACCTCCGACCCGGTGTTCCAGGCGATGACCGGGCCGGATCCCGATCCGGGCACCGTGGTCTTCACCTGGGCCGGCACGTTCGGCAACCCGCTCTCGTGGGACGACCTGGCCTGGCTGCGCTCGCTGACCGACCTGCCGCTGCTGCTCAAGGGCATCTGCCACCCCGACGACGCCCGCCGGGCCCTCGACCACGGCGTCGACGGGATCTACTGCTCCAACCACGGCGGCCGGCAGGCCAACGGCGGCGGCTCGGCGCTCCAGTGGCTTCCGGGCGTCGTCGAGGTGGCGGCCGGCGCGCCGGTCATCTTCGACTCCGGCGTCCGCTCCGGCCCCGACGTGGTCAAGGCGCTGGCGCTGGGCGCGACCGCGGTCGCCGTCGGCCGGCCCTACGTCTACGGGCTCGCGCTCGGCGGGGTCCCCGGCGCCGTCCACGTGCTCCGCTCGCTGCTGGCCGAGACCGACCTGGTCATGGCCGTGGACGGCTACCCGACGCTGGCCGACCTGACGCCGGAGGCGCTGCAGCGGGTGGTCTGAGCCGACCCGCTGCAACGGCCCTCGCGCCGGCCCCGGGTCCGCACTACCGGCGGATCCGGACGCGCACCGGCGCGCTCGGCTTCCCCTTCCCGAGGGCGTTCACCGCGGTCACGCGGAACCGGTGGACGCCGGGTTGCAGGCCGCGGAAGACGACCTTGCGCGGCGAGGTCGAGCTCGTCGTACGCGGGCCGCCGATCCGCTGGACGACGTAGCGGAGGACGGGCAGCCCGTTGCCCGAGGCGGGACGCCACCGGATCGTCGCGACGCGACCCTTGAGGGAGACCGTCGGCTTCGGAGTGGTTGTCGGCTTCCCGGCCGGCACGACCACGACGGACGGGGCCGAGGGGATCGAGTCGCCGAGGGTGTTGCTCGCGGTGACGGTGAAGGTGTACGCCGAGCCGTTGGTCAGCCCGGTGAACACGGCGGTCGTGGCGCTCGCCTCGACGCTCACCGTGCGGTCGGGCTTGCCTGTCGTGCGCGCGGTGACCGTGTAGCCGGTGACCGGGGAACCGTTGCCGGCGACCGGGTCCCAGGAGACGGTCGTCGAGCGGTCGCCGCGGACGGCGGTGGGCGTGGTGACGGTGCTGGGGATGCCGGCGGGGATGACCTCGTTGGACGGGGCCGAGGGGATGGAGTCGCCGATGGCGTTGGTCGCGGTGACGGTGAAGGTGTAGGCGGTGCCGTTGCTCAGCCCGGTGATGGTGGTGGTGCGGGTGGCGGCATCGACGGTCGCGGTGTGGTCGCCGGGGGTGGCGAGGACCGTGTAGCTGGTGATGGGTGACCCGTTGCCGGTGGCGGGGGCCCAGGAGACGACCGAGGACTGGTTGCCGCGGACGGCGGTGGGCGTGGTCACCGCGGTGGGGATGCCGGCGGGAGTGACGCCGTTGGAGGCAGCCGAGGGGGCGGAGTCGCCGACGGCGTTGGTGGCGGTGACGGTGAAGGTGTACGCCGCGCCGTTGGTCAGCCCGGTGAGGACAGTGGTCGTGGTGCTCCCGTCGACGCTGACCGTGCGGTCGGGCTTGCCTGCCGTGAGGGCGGTGACCGTGTAGCCGGTGACCGGGGATCCGTTGGCTCCAGCCGGGTCCCAGGAGACGGTCGCGGACCGGTCGCCGCGGACGGCGGTGGGCTTCGCGACGGTGGTGGGGACGCCGGCGGGGGTCACCTCGTTGGAGACGGCCGAGGGGATGGAGTCGCCGATGGCGTTGGTCGCGGTGACGGTGAAGGTGTAGGCGGTGCCGTTGGTCAGCCCGGTGATGGTGGTGGCGCGGCTGCTGGCGTCCACGGTCTTGGTGTGGGCGCCAGGGGTGGCGAGGACCGTGTAGCCGGTGATCGGCGATCCGTTGCCGGTGGCGGGGTTCCAGGACACGGTCGCGGACCGGTCGCCGCGGACGGCGGTGGGCTTCGCGACGGTGGTGGGGATGCCGGCGGGGGTGACCTCGTTGGACGGGGTCGACGGGAGGGAGCCGCCGACGGCGTTGGTCGCGGTGACGGTGAAGGTGTACGCCGCGCCGTTGGTCAGTCCCGTGAACACGGTGGTCGTGGTGCTCCCGTCGACGCTCACCGTGCGGTCGAGGCTGCCCGCGGTGCGTGCGACGACCGTGTAGCCGGTGACCGGGGATCCGTTGGCTCCCGCCGGGTCCCAGGACACGGTCGCGGACTGGTCGCCGCGCACCGCCCGGACCCGCTCCGGGGCGGACGGCGGGGTGGCCACGACCTGGTCCCAGGCCAGGACGAAGGGACCGGTGCCGCCGGCCGTGGAGAACCCGTCGACGGCGAGGAGGTAGCGGGTTCCAGCACGGGCCTCGAACGTGATCCGGGCATGGAAACGCGCGTCGTCGTCGTCGTTGCCGGCCACCTCCTCGAGCGCGCCCGGCGTCCCGGTGTAGGCGGCGAGGGTGGTGTCCCTGTTGTCGGCACCCCCTGAGGTCGACACGGTCATCGTGCCATCGCTGGAGGGGGTCCACGCGTACCAGACCGAGAACCCGCCTGCGCCGTAGGCGCTCGGCGGCACCGGGTCGGTGGTCTCGCGGGTGGCCAGGGCGTTGTTCCCCGTGGTCGTCCCGTTCGTGCCGCGCAGCACCTCGGCGGCCGCGACGTCGTCGTTGGCCGGAGGCTCGACCCGGATCGTCACCGAGGCGGTGGGCGAGGACCCCGCAGCGTTCAGGGCAGCGATCCCCACGACGTACGAGCCCACGGCGAAGCCGCCCGCGCGGGTGAGTTCGGCGCCGCGGCTGGTCGGGTCGAGCTGGCCGATGTTCACGCCGTCGAGGTGGATCGCGTACCCGGTGATGGGCGCGGTCCCTGTCGTCTCCGGCTCGACCCACCAGGCCAGGATCTTGCCCGAGGCGTGGTCGTAGGAGCCGGTGACCTGCCGTGGAGCGCTCGGGGTGGCAGGCGGGGGCGGGGCGGTCGTCGCGTTCACGGTGACGGCTTGGCCTGCCCCCGTGCCGTTGACCGCGCGGACGGACAGCTGGTAGGTGGTGCCGACCTCGAGGCCGGTGAAGGTGTGGCTGCGGGCATCGGCAGGGAGGGTCTGCGTCTCCGCGGATCCCGAGCGCGTCACCAGGTAGCCGGTGACCGGGCCGTCGCCCTGCGTCTCGGGTGCGGACCACGTGAGCGTCAGGGTGCGCTCGGCGCTGGTGGCGGCGACGTCGCGTGGGGTGCCGGGAGCACCTGCGGCGGTCTCGCCGTCACAGCCGGAGACCTCGATGGTGTAGGCGCCGAGGCTGCCGTAGTCGTCGTAGCCGCCGGTGGTCCAGGTGTCCTGGCCGACGCCGTCGATGGCCAGCACCCAGCCGTCGCCGGCGGTGGGCACGGTGAGGGCGGCACCCGTGCCGGCGGCGGTCGTCCCGTCGCCGTACGACGACCGCGGCTGTGCGGAGGCCCGCTCGGTGCCGGCCGCGTCGTGGAGCACGGCGCGGACGTCGAGGTTCGGGGCCAGGTCGGCGGTCCGCACGACGACGTCGGCGCCCGCAGTGCAGGTCCCGAGCAGGTAGGTGTCCACGTCGTCGGCGGTGCCGACGAAGGCCTCGCCCGCGGGGAGCGTCGCCGGTGCGGAGACCGACGAGGGTGCCTCGTCGGACCGGGCGCCGAGGTGTCCGGTCAGGATCCGTACGTCGTCCTGGGGGTTGCTCGCGTCGGGGTAGCTGCCGGCGCTCCACTGCGCGAGGGGGGCGGAGTAGCCGACGCCCATGATGGGCGCCCAGATGCCGTGCCCCGCGTAGTAGCCCTGGGTGCTGGTGCCGTCGTGGTTCAGGGCGAGGTTGTGGCCGGCCTCGTGCGTGGCGGCCTCGGCCACGTTCTTGGCCGAGCCACCCAGCGCCTGGGGAAAGACCCAGGCGGGCTGGTAGAGGGGAGTCGCCGCAATGCGGTCGAACACGTTCACGTAGGCGACGCCACCGCAGGAGCGGGAGCAGAGCGTCAGGTGCGCGTCGTCGCTGGGGGTGATCAGCACCCTCGTGCCGTACTCCGCATCGGTGGACGACGTCCGGACGAGCGCGGCGTCCCCCGGGTCCTCGGTGGTCACGTCGACCCCGAACGGCGCGTAGTCCTCCGCGACCATCGCCCAGACCTGCTGGATCATGCGTCGCTCGCCGTCGCTGAAGCCAGGCCCGTCCGACGCGGGGTCCCAGGCAGGATGGGTGGCGGGGATGAGCCCGTTCTGGTTGTTCCAGGTCGTGCTCGAGACGGTCTGGCCGTCGAAGTCGAGGAGGATCGTGAGGTTCGCGCCCGGGTTGCTGTGCAGGGCGAAGGTCTCCTCGAGCGGCGCCAGCAGCTCGACGAGGGGGCTGGGCGCCTCGGCGAGCGTTTCCGGGGCCGGGTCGACGTAGAAGAGCGCACCCTGGGGGTCCACCCAGAGCGTGTCGTCGGTGCGGAGCAGGGTCCGCAGCTCGGCAGGCGCCATGTCGTTGTGGGCGGCGGCAGTGGGGAGCTGGTCCCCGAGCTCCCGGATGGCCTTGCGGCCGTTCTGCGACTCCTCGAGGAGCGGGTCGGCCTCGGCGATGCGGACGGCCCCGGGCTCCGAGGGGGAGGGCTGGGCCGGGTCGGCGGCCGCGGGGGTGCTGGACAGGACGCCGAGACCCAGGAGTGCCGACATCGCCAGATTAAGACTCATGCTCACTGCGTGATGATAGGGACTCCGCGGGGGCCCGAGGGCACGTTTGGGAGAAGTCCCCGGTGTCGGTCAGGCGGTCTCGTCCCTGCGCAGCCAGTCCCGCGCCAGCTCCGGCTCGGCGACCGGGACGTCGCCGGTGGGCAGGTAGAGCCGCTCGCCGTCGAGCTCGAAGGACGGCAGCGCGTCGCGCCACGCGACGTACGCCGACGACGAGCGGGCCCGGGCCAGCGACGCGTCGGGCTGCTGGTCGGGTGGGACCGGGGGTTCCTCTGCCATGGACGGACTCCTCTGCGCGTGCCTACGCTGCGTCCAGCATCACCCACGGCGCTCGGACCCGGAGGTGGGGTGGCATGACGACCTCGGAGCAGACACTGGCCGCGCGGGTGCTCGCCGAGCAGCCGGAGCTGGTGGAGATGGCGGAGCGCACGCGCACCTACGGCGAGCTCGCCAGCGCCCTGCGCGCGGTCACGCTCAGCATCGACGGGAGCTCCTACGTCGTCGCGGAGGGCGACCTGCTGCTCGACCGCGACGAGCTCCGCCTCTATGCGCTGCGTCGCGCGGCGGCGCGCGAGCCCGGCGTACCCGACCCGGTGCCGTCGGTGCCGCTGGAGCCCTCCGCGGCGCTCACCGGGATCTCGGTGGGCGGGCGCGTGGTCCGCTGGGAGGACCCCACGTCGCTGCACTACTGCGTCTTCGAGAAGAGCTTCCCCACCCGCGAGCAGTACGACGCCGTGCGCGCCAACATGGCGGCCGCGACCGCCGACTGGGAGGCCACCTGCGGCGTGCGCTTCACCCACCTGGCGCAGTACGACGGCGCCGACCCCTCGACCCCGCTGGCCGACCTCGACCCCGGGCTGGTCTTCGCGGTTCGCTTCGTCGATGCCCAGGGCCAGTTCCTGGCCTCGGCGTTCTTCCCGACCAGCCCGCCGGAGCGCCGGCGGCTGCTGATCGACCCCAGCTACTTCGAGCCGGGGCTGCGCTTCGACCTGGTCGGCATCCTGCGCCACGAGCTGGGGCACGTGCTCGGCTTCCGCCACGAGCACATCCGCAGCGGGGCGCCGCCGCAGTGCCCCGACGAGGACAGCGCCGACACCGTCGATCTCACGCAGTACGACCCCCGCTCGGTCATGCACTACTTCTGCGGGGGCGTAGGGACCTCGGAGCTGGCGATCACCGACCTCGACCGCGAGGGCGCCCAGCAGCTGTACGGTCCGCCGCTGGGGGCCGAGGGGGTCTGAGGTTGGCGGGTCGGGGCTGGCGGGGTGGGGGCTGGTCGGGGGTCGCTGCCGGATGGGGTCACGATTGGTCACGAACGACAGCAATCCGGGGCGAATTGGTGCTGTTTGTGACCAATCGGCGGTGCGTCACGCTCCCGGCGGCGACCGCAGGCCGGTTGCGGCCAGCGGAGGCCGGCAGGGTCACGTTTGGTCCCCAACGACAACATTTCGGGGTCAATCCCTGTCGTTTGTGACCAATCGGCGGTGCGTCACTCGCTGTCCGGGCCGGGACTCGCCTGTAGGTACGGGAAACATCCGTTTTCACAGCGAGTGGCACTCCGAATACGCATACTTCTGAGCGGAGATACATACGGTCACGGGGGAGTAGTTGTGAAGTTTCGGGTTCTGGCCGTTGTGGCGCTCGCCGCGAGCATGCTGACGGCGTGCGGGGAGGACGAGCCGGCTGTGATGCCGGACGTCGTCTCAGCGCGTTTGGACGTCGCGCTGTCGGACATCGAGCGCGCTGGCTTCGAGGACGAGGTCGAAGTCATCGGGGGAGGAATGTTCGGCGTCGTCGACGAGTCCAACTGGGTCGTGTGCGAGCAGGAGCCGAGCACCTCCGAGGAGATCGGCGCCAAGCCGCGCCTGACAGTGGACCGCTCCTGCGACGGGGAGGACTCCACCGACGGCGACGCCGCTGCGCAAGCCCCCGCGGAGAAGGCTGAGCAGCCGACCTCGGCTCCGAAGCCGAAGCCGAAGCCGACGAAGAAGCCGACGAAGAAGGCGGACACCGACGAGGACACCTTCGTCATGCCGGCCACCGTCGGGATGGTGCTGCAGGACGCGCAGGACCTGTTGCAGTCGCAGGGGTCCTTCGTACTCACTCAGACGGATGCCACCGGCGCCGAGCGGTTTCAGGTGCTCGACTCCGGCTGGAAGGTCTGCTGGCAGGACCCGGCACCGGGCACGGTCACCCCGTTGAGCACGATGGTCGACCTGGGCACCGTGAAGCTGGACGAACGCTGCCCGTGACGACGGTGCGTCACACGCCAGCCCCAACCCCGACCGAGACCCCGCGGCCTCAGCCCTGACCAGCACCAGAGTCAGACCCCTCGCCGGCGACCCGCACCTCGGGGACCTCCGCGACCGCAGCCGCCGCGGCGGCCGGGGTCAGCGCCGAGCGCAGGCCCCACTCGAAGAACGCCAGCGAGAACGCCGCGACCACGGCGATGTCGACGCCGTTCGGCAGCCAGTCCTGCCCGCCGCCGTACCCGCCGACGAAGCAGAGCACGAGCAGGCCGATGTAGTACGGGCCGAGCCAGGCGACCGAGCGCATGTCGAGCGAGGCGACCAGTCCGCGGTCACGGATGACGCGGTAGCCCAGCACGACGGCGCCGAGGGCGATGGGGATGGTCAATTTGATCATCGTGTCCCAGCCGGTCCAGTAGATGATCAGGCTGACCACGATGAAGGCGACCCGCGCCAGCACTCCCAGCGCCGGGATCCGGAAGGGCCGCGTCCGCTCCGGGACCTGGCGGCGCAGTGCGACGACGGTGATCGGCCCCAGGCACATCGACAGCACGATGGCGCCGGAGTTGAAGGACAGCAGCTCCGACCAGCCGTCGCGGAACGCGATCAGCAGCACCAGCCCGACCACGAGATTCAGCACCATCGCCCGCATCGGGACGCCGTGGCGCGAGAAGACCGAGACGGCGCGGGGGAAGAGCCCGTTCTCGGAGACCGCCACGGTGAGCCGGCCGGTGGAGGCGGTGGAGACCAGGCCGGCGCCGAACGGGCCGAGTACGGCGTCGGCGACGACCAGCCTGGCCAGCCAGGTCATGCCCAGCCCGGTGAGCAGCGCGGCGAGCGGGCCGTTGGCCCCGCCCTGGTCGAGCCCGGCCCAGCCCTGGTCGAGGTCGGCGGGGTCCACGGCGCCGATGAACCCGAGCTGGAGGACGGTGAAGAGGACGGCGCAGATCAGGATGCCCCCGACGAGCGCGATCGGAATGGTCCGCTGCGGCCGCCGTGTCTCCCCGGCGAGGTCGAGGGCGTGGCGGAACCCGAGGAAGGCGAAGACCACGCCACCCGTGGTGATCGCGCTCAGCACCCCGGTCATCCCCTCGGGGGCGAACCCGGTCTCCCGCACCGGGTCCCAGGAGAAGTGGGTGAGCAGCGCGGCGGCGATCGCGACCGGGATGATGAGCTTCACCCAGGTCAGCGCGGTGTTGATCCGGGTGAACAGCGCCACGCCGAACGCGTTGAGCGCCGTGAAGAACGCGAGTACGCCGGCGGCCGCGAAGATCCCCGGCAGGCTCAGCGCGCTCTGCCCGTTGCCCGACGCCTCGGCGACGAACAGCCAGTCGAAGGCCCGGTCGTTGCTGACGTACTCGAGCATCGCCTGGGTCTCGATCGGCGCGGCGGTCACGTAGCCCACCCACGCGACCCAGCCGGTCGCGATCCCGACGCCCTGGCCGTGGCTGAACGTCGGCAGCAGCCCGAGGCCGCCGACCACCGGCAGCATGGCCGAGACCTCGGCGTACACGAGCGCGACGGTGATGAGCATCAGGCCGGCGATCGGCCAGGCGAGGATGGCGGCCGGCCCGGCCTGCTGTGCCGCGAAGAGCGGCGCGAACAAGACTCCGGAGCCGACCACGCCGCCGATTGCGACAAAGGTCAAGCCGAGAGTTCCAACCGAGCGATTGGGAGCTTGCCGCTCGTTCATCATCTTGAACGGTAGCGCGGATCACATCCCCCGTCGCGCCCCGTCGTCGCCCAGCAGTGTCGCCGGACCCGCATCACCTGACGAGCAGGTGGGCCACCTCGAGCCCCGCGGCCAGCGCGATCGTGCCGGCCAGCACGAAGGTGGGCCCGCCGATCGCGCGGTAGACGCGGTAGTAGCGGTCGTCGTCGTAGCGCCGCCAGCCCTCGACGACCACCCAGGTCGAGACCAGCGCCAGCGGGGCGATCGGCACCAGCGCCGCCGGCCCGAACTCGGCCCAGGTGTGCTTCGCGATCGCGGCGACGACCCCGAACACGGCCAGCGCCGTGCGCTCCCAGGCCAGCGTCGTCCGCTCGTCGCTCGGCACCGGGGGGTCGGGTCGGCCGTCGGCCGACCGCGGCATGCTCACGTCGCGGCCCTCACCGCAGCCTCACCGCTTCCTCCCTCACCGCAGCTCACAGCCACGCGACGATGAGGATGGCGGCGATCCCGGCGATGGTCAGCACGAGCAGGGCGCCGAACCCGATCGGCGGCATCGGGGCGCGGCGGCGCATCGAGCGCTCGACGAGCCCCCACCGCGCCCACGCCACCAGCGCGCTGGCGAAGGCGACGACGAGCAGGACCAGCACGAGCGCGCGCTGCACGCGCTCGGGGATCGACAGCGAGACCACGTCGAGGGCGACCCCGGCGGCGAGCACCGCCAGCGCGGTGCGGATCCAGGCCAGGAACGTGCGCTCGTTGGCCAGGCTCGAGCTGTAGTCGGGGTCCTCGCCCTGGCCGTAGACCCAGTGCGGCCGGCGCTCGCTTCTCTCGCGCATGCCTCCAGTGTGACCCACGCCGCGGCGGCCGGTCGGGCCCGAGCGGCGCGGGGCCGGGGGAGGGTCAGCCGTCGTACGTGATCGGCGAGACCGGGCAGCTCGCGCCCCGGCAGTCGCGGAACTCCTCGTCCCACGCGCGCATCTGGGTCAGGACCGGGGCGTAGTCCGGGTCCTCGGCGACGTTCTCCAGCTCGTAGGGGTCCGCCCGCAGGTCGTAGAGCTCCTCGCCCTGGTCCAGCGCCACATAGGTGTAGCGGTCGGCGTACCGGATGCCGGAGTAGGTGCGCGTGCGGCCGCCGTCCGCGGTGTACGCCTCGATCGGTACGACGCGGGGCGTCGCCTGGGTGCGACCCCAGTACTGCGACACGTCGACACCGTCGAGGACCCGGTTCACCGGCCTCGCCCGGGCGAGCGCGGCGATGGTGACCGGCCAGTCGGCGGTCGAGACCAGGGTGGTCAGATTGGCGCCGCGCACGACCCCGGGGCCGCGGACGATGGTCGGCACCTGGAGCGACTCGCGGTAGTGGCGCAGCTTCCCGGTCAGGTTGTGCTCGCCCATCATGAAGCCGTTGTCGGAGGAGAAGATGATGACGGTCCGGTGCAGCTGCCCGGTCCGGCGCAGCACCCGCACGTGCTCGCCCACCGCCTGGTCGATCGCGCGCAGCGACTCCTGACGCTGCTGCCACGCCTCGGTGAGCAGCATGCGGCTGGTGCGGTCCCACGTGCGTCCGGTGCCGTCGTCGAGCTTGTCGGAGGTGTCGGCCTCGAAGCGGCTGGGCTTCGGGGGCATCTGGACACCGGCGAACAGGTCGCGGTGCCGGGGTGCGGGCACGGTGGTGCCGATCTGGCGACGGTGGCTCGGGTGGGTGGCCAGCGGGTCGTCGGGGTCGCGGGGCCCGCCGTTGTGCGGGGCCACGTAGTTGAGCCACAGGTACCACGGCTTGTCGGCACGCTTCTTCGACCGCAGCATGTCGGTGGCCTGGGCGGCGAACAGGTCGGTGTTGTAGCGCGAGAAGCGGCGCACCTTGCCGTTGATGTTGAGCTTCGTGCCGAAGAACCGGTACGTCGTGGGGTCGACGCTGCCGCGCCAGTCGGTCCAGCCCGGCGGGACGTACTTGCGCGCTCCGCGGCCGCCCTCGCCGTACCCGTTGAGGTACTTGCCGACGAACAACGTGTCGTAGCCGGCGCGACGCAGCCACACCGGCAGCGTGTCCCGGTCGTCGAGCGCCTGGAAGCCGCCGTGGTCGCCCTTGACCCCGAGCGAGCCGTGGTTGTGGGCGTACTGGCCGGTGAGCATGCTGGCCCGCGAGGGCGCGCAGATCGGCGTGGGAGCGATCGTGTTGGTCAGGGTCGCGCCGTTCGCCGCCAGCTCCCGGGCCACCTGGGGCATGCTGCGCAGGTCATCGATGCTCATGTCGTCGACGGTGATCATCATGACGTTGGGCCGCTTGCCCGCCGCCGCCTGCACCGGCCGCTGCACGCCGGTCTCCGGGGCGACCACCCCGGGGACGGGCGTCGACTCGGGCTCGCTCGCCGCAGGGGAGTAGCTCGCGACGGCGGTGGCCGTGAGCACCGCGAGCGCGGAGAGGGCGCCCAGATGAGGGCGGGACAGCTTCACGGCGGGGACTCCTCGGAGGACAGAGCGATGGCGCGCCGGCCAGCGGCGCGGGGGACATCGTCGCAGACGATTCCGTTCGTGCGGGGTCGATCCACCGCCGCGTCCCTCGGGCACGGCGCGAGCCAGGTCACACGGCCGAGCATCAGGAGCCGCTCGGGCTCACCATCGCCAAGGTGACGTGACTGGGGATGTCGCAGGCCGGGCAGTCCCACTCCAGCAACCAGGACCGGACGCCGTCGGTGACCCGCATCGGCCGGGTCCGGAAGGCCGCCTCGTCCCGGACGGTCTCGAGGGCGGCATCGACCCGGAGCGACGCGTGGCAGTGGCCGCAGCTCACCCACGCGGTGAGCAGGCCGACCGTGCCGAGCTCGGCCCGGATCCCGGGGTGGTGCGGTGCCGGCCCCGGGCGCGCCATCGCACGTCGGATCCGGTGCGGGATGCTCATGGGTGAGCCTTCGTCTCGGCGGGCGCACCCCCGGCGCCGCGCCGCAAACGGGACCCCGGGGACGGGGACACCAGTCATTCGGAGCGACGGCGCTCCTGGCTCGGTCCGACGCCTGGTCCTCACTCCCGGGGGAGCGGTCCTGCCACGACTCCGCCCGCGGGCACGGCATCGCCGTCGGCCGATCGCGCGTACAGCCGGATCGGTACGGCGCCACGCAGCGCCGCGCGCCGGTGAGGGACGTCGGCGGCGCGGGCGTCGAGGTCGGCGGCCACCTGGGTGAGCGCCGCGGCGAGCGGCGCGATGTCCGCGGGGTCCACGGGGGCGTGGACCGTCAACGCGTCCCCGTACGGCGCGACGCCGACGACGACGCCGTCGGCGACCCCCGCCTGGGTGAGGCGGGCCAGCACGTCGGTGGCGAGGGCGACGTACCCACGCCGGGAGAGCAGGTCCCCGGAGAGCACCTCGACGCCCATCGGGAGCTGCGCGACGCGCGCGAGCAGCGCGGGGGAGGGCGCGCCGGTGACCGTGACGTAGAAGTCGCCGCCGGCCTCGTCGCCGGTCCCCGCACCGGTCACTCCACCCGTCGCTCCATGGGGGCCGCCGGCGGCGACCCACACGCCGCGGAACTCCCGGGCGAGCCGGTCGGCGTGGCGGTCGAACTCCTGGCCGAGCGCCTCACCGGCGGCGCGGCCGTGGAGCGCGACGGACCCGGTACCACGCACGAACGTCGAGTGCAGGGGCAGCCCCTCGGGCTCCTCCGGTGCCGGTGCGCTGCCCGCCTCCGGGCCCTCCGGCGAGGCGGAGCCGCGGTCCGGAGCACCGATCCGGGCGGTCGGGGCGACGGCCGGGTCGGTGCAGCCGCTCAGGCCGAGGACGGCGGCCATGCAGAGGCCGGCGGTGGCGATGCGCAGCATGGATCTCCTCGCGGGGGCCGAGTGCAGCATTCAAGCGACCCGGCGCGGCGGGGTCCATGACGTCTGGTCCACCTGGACACGCCATCCCCAACTTTGTTGATGACAGCGCCCACCACCCGGGCGTGCCATGTGGAAAGCGTCGCGCCCTCTGGGGGCGCGCGGATCTCGGAGGCTCCCCATGCGCCATCGACACACGCCCGTCTCGCTCCTCACCAGCCTCGCCCTCACCGCCGGTTTCGCCGCCGCGGTCGCCACCCCGAGCGCCGCCGCAGCGGCCGCGCCGGACGACCCCGGCTCCGGACCGAGCGTGTACGTCGGCGACCTCACCGTGCGCCAGGTCGGCGACCTGCGCCGTGCCGGCTTCGACCGCGAGGACTTCACCACGACCGGTGACAGCGCCGGCCGCGGAAAGGTCGGGGTCGAGGTCGTGATGACCGCGGAGGAGGCGGCCAAGCTGGCCGCCCAGGGCCTCCCGCTCGCCGAGAAGCGCATCGACGGCGAGCCGGTCTCCAGCCTGCTGGCCCAGGCGGACGAGCCGTCGGTCTTCCGCTCCTACAGCGAGCCCGGCGGCATCCGCGACGAGCTGCGCCAGGTCGCCGGCGAGAACCCCTCGCTGACCAAGCTGGTCACCATCGGCACCACCATCCAGGGCCAGCCGCTCTACGCGATCAAGGTGACCCGGGGCGCGCGCCAGGTCCGCGACGGCTCCCGCCCGGCGGTGCTCTACTCCGCCGCCCAGCACGCCCGGGAGTGGATCACCCCGGAGATGAACCTGCGCCTGCTCCACCACGTGGTCGACGGCTACGCCAGCGACCCCGACATCCGTCGGCTGCTGCGCGGCACCGAGCTGTGGTTCGTGCCGGTGGCCAACCCCGACGGCTACGACTACACCTTCACCGAGGGCAACCGGCTGTGGCGCAAGAACCTGCGCGACAACAACGGCGACGCCCAGATCACCGGTATCGACGGCGTCGACCTGAACCGCAACTGGCCGACCCGGTGGGGCTACGACAACGAGGGCTCCTCGCCGTCGTACGCCAGCCAGACCTATCGCGGCACCGCCCCGGCCTCCGAGCCGGAGACCCGGGCGCTGGACGGCCTGATGCGCCGCGTCGGCTTCGAGTTCCAGGTGAACTACCACTCCGCGGCCGAGCTGCTGCTCTACGGCGTCGGCTGGCAGGTGGCGACCCGCTCGCCCGACGACCTGATCTTCGAGGCCCAGGCCGGCGACGACGAGGACCCCGCGATCCCCGGCTACGACCCCGACCAGTCCGCCGAGCTCTACACCACCAACGGCGAGACCACCGAGCACGCGCACAACACCTACGGCACCCTCGCCTACACCCCCGAGATGTCGACGTGCCAGACCGCGAGCGACGCCGACCCCGACGACGCCTTCGAGGCCGCCGACTGCCAGAGCGTGTTCAACTTCCCCGACTCCGAGCCGCTCGTGCAGGCGGAGTTCGAGAAGAACCTGCCCTTCGCCCTGGCGGTCGCCGACTCCGCGGACGATCCCGACCACCCGGTCTCGCCGGTCGGCCGGCGCGCCCCCGACTTCGAGATCGACAGCTTCGAGGTCTCCTACGGCGACCCGCAGACCGTGGCGGTGCTCGCCCGGCGCGAGCTGCGCGGCCTGGTGCTGCGCTACTCGATCAACGGACGCCGCCCGCAGACCACCGGCACCCGGCTGTGGCGCGGTGGTGAGCGCTACGGCGACGAGGGCACCACCTACTACGGCGAGTTCCGCGGCCAGGTCCGCGGCGCCCGCCCCGGCGACCGGGTGCGGGTCTGGTTCGAGGCCACCCGGCCCGGCAAGGCCGGCGCCAAGCGCGGCAAGGGCGGCAGCAAGACCACCGGCAAGCGGACGACCAGCCGGTCCTTCACCTACCGCCTGGCCCAGGACACCCGCAACAAGGTGGTCGTGATCGCCGGTGAGGACTACGACGGCGTGAACCCGACGTACGACCCGCCGCTGACCGAGCCGAAGTACGCCGAGACCTACGTCCGGGCCCTGCGCCGCGCGGGGATCGGCGCCTCGGTCTGGGACGTCTCGCGCCAGGGGGTGCCGCACCACCTCGGCGTGCTGAGCCACTTCCGCGGGGCGGTCTGGTACCAGGGCGACAACCGGCTCACCCAGGACCCCGAGGACGAGATCACCGAGACCTACTTCGGCGACCTGCCCGACGCCTCGGTCGCCGAGCGCGAGCAGTACCTCACCCTCGCGGTGCGCGACTTCCTCAACGAGGGCGGCAAGCTCGTCCACACCGGGGAGACCGCCACCTACTACGGGTCGATCGGTGACGCACTGGGCGGCATCTACTACGGGTTGAACGGCGACCCGTCCGCGCCCTGCGAGGTGGTCGACGACCCGCGCGGCGACTGCCTGCTGCTGGCCGACGACTTCGCGCAGTACTACCTCGGGCGCTACACCCGGACCACCACCGAGAACCCCTCCGGGTTCGCCGGGGCCGGGCCGCTCGAGGGTGTCGCCGCGACGTTCGGTGGCCCCGCGCTCGAGGCGAACCCGCTCGATGAGGCGGGCGTCTTCACCGCCACCAGCGCGGTGCTGCCGGTGGAGGACTTCCCGCAGTTCGCGAGCACCACGGCCGGGCGCTACACCGGCACGCCTCCCGGCCGGCTCGACCCGGTCGAGGGCGAGTGGTACGTCGGCGGGCTGCACTCCGACGACTCCTACATGCGCCTGACCCGCCAGGTCGACCTGTCCGGGGTGGCCGCGGGTGACGCGCCCACGCTGCAGGCCCGGCTGTCCTTCGACCTCGAGGAGGGCTACGACCACGCGATCGTCGAGGCCCGCACCGTCGGCCAGGACGACTGGACGACGCTGCCGGAGACGGGAGGTCTCACCAGCACCACCGTGCCCACGGAGTGCGAGGCCGGCTTCCTGCTCGAGACGCACCCGTTCCTGCTGCACTACCTGACCCCCGGCGACCCCTGCACCCCGACCGGCACCACCGGGGAGTGGAACTCGATGACCGGGGACTCCGCAGCCGATGGCGGCGACGGATGGCAGGAGGCGTCGTTCGACCTCTCGGCGTACGCCGGCTCGCAGGTCGAGGTGTCGATCTCCTACGTCACCGATCCGGGGACCGGCGGCACCGGGCTGTTCATCGACGACACCCGGCTGAGCGTCGGTGGTCAGGTCGTGGACAGCGAGGGCTTCGAGACCGGGCTCGGCCCGTGGGCGTTCGCCGACGTGCCGCCCGGCAGCTCGCCCGGCACCGGGCAGTTCACCCGGTCGCAGTCGCTGTACTCCCCGGCGGTGCGCACCCGCGACACCGTGCTCCTCGGGTTCGGGGTGGAGCAGGTCGCCTCCGCCGCCGAGCAGTCCGCGCTCCTGCGCCGGGCCTTCGGGTCGGTGGGGCTGCGCTGAGGAGTCACCCCGCACGCACGACACCGGCCGACCCGCGGAGTGCGGGGCGGCCGGTGTCGGTGTGTCGCTACGTCGGTGCGGCAGGGGCTCAGTAGCCCGCCAGCACCCGCTCCAGGTCGGCGCCCTGGCCGGCGAAGTCGAAGCTGAAGCCCGACCGGTCCGACGCCCGGGTGCGTCCCTGCTCGGGCGGCGCGACCTCCGAGGCCTGCCAGAAGTAGTGGATGTCGGCGTCGAGCAGCGAGGTGAAGAGGTGCTCGTTGCGGGCGACGTAGCCGTGGTGGCTGATCACGATGGTCGCCTCGAGGTGCTGGCAGTGCATCAGGTTGAACATCGCCGAGCCGCCGAAGCCCGCGACCACCCGGGCGCCCGCGAACAGGGCGACCTGCTCGTCCATCGGCAGGTCCTCGGGGTAGAAGACGTGGAAGCCGCGGTCGGCGAAGAACCGCTCCACCTCGGCCTGGTTGCGGCACGGGCGGCGCGAGGCCAGACCCGGCCCGCGGGAGACGAAGATCCGCTCGTGCGTGGCCGGCGAGGAGTCGCCGAGCAGCCCGGCGGTCAGCCGGTGCCAGGTCTCGACGATGTCGGGATGGGCGTGGTGCGGGTCCTGGTTGTGCCACATCGGGGAGGCGCCCACGACGCTGCGCAGGCGCACCGGGTGGTCGACGACCACGATGTCCTCGGGCGCGACGCCGTACGCCGTCAGCAGCATCCGCTCCAGCTTGCCGCGCCCGTGCCCGGGCCGCACGTGCACCAGCGCCTTGAGGTCGGGGTGCTGGCGCTTGGCGTCGTCCCAGCCCCAGAACCGGCACACGACCTCGGTGGTGAGGTGGCCGAAGTGTCCGTCGAAGACGCAGTCGAGGAAGTAGTGCTCGCCCTCGAGGGTCGTGGCGTGCGCTCGCCGCGGCACCCGCAGGAAGCCGGGGGCGACCGCACGCAGGTGCGGGTGGGAGAGCGGTCGGTGGTGGGGCCAGCGGAACGACTCCGGCAGGACGGTCGTGCCGCTGACCAGGCGCATCCCGCCCAGGCTGAGCAGCGGCCCCTCGTAGCGGCGCAGCTCCAGCGGCGGGTAGGGCAGGGCGTCGGGCCAGGGGTCCGCGAGGCTCGGTCCGTACGACGTCTCGTGCATGCGCACGTCGAGCACGCCGCCGGGCCGGGTGGCCAGCACCGTCACCGAGGTCTCCGGCTCGCGAGCGGTGAGCAGCGAGTGCGGCACCCCCTCACCCACGGCATAGGCGTGCTTGCCGCGCTTGGCGATCGCGATGACGTCGCCGAGGTCGCGCAGCTCCTTGGCGGCGCGGGCGACGGTCAGCACCCCGGTCGTCTCCTCGTCCGCCGGGCTGGTGTCGTCCATCGACTCCTGCACCGAGCGCAGCATCCGCTCGAGCCTGGCCTCGCGACCGTGGCCGGCCCGGTCGTCGGCCACGTCGAGCAGGAACGTGCCGTTCGGGCGCACGTGGGCGAAGGTCTGGCGCACCAGCTGGCGGTGGCTGCCGAAGACCTGCACGACGCTCGCCGGGGTGAGCACCATGGCGAGCACGTCGCAGGAGCCGTGGGCGACCAGCTCCTCGTTGAGCGACACCGGCGTGGTGTCGGCGTCGACCTCGATGACCCGCGCGCCGCCGCGGTCCGCGTCGAGGTGGACCCGCCAGTGCTCGGCGCGCTCGGCGCGCGCGGCGTCGGTGATCACCACCGAGCCGCGGCGTACCTCGGAGGGCAGCAGCGCGCGAAGCGGCTCGAGCAGCGGATCACCGCCGGCGTCGGTGGTCCGGGCGCCGTCGGCCTTCCAGAAGGAGAAGGCGTTCACCGTGACCCGCCGGTCGACCGATCCCGCAGGCCCTGGGCGGCCCGGACGCCCTCGCGGGCCTTGTCCCGCACCCGCCGCAGCCGGCTGCGCACCGGCGGCGGAAGGGTCGCGGCGACGCGGTGCAGGCGGGTCTGCCGGGCCCGGGGCGCCGGCGGGGCGTGCACCGTCGTCGGGGCGGGACCGGGCAGCAGCGCGACCGGCTGCTGGGCGACCGCGAGCAGCCGGGCACGCACCCGCTGGAAGGCGTCCTGCTCGCCGCTGCGCACCGCGATCTGCCAGGCCCGGGGCCCCAGCCGCAGCTCCTCGACGCGGAAGTCGAGCACGGTGGCCTCGCCGTCGGCGCGGGCGGTGCCCTCGCAGCGTCGCCGCGCGTCACCGGCGACCAGGCGCACCTGGACCGGTCCCGGCGGCAGGGCGGTGCCGGGCAGCCGCACGGAGACGTCGATGCCGCCGTCGCGGCGACGCGCCCAGCTGGTGAGCTCGTCGACCTCGAGGGCTCCGCGGGCGCTCATCGGGCCACCGCCGCAGTGTTCGTGAGGAGACCGGCCGCGGCGTACGCCTCGCGCACCCGTCGTCGGGCCTCGTCGGTGCCGTGTCGTCGGGCGGCGCGCAGCTGCGGCCAGATCGGTGCCGCGAGGAAGTCCGCGGGGTCCATCGCACCGGCGCGGGTGAGCACCCGCTCGGGCACCTCCTGCGGGTCGGGCACGACCAGGTCGCCGACCACGTCCTCGTAGGCCGCGGCCAGCGACGTGTCGGTCGGATCGGGCAGCAGGACCACCACGGTGCCGGTCGGCTTGGTGTCCAGCTCGACGACCACGAGGTCCGGGCGGTGCTCGCGGAGCACGTCGACGATCTTGAAGACGTCCCCGGCCCAGGCGCCACCGTCGGCGCTGCCGACCCGGCCACGGCCGGCCTCGACCACGCTGCGCGGCAGCATGTCGTCGATGACGATCACGCTGGCGGGGTGGCAGTGGCGCTCGGTGTTGATCAGGTCGCGCAGCGCGAACTCCGCCAGGTGCATGCCGTCGATGAAGGCCAGGTCGACGACCTCCTCGGGGAAGTGCGCGAACGGGCGGCGGCGGGCGAAGAACTCATCGCTCGTCGTGCGCACGAGGTGGACGTCGCAGTGCAGCTCGTGGGTGAGCAGGAAGAACGGGTCGACCCCGACGCTCGGGACCCGCGAGAGGGTGAGGCTGCGCCCCTTGCGGACCCCGATCTCGAAGTACGTGCGGGGCTGCAGGAGCTCGTGGAGCCGGGCGAGGAGCTGGTGTCGCTGCACTGGCAGTCCTTCGGTCGTGTCCATCGGGGGGTCGTGCTGGCAAGACGGTAACCCCAGGGTTCCCCCATACGGCAGCATTCCCTGCATGGGGATTCCGATACCGCACGAGTTCGAGGGCTGGGTGCTCCGCTCGCTCGCGGACGCCATCTGGGTCGTCGACGACGCCGGACTGACGACGTACGCCGACGCCCGGCTGGGCGAGCTGCTCGCCCTGGACCCCGCCACGCTGGTCGGCCGGGCGGCGGCGGAGGTGGCCGACGAGGCCGGCGGCGCGCCGCTCACCGCGCTGCTCGCGGACCTCGCCGCGGGCACGGAGGCAGTTGAAGCTCGCGAGGCTGACCAGACCGGCGAGGTCGCCTGCACCCTGCGCGGCGCCGCCGGGCCGGTGCGGGTGGTGCTGCGCCCCACGCCGCTGCTCGACGACGAGGGGCGCCGCCGCGGCTGGCTGCTTGCCGTCGCGCCCGCCCGTCCCGCCGGCACCTATGCGGAGGTGCGCCGCCGCGAGCTGCGCCTGCTCGAGGCGCAGCGGGTCGCCGAGGTCGGCAGCTGGGAGTGGGAGCTCGCCACCGGTGAGGTGTCCTGGTCCGACCAGCTCTTCCGGCTGATGGGCCTGGCGCCCTCCGCCGTCACGCCCGGCGTCGAGGTGTTCCTGGACCTCATCGACATCGAGGACCGCGGCCGCGTCGCCGACCTGCTGTACGCCGCCGCCGAGGGCCAGGTCTCCGAGCAGTTCGACGCGCGGCTGCCACGCCCGGGCCGGCCGCCGCGCTGGATCCGGGTGCGCAGCAGGGTCCTGGAGGAGCGCGACGGCGTACCGGTGCGCCTCGGCGGCACCGTCCAGGACGTGACGGAGTCCAAGGAGTACGAGAACGGCGCCGCGTTCCTCAGCGTGCTCGCCCCGCTGGCCAACAGCTCGCGCACGCTCCTAGAGGCGCTGCTGGCCGCCAACGAGCTGGTCCGCCCGGTGGCCCAGTGGCCGGCGGTGCTGGTGGGCGTGCCGGACACCCCCGAGGGGGCCGCCGGGCCCGAGGACCTCACCTGGGTCGACGTGGCCTGGGTGCCGCTGGAGGAGGGCCGCAGCAGGGTCGCCCGGGAGCTCGCCGAGCGGGTCGCGCGCGAGCGGCGGGTGCTCACCACGCTCGCCGAGCGGTCGGGTGCGGCAGACGGGGCGGGGGCGGCCGGGTCTGGGACCCGGCTGCTCGCCGGGCCGGTCGAGGTCCGGGGCCGGCTGGCCTGCGTGCTCGTCGTCGACATGCGCGCGGAGGCCGAGCCGCGCCCCTCCGAGAGCGCGATCTTCGGGGAGATCCTCCGGGCCTTCACCGCGGTCGCCGAGCGCGAGCTGAGTGCCCGCGAGCTCGCCGCCGCGCGCGACGAGGCGCTGGGCGCCTCCCGGGCCAAGTCGGAGTTCCTGGCCACGATGAGCCACGAGATCCGCACCCCGCTCAACGGCGTCATCGGTCTCAGCGAGCTGCTCGGACGCACCGAGCTGACCACCCACCAGCGTCGGCTGGCCCAGGGCATCGACCAGGCCGGTCGCACCCTGCTGTCCCTGGTCAACGACATCCTCGACCTGTCCAAGATCGAGGCCGGCCGCCTCGACCTCGAGGAGCTGGACTTCGACCCCCGCGCGGTCCTCGAGCAGAGCGCCGCGCTCGTGGCCGAGCGTGCCGCCGACCAGGGCCTCGAGCTGCTGGTCTCCAGCGCCGCCGACACCCCCGGGCTGGTCCGCGGCGACCAGGTCCGCTTCGGTCAGGTGGTGACCAACCTGGTCTCCAACGCGGTGAAGTTCACCTCGGCCGGCGAGGTGGTCGTCCGCGCCACCGGGACCACCGGCAGCCACGGCTCCAGGGTCCGCGTCGAGGTGCGCGACACCGGCATCGGCATCGCGCCGGAGGTGCAGGAGCACCTCTTCGAGGCCTTCTCCCAGGCCGACAGCTCCACCACCCGCGAGTACGGCGGCACCGGCCTCGGCCTGGCGATCAGCGAGCGGATCGTCTCGGCGATGGGAGGCGAGATCGGCGTCGAGAGCGAGCCGGGCGTCGGCAGCACCTTCTGGTTCGAGGTCGCCTTCGAGAAGCCGCTGGGCGCCACGCCCGGCCGCGACACCGCCCGCGAGAACGCCGTCGCCGGCCTGCGGGTGCTCGTCGTGGACGACAACGAGACCAACCGGTTCATCCTCACCGAGCAGCTCCAGGCCTGGAAGGTCGGCGTCCGGGCGGTCGACTCGGCGTACGCCGCGCTGGTCGAGCTCGACGCGGCCGCCGGGCGTGGGACGCCGTACGACGTGGTGCTGCTGGACTACATGATGCCCGGCGCCGACGGGGAGCAGCTGGCGCGGATGGTGCGCCAGGAGCGGCGCCACGACGACGTGCGCCTGGTGCTGCTGTCCTCGGCGACGGAGCCTGAGGACCGCTGGCTGACCGCCGCCGGCCTCGACGCGTTCCTGAGCAAGCCGGTGCTGCCGACCCGCCTCCTCGACGTGCTCGCCCGCCTCGGCGGCCGTCTGGAGGAGGAGGCCGGCACCGAGGACGTCGCTGCGGCCGCGACGTCCGAGACCGCCGGCGTGCGCGGCCGGGTGCTGGTCGTCGAGGACAACGAGGTCAACCAGCTGGTGGCCGAGGGGCTGTTGAGCCGGCTCGGCTTCGAGGTCCGTGTCGCCGAGCACGGCGCCGCCGCGGTGGCGGCGATCGCCGCCGCCCCCGAGCGGTACGACGTGGTGCTGATGGACTGCCAGATGCCGGTGATGGACGGGTACGACGCCACCCGCGCCATCCGCGCGATGCCCGGCCCGGCGAGCCGGCTGCCGATCGTCGCGATGACCGCGGCCGCGGTGGCCGAGGAGCGCGACCGCTGCCTGGCGGCCGGGATGGACGACTTCCTCGCCAAGCCGGTCGACGTCGGCGCGCTCGAGGCGGCGCTGGACCGGTGGGTGCCCGCGCCCGGTGAGCCCTTGCCCGCCGTCGGCGGCTCGCCGACCGGGCCGGCGGCCGAGCCGGTCGCCTCCACCGGCGCCGCCGAGCGGCTCGCGTCGCTGCTGGACAACGGGATCCCGGCGGAGCTGGTCACCCGGATGACCGACCGGTTCGCCCAGGTGGCCGAGCGCGCGCTCGCCGACCTGCACGCCGCGGTGGCCGCCGGGGACACCACGGCGGTGATCGACGCCGTGCACGGCCTGCGCGGGTCGTCCGGCAACCTCGGCCTGGGGGAGGTGGCCGACCAGGCGCGCGTGCTGGAGGCCGCCGGGCGCGAGGGGCGGCTGCCCGACCAGGCCTCGCTGACGGACCTGGCAGCCGCCGTCGCCCGCGGCGTCGAGGAGCTCGCGGTGGTCGTCGACGCCCTCGTTCCGGCGGCGCCGGGAGGCGTGGAGGGCCCGTGACCGCGCCCGTCACACCGGCGTGGCGCAGGGTTCACGAACTGCTCAGAACTGGTCCCCGGGTGGAGGTTTGCTTTGCGACTTCTCTTGGTAGTGTTCTGTTTGCAACAGGTGCAAGTTCCAGCAGGTCTGACGCCCGCGGAGTTTGTGATCCAACGGCGTTTCTTCTTAGTGGTCCACCACGGGTCGGAGCGACGTGTCACCCGCATCTGCTGCGGAGTCGTCGAAGTGACGGCTTCTCGTTCTGACAAGGAGTACCAGCACCATGGCTCAAGGCACTGTGAAGTGGTTCAACGCCGAGAAGGGCTTCGGCTTCATCGCGCAGGAGGACGGCGGCGACGACGTCTTCGTGCACTACTCGGCCATCCAGACCCAGGGCTACAAGTCCCTCGACGAGAACCAGAAGGTCGAGTTCGACGTCACCCAGGGTCCGAAGGGTCCGCAGGCGGAGAACGTCCGCGCGGTCTGACCTCTGGTCGGCACCTGTCTCGACAGGGCTTTGCGCACGAGGCTCCATCCCTCACGGGGTGGGGCCTCGTGTCCGTTCCGGACCGTGACGGTTCCGGACCGTGACGGTTCCGGACCGTGGTCGTTTCAGGGGAGGCCCCTGACAAGAATTGGTGAGAACCCGGCAGAATGGCGGCGCCCGGTTTGGTGGCGTCACCAAGCGGGGAAGGAGCAGCGGATGGAGCAAGGCCCGCTCGATCCCGACAACGCCGAAGGAGAGGGACTCGTGCGCGATCAGTTCGACGTCACGCTCGAGGACTCTGACCTGCTCGGCGAGGTGGAGCTCACCACCAACCTGATCATCGCCGCCAGCGAGTCCGAGGACCACCTGAGCGAGGACCAGATCGACACGATCCTCGGGGTCCACGAGGACTGAGCCCACGATCGTGGCCGCAGGCCCCCGCGCTCTCGGAGCGCGGGGGCCTGCGGCCGTTTCCGGGCCGACCGGCGAGCGAGCCTCGCCCATACCCCATAGGGGTATGTTGGAGGTATGGACCACGGACCCCACCAGCACGGGTACATCCAGAACAAGGACGACCACCTCAAGCGCCTGCGCCGCATCGAGGGCCAGGCGCGCGGCCTGCAGCGCATGGTCGAGGAGGAGCAGTACTGCATCGACATCCTCACCCAGGTCGCGGCGATGACGAAGGCGCTCCAGGCGGTCTCGGTGAGCCTGCTCGAGGAGCACCTGAACCACTGCGTCGTCGACGCCGCCCGCCAGGGCGACGACGAGGCCCGGGAGAAGGTCGGCGAGGCCGTCGACGCCATCCGCCGCCTGGTCCGGTCCTGAACCCCACTTTCCCAGAGGAGCACCCGACATGAGCGAGACCACCACCTGGACCGTCACCGGCATGACCTGCGGGCACTGTGAGGCGTCGGTGCGTGAGGAGATCTCCGAGATCCCCGGCGTCACCGCCGTCGAGGCCCACCACCAGACCGGTGAGGTCGTCGTCACCAGCGACGCGCCGCTCGACCGGGACGCCGTCGCGGCCGCGGTCGAGGAAGCCGGCTACGCGCTGACATGAGCACCCCGGTCCGCATCGGCGCCTTCGTCGCCGTGCTCGCGGTCGTCTTCGGGCTCGCGCTCGGCGTCGGCCGTGCGGTCGGCCCCTGGGAGGACACCGAGCCCGCCGAGTCGGCCGGGCACGGGCACGCCGAGGACGAGGCCGGAGCCGCTGACCATGGGGACGAGCACGGGAGCGGCGACCCCGCGGGCGCAGCGGCCGCGGTCGCCGGGCTTGCGGTGAGCGCCGACGGGCACACCCTGGTGCTCGCCGACCCGGTCACCACGCCCGGTCGCCAGCAGTTGGCCTTCACGGTGGCCGACGCCGACGGCGCGCCGGTGACGGCGTACGACGAGGCGCACGAGCGCGACCTGCACCTGATCGTGCTGCGCCGCGACCTGACCGGCTTCCAGCACGTCCACCCGCGGCTGCGTGCGGACGGCACCTGGACGGTCCCGGTGGACCTGACCACCGGCGCCTGGCGGGTGCTCGCCGACTTCACCCCGACCGGCGGCGGACCGCTGGTCCTCGGCGCCGACCTGCTGGTCGGCGGCGACTACGACCCCACGCCGCTCGGCGCCGACGCACGCAGCGACCGCGTCGACGGCTACGAGGTGACCCTGGACGGCGCGCTGCCGGTCGGTCGCGAGGCCCCGGTGACCCTCACGGTCTCCCGCGACGGCGAGGGCGTGCGCGACCTCCAGCCCTACCTCGGCGCGCACGGGCACCTGGTGGTGCTGCGCGAGGGCGACCTCGGCTACCTGCACGCGCACCCGGTCGACGTCGAGGACGCCGGGTCGGGCATCACGTTCGACACGACCTTCCCGAGCGCGGGCCGCTACCGCCTCTTCCTGGACTTCAAGCACGCCGGCGTCGTGCGCACCGCGGTGTTCACGGTGAGCGTCGGCACGGAAGGAGGACCCGATGGCCAGTCCCACGACGACTCCGGGCACGGGCACTGAGCGGTCGACCGACACCGAGCTGGCGATCACCGGCATGACGTGCGCGTCGTGCGCGAACCGCATCGAGCGCAAGCTCAACAAGCTCGACGGGGTCACCGCGACGGTCAACTACGCCACCGAGAAGGCGCGGGTCACGCACCCGCCCTCGGTGGGGACCGACGTGCTGCTCTCGACCGTCGAGGCCGCCGGCTACTCCGCCACCGTGCCGCAGGCCGCCTCGCGCGGCGCCGGTGCGGACGCGGCGAGCGAGGACCCCGCCGACCGCGAGCTCGACGCGCTGCGGCAGCGGCTGATCGTCTCGGCGCTGCTCACCGTCCCGGTGGTGGCGCTGGCGATGGTGCCGGCCTGGCAGTTCGACGGCTGGCAGTGGATCTCGCTGACCCTCGCCTCCCCGGTCGCGGTGTGGGGCGCGTGGCCCTTCCACCGCGCCGCCTGGGCCAACCTGCGGCACGGCTCGACCACGATGGACACCCTGGTCTCGGTCGGCGTGATCGCGGCGTACACCTGGTCGGTGGTCGCACTGGTGTGGGGCAGCGCGGGGGAGATCGGGATGACCCACCCGTTCCGGATCGCCGTCGAGCGCACCGACGGGATGGGCAACATCTACCTCGAGGCCGCCACCGGGGTCACCACGTTCCTGCTCGCCGGCCGCTGGTTCGAGAAGCGCTCCAAGCGTCGCGCCGGGGCCGCGCTGCGCGCCCTGCTCGACCTGGGCGCCAAGGACGTCGCCGTACTGCGTGGCGCCCCCGGCGCCGAGACCGAGGTGCGGGTGCCGGCCGAGGAACTGGCCGTCGGCACCCGGTTCGTGGTGCGCCCCGGCGAGAAGCTCGCCACCGACGGCGTCGTGGAGTCCGGCACCTCCGCCGTCGACGCCTCGATGCTCACCGGCGAGCCGGTGCCGGTCGAGGTCGGCCCCGGCGACGAGGTCGTCGGCGGCTGCGTCAACGCCGGCGGGCGCCTCGTCGTGCGCGCCACCCGGGTCGGCAGCGACACCCAGCTGGCCCAGATGGCGCGGCTGGTCGAGGAGGCGCAGGCCGGCAAGGCGTCCGTGCAGCGGCTCGCCGACCGGGTCTCCGGGGTCTTCGTGCCGGTCGTGATCGCGCTCGCGGTGGGCACCCTCGGCTTCTGGCTCGGCACCGGCGTCCAGACCTCCGCCGCCTTCACCGCCGCCGTGGCGGTGCTGATCATCGCCTGCCCCTGCGCGCTCGGGCTGGCCACACCGACCGCGCTGCTGGTCGGCACCGGACGCGGCGCCCAGCTCGGGATCCTGATCCGGGGGCCGGAGGTGCTGGAGTCCACCCGTCAGGTCGACACCGTCGTCCTCGACAAGACCGGCACCGTCACCACCGGCGTGATGGCGCTGGTCGACGTGGTCGCCGACGGCGCCACGCCGGAAGAGGTACGCCGCCGCGCGGCGGCGCTCGAGTCGGGCTCGGAGCACCCGATCGCGAAGGCCGTGGTGGCCGGCGCCGAGGCGCCGCTGCCGGCGGTCGAGGGGTTCGCCAACGTGCCGGGCCTCGGGGTCAGCGGCACCGTCGAGGGCTGCGAGGTCCTCGTCGGTCGACCGGCGCTGCTCGCCGAGCGCGGTCTCGAGGTGCCCGCCGTCCTGGCGGCCGCGCTCGACGAGGCCCGCGGCGCCGGGCGCACCCCGGTCGTCGTCGGCTGGGAGGGCCGCGCCCGCGGGGTGCTGGTCGTCTCCGACACCGTGAAGGAGACCTCCGCCGAGGCGGTCGCCGAGCTGCGCCGCCTGGGGCTGCGCCCGCTGCTGCTCACCGGCGACAACGAGCAGAGCGCCCGCACGGTCGCCGACGCCGTCGGGATCGAGGACGTGGTCGCCGACGTGTTGCCGGCCGACAAGGTCGACGTCGTACGCCGCCTGCAGGAGCAGGGCCGGGTCGTGGCGATGGTCGGCGACGGCGTCAACGACGCGGCCGCGCTGGCCCAGGCCGACCTCGGCATCGCGATGGGCACCGGCACCGACATCGCCATCGAGGCCAGCGACCTGACCCTGGTGCGCGGCGACCTGCGCGTCGCGGCCGACGCCGTCCGGCTCTCGCGGCGCACCCTGGGCACCATCCGGGGCAACCTGTTCTGGGCGTTCGGCTACAACGTCGCCGCGCTGCCGCTGGCCGCGGCGGGGCTGCTCACGCCAATGCTCGCGGGGGCGGCGATGGCGCTGTCGTCGGTGTTCGTGGTCTCCAACAGCCTGCGGCTGCGGCGCTTCACGTAGGGCGCGGTACCGGCCCGGGGCGGTAGGGCGGTCAGCAGGTCGCGAAGAGGACCGGGCCGGTGCTGAGGTCGGAGAAGACCGCGGCGCCGTCCACGGGGTCGAGGGCGAGCCGCACCAGGGTGCCGTCGGCGCTCACCTCGCCGAGGTCGAAGCGCTCGGCGAAGGTGCCGCCCTGGCCCGGCGCCGGCCCCGCAGCGAGGACGGCGCGGGCGTCGGCGTTGCGCCGGGCGCGCTCGTCGTCCTCGAACGACATCGCCACCACCACGTCGCGCCCGGGGCGCACCGCCATCGCGAACGCGCGCACCGGGCTGATCCCGCCGGCCTCCTCGACCAGCCGGTCGGCGCTGGCCTGGTCGATCTCGTCGGCCTGGCTCATCGCCAGCGCCGTGCAGGTGTGCCGTCCGGTGTAGACCGCGGCGGTGAGCGCGTCCCCGGCGGCGTCGGCCACGTCGTCGACCTCCTCGGGGGCGCCGAGGTCGCTGGCGAGCACCGCCTCCAGGTGGGCGGCGCTGTCGCTGGTGCGCACCACCCCGGCGTCGGCGTCGAGCGCGACGTACTGGAGCACGGGGGAGCCGGGCTCGCCGGTCTCCGCGGAGATCCGCGCGACCAGCTCCTCCCCGCCGCGCCACACGCCGTCCTCCTCGCCGGGCCGCTCGTAGCCGAGCCCGGCGAGCCGGTCGGCGAGCTCGTCGACGTCGGTGTCCTCACCCAGGGCCGCCACCACCAGCACGCCGTCCTCGGCCTGCGCGAGCAGCTCCCAGTCGAGGTCGGCGGGGGACCAGCCGTAGTCGGCGCGCAGCAGCTCGGCGGACTCCTCGAGCGCCGAGGCGGCGGTCAGGTCGGCGTCGTAGCCGTCGTCGAGCAGCGTGCGCAGCGCCCGGGCCGAGGAGTCCTGCGGCACGTCGAGCGCGCGGCGTACGCCTGCCCAGTCGGTGAAGGAGTAGCGCTCGGCGGGGGCGGCGAGGTCGAGGGCGCGGGCCAGGTCGCTGCGGTGCGCGTCGCGCCACCACCGCACACCCACGACGGCGAGCGTGGCCACCACGAGCACGGCGACGACCCCGAGCACCATCCATCGCCTGCGCACGCGCCGACCCTAGCGAGCCGGGGAGGATGGGCGGGTGCTCCACACGGGATCCCCCACACTGGATCCATGGTGCAGCCTCGCGAGGTGTTCTCGGCCGGCGTCGTCGTGTTCCGCCCCGGGCGGCAGGTGCTGCTCGTGCATCGCGCCCGCTACGACGACTGGTCCTTCCCCAAGGGCAAGCTCGACCCCGGCGAGCACCGCACCGTCGCCGCGGTCCGCGAGGTGGAGGAGGAGACCGGCCTGCGGGTGCGGCTGGGTGTGCCGCTGGGCCGGCAGCGCTACCCGATCGCGGGCGGGCGCACCAAGGTCGTGGACTACTGGTGCGGGCGGGTGCTCGGCGACGACGACGTGAGCAGCTATGAGCGCAACGAGGAGATCGACGACGTCGCGTGGTGCGGGATCGACGAGGCGCTGGACAGGCTGACCTACCCCTTCGACCGCGACACGCTGCGCGAGGCAACCCCGAAGCGGCAGCGCACCGAGGCGCTCGTGGTGCTGCGCCACGCCCTCTCCCGGCCCCGCAAGACCTGGCACGAGGTCGACACCGCCCGCCCGCTGACCGACGAGGGGCGTCACCAGGCCGCCGCGCTGGTGCCGCTCCTCGCGGCGTACGACGTGCGCGAGGTGGTGAGCTCGAGCGCGACCCGCTGCGTCGAGACCGTCGCGCCGTACGCCGCCGCGCGCGGCGTCATCGGCGGCGACCCGTGGCTGCTCGACGCGCTCACCGAGGAGGAGGCCACCGCGGAGGGGGTCGCCCGCGCGGTCGACGACCTGGTCTCGCTCGTCGGTGAGCGGCGGGTGGGCGCGGTGCTGTGCACGCACCGCCCGGTGCTGCCGCTGGTCTTCGACCGCCTCGGCGTACCCGACCCCCGGCTGGCGAAGGGCGCGATGCTCGTGGCGCACCTGCGCCACGGCCGGGTGGTCGCCACCGAGGAGCTGCCCTGACCCCTGGCCCGGGGCTCCAGACCTCCCCGGGCCTGCCGAGTGTGACCGACCTGCCGGTCGCCGTTCACCCGTCGTTCACCAACGGCCCAGGGTCCGGACACCTCGACTGCCTAGCGTCGTCGACGTCAACAGTCGAGGAATCAGGAGTCACGGAGTGAACCGAACTTCTCTGCGCCGGGCGCTCGTGCCGGGTGCTGCAGCTCTGGCGATCGCGCTCAGCGGGTGTGCGGCCGCCAACGACACGGGGGCCTCCACCTCCGAGTCGGACCTGGCCGGCAACCTCGCCGGCGGCGGGGCCTCCTCCCAGGAGGCCGCGCAGGCCGCCTGGATGGCCGGCTTCTCGGTCGCGCACCCCGACGTGACCGTCACCTACGACCCGATCGGCTCCGGCGGAGGTCGCGAGAACTTCATCTCCGGCGCCTTCCCCTTCGCGGGCTCCGACGCCTACCTCACCGACGACGAGGGCGAGCTCCGCGCCGCGACCGAGCGCTGCAACGGCACCGCCCCGATCGAGATCCCCAACTACGTCTCGCCGATCGCGGTGATCTACAACCTCGAGGGCGTCGACGACCTCAAGCTCTCCCCGGAGACCCTCGCCGGCATCTTCGCCGGCACCATCACCTCCTGGAACGACAAGGCGATCGCCGCCGACAACCCCGGCGCCGACCTGCCGAAGGCGGCCATCAACGCGGTGCACCGCTCGGACGAGTCCGGCACCACCGAGAACTTCACCGACTACCTCGACGCCGTCGCACCGAAGGTGTGGACCGAGGGCCCGCTCGAGGTCTGGCCCGCGCAGTACGGCGGCGAGGCCGCGCAGGGCACTGCGGGCGTGGTCTCCGCGGTCAAGGAGGGCACGAACTCCATCGGCTACGCCGACGCCAGCCAGGCCCAGGGCCTCGACGTCGCCCAGGTCAAGGTCGGCGGTGACTTCGTCGGCCCCACCGAGGAGGCGGCGGCGCGGATCCTGGAGGTCTCCCCGCGGGTGGAGGGCCGCGACCCCAACTCGGTGGTCTTCGACCTCGACCACACGACCGACGAGGCCGGGACCTACCCGATCGTGCTGGTCTCCTACCTCCTGGCCTGCGACAACTACGACAGCGACGAGGCCGACGCCGGCGAGCTGACCAAGGCCTACCTCGAGTACGTCCTCAGCGACGAGGGCCAGCAGCAGGGCGCCGAGGAGGCCGGCTCGGCGCCGCTCGCCGAGGGCCTGCGCAAGGAGGTCACCGCGATCGTCGACGGCATCACCGTCGGCTGATCGCTCAGCGTCCTCGCTCGAGGGTCCGCGCCTGACGGGCACGGACCCTCGGGTGCGTGAACCACACGAGTCACTCCAGCACCACAGCAGCCAGACAAGAAGGGCACCAGGTGTCGACCACCCCCACGCGCACCCCCACGCGCACCCCCTCACGGGCGTCCTCGGGGACCTCCACGCGTCGCGGTGACGCGGTGTTCGCGGGCCTGGCCCGCGGCGCGGGCCTGCTCATCGTCCTCGCGCTCGCCGGCGTCGCGATCTTCCTCATCGTCGAGGGCGCCCCCGCGCTGGGCGCCGATCAGGACCAGCTCTACGGCAAGGAGAGCCTGACCCTCTACGTCTGGCCGCTGCTCTACGGCACCCTGCTCGCGGCGCTGCTGGCGATCCTGATCGCGGCCCCGCTCGCGATCGGCCTGGCGCTGGTGATCTCCCACTACGCGCCGCGCCGCATCGCCCGCAGCCTCGGCTACCTCGTGGACCTGCTCGCCGCGGTGCCCTCGGTGGTGTTCGGCCTGTGGGGCATCCAGGTGCTGGCGCCGACGATCTTCCCGGCGTACCAGTGGCTGGCCGACCACCTCGGCTTCCTGCCGTTCTTCGAGGGACCGGCGACCACCGGGCGCACGATCCTCACCGCCGCGATCGTGCTCGCGGTGATGGCGCTGCCGATCATCACCGCGATCTGCCGCGAGGTGTTCCTCCAGACCCCGCGGATGCACGAGGAGGCGGCGCTCGCCCTCGGCGCGACCCGCTGGGAGATGATCCGGATGACGGTCTTCCCCTACGCCCGCTCCGGCATCATCTCCGGGATCATGCTCGGCCTCGGGCGCGCGCTCGGCGAGACGATGGCCGTCGCGATGGTGCTCTCGGTCAGCGGCGCGGTCACGGTCAACCTGATCTCCTCGCAGAACCCCTCCACGATCGCGGCCAACATCGCGCTCAACTTCGGCAACGCCTCCGGCATGAAGATCAACGTGCTGATCTTCAGCGGGCTGGTGCTGTTCGTCGTCTCGTTCATCGTCAACTTCCTCGGTCGCTGGGTCGCCGCCCGTGGCCAGGTGAAGGGCTGAGCCGCCATGACCGACACCCTGACCCCGGTGCAGGACGAGCAGGGCTCGCTCCCGTTCCAGGCGCCGCAGCTCCCGTCGTACGCGCCGCTGCTGGCGGGCCTGATCTGCTTCGGCGCCGCCGGGCTCGCGGGGCTGTTCCTCGGCTGGGGACTGGTCGCCGTCGTGCTGGTCGGGTGGGTGCTGCTCGTGCTCGGCCTGCCGGCGTGGTCCTCGGTCGTCGAGGGCGGCCGCAAGGCCACCGACCGGCTGGTGACCACCGTCGCCTGGTCGGTCTTCGCGCTCGCGATGGTGCCGCTGGTGAGCCTGGTCTATGAGGTGGTCAGCCGCGGGTACGGCGTGCTGTCCGCGCAGTTCTTCACCTACGACATGCGCGGTGTGCTCGGTGAGGGCGGTGGCATCTACCACGCGCTGATGGGCACGCTGATCATCACCGCGATGGCCACGATCATCTCGGTGCCGATCGGCGTCCTCGCCGCCGTCTACCTGGTCGAGTACGGCGCGAAGAGCCGGCTGGCGCGGATGATCACGTTCCTGGTGGACGTGATGACCGGCATCCCCTCGATCGTGGCCGGCCTGTTCGCGTTCGCGCTGTTCACGATGATCTTCGGGCCCGGGGTGCGCTTCGGCATCGGCGGCGCGGTCGCCCTGTCGGTGCTGATGGTGCCGACGGTGGTGCGCTCGACCGAGGAGATGCTCAAGCTGGTGCCGGCCGAGCTCCGCGAGGCGTCGTACGCCCTGGGCGTGCCGAAGTGGCGCACGATCGTCAAGGTCGTGCTGCCCACCGCGCTGGGCGGCATCGCCACCGGCGTCACGCTGGCGATCGCGCGCGTCGCCGGCGAGACCGCGCCGCTGCTGATCATCGTCGGCAGCACCACCGCGCTGAACCTCAACCCGTTCGACGGGCGGATGGCGACGCTGCCGGTCTTCATCTACAGCTCGGTGACGACCGGCGGCAAGTACAACCTCGAGCAGCTCGACCGGGCCTGGGGCGCCGCGCTGGTGCTCGTCGCGATCGTGATGCTGCTCAACCTGCTGGCCCGTGCGATCGGCGCACTGTTCGCGCCCAAGACCGGCCGCTGACCCCCGTTCTTCGACACTGATCCAAGGAACCCACTGATGGCCAAGAGCATCGACGTCTCGGACCTGAACATCTACTACGGCGACTTCCTCGCCGTGCAGGGCGTCAACATGACGATCCGGGCCCGCGCGGTCACCGCCTTCATCGGCCCCTCCGGCTGCGGCAAGTCGACCTTCCTGCGCTCGCTGAACCGGATGCACGAGGTGATCCCGGGCGCCCGCGTGGAGGGCAAGGTGATGGTCGACGGGCAGTCGCTCTACGACCCCGGCGTCGACCCCGTCGCCGTACGCCGCCAGATCGGGATGGTCTTCCAGCGGCCCAACCCGTTCCCGACGATGTCGATCTATGACAACGTCCTGGCCGGCAACAAGCTGAACTCCAAGCGGATGAAGAAGGCCGAGGCCGACGAGATCGTCGAGCGCTCGCTGCGCGGCGCCAACCTGTGGAACGAGGTCAAGGACCGCCTCGCCAAGCCCGGCATGGGCCTCTCCGGCGGTCAGCAGCAGCGCCTGTGCATCGCCCGCGCCATCGCCGTCGAGCCGCAGATCCTGCTGATGGACGAGCCCTGCTCCGCCCTCGACCCGATCTCCACCTCCGCCGTCGAGGACCTGATCCACGAGCTCAAGTCCGACTACACGATCGTCATCGTCACCCACAACATGCAGCAGGCCGCCCGCGTCTCCGACGACACCGGCTTCTTCAACCTCAAGGGCGCCGGCCAGCCCGGCCACCTGGTGGAGTTCAACCCCACCAAGAAGATGTTCACCAACCCCGACAACGAGTCGACCGAGGCGTACATCTCGGGTCGGTTCGGGTGAGGTGGGTCGGGGGCTCGTCGGGCGACGTGAGGGGATAGTCCGCCACACCAGGGTCGTCTTTCGCCCGATTCACGACCCTGGTGTGTCGGACTATCGCCTGGGGGCGACTCCGAGCCACTAGTCGTCCCCACCCCGCCCTCCCGGTCGTACGCCGGGGGAGCCTGTGGGCGAGGCGCCCGGGAGGGGCCGCGCCGGACGCAGGCTCGGCGGGTGCGGCGAGTCGAGCGAGCAGGTCCCGGTGTCCACCCGGGCCACCCCGAGGTGGTGGTCCCGGTGCCGATCGACCCCACCGGGCGGGCCGGCCCGACGCGCGGGCAGGCCCGCGGGCCGCGCTGGCGGCGTACCTCGGCGGGGATGTACGTGCCCGCCGACGTGGACAGCGGCCGGGTCGAGCAGCGGATCGTCGAGGCCGCGGCCGTGCTCGGGCCCCACGGAGCGGTCACGGGGTGGGCGGCGCTCCGTTGGGCAGGAGCCCGGTGGTTCGACGGGAGCGACGGCCGGCCGGTGGTGCTCGCGACCCACGTCAACCTCCGCCCGGATCCTCGCTGGGTCCCGTGCAAGGAGGGGATCGACCCACGCGACCACGACCGGGTCGACGGGCTGCCGGTCACCACCGCCGTGCGCTCGGCGTGCTTCGAGGCGCGCCACGCCCCGGACGTCGCCGCCGCGGTCGTGGCGCTCGACATGGCGGCGTACTCCGACCTGGTCTCGTTGGAGGAATGTCGGGTCTACACCCAGTGGCGCCTGCGCACCTGGACCGGGGTTCCCCAGCTGCGCGCGGCGCTGGCGCTGGCCGATGAGAACTCGTGGGCGCCCACCGAGTCGGCGATGCGCCTGGTGTGGACCGACGCCGGCGGGATGCCCCGCCCGCGTTGCAACCGCCCGGTCTTCGACCTCGACGGGCGCCACCTCGGCACCCCTGACCTGCTCGACGCGGAGCTCGGGGTCGTGGGGGAGTACGACGGCAAGGACCACCTCTCCAGCGCCAGGCGGGCCAGTGACCTGGCGCGCGAGGAGAGGTTCCGCGCCCACGGGCTCGAGCCGGTGACGATGGTGGGGGCCGATCTGGCCAACCCGGCCGCGTTCGTGCTCCGGCTGCGCGCGGCGTACCAGCGCGCCTCGCGGCGGCCGGGGTCCGAACGCCGGTGGACCCTGGCGCGTCCGCCGTGGTGGATCCCGACCGAGACGGTCGCGCAGCGGCGCGCGCTCACCCCCTGGGACCGGGAACGGTTGCTGCGGCACCGGCGCCCCGAGGGATAGTCCGACACAGGAGGGTCGTGAAAACCGGGATTCACGACCCTCATGTGTCGGACTATCCGGATCGCGCCGGCCACACCCCCCCACAAACACACAAGGACCGCCGGTCACCCGACGGTCCTTGTGTGTCAGCAGCTCTCTCAGAGGAGAGCGAGCCTCACGGCAGCTGGAAGACGTACTTGCAGATCCAGTAGAGCACCGCGGCGACGGCGCCGGCCATCGGGAAGGTGAGCACCCAGGCGGCGACGATGGAGCGGGCGACGCCCCAGCGGACGGCGGAGAAGCGCTTGGTGGCGCCGGCACCCATCACCGCGGAGGTGATCGTGTGGGTGGTGGAGATGGGGGCCTCGAAGGCGAACGCGGTGGTGTAGAGGACACCGGCGGCGATCGTCTCGGAGGCGAAGCCGCGGGCTGGGTCGAGGTGGATGATGCGGCGCCCGAGGGTGCGCATGATCCGCCAGCCACCGGCCCAGGTGCCGGCCGAGATGGCGGCCGCCGCGGCGAGGATGACCCACAGCGGCAGGGGGTCGCCGGCGGTGGCGTAGCCACCGGTGAGCAGCGCCAGGAAGATGACACCCATCGTCTTCTGGGCGTCCTGCAGACCGTGGCCCAGCGCCATCGCGGCCGCGGAGACGGTCTGGGCGATGCGGAACCCGCGCTGCGTGCGGTGCGGGTTGCGGCGCCGGAAGACCCACATGATGCCGAGCATGAAGGCGAACGCGGCCATGAAGCCGAAGATCGGCGAGGCGATCATCGGGAGCAGGACCTTGTCGACGATCGCGCTCCACTTGACGTACGACCCGGAGGCCAGCGCAGCGCCGACCAGGCCGCCGATGAGGGCGTGGGAGGACGAGGAGGGCAGGCCGTAGTACCAGGTCACCAGGTTCCAGGTGATCGCACCGAGCAGGCCGGCCATCACGATGACCAGGCCGTGTGAGTTCGCTGAGACGGAGATGACTCCGGCGACGGTGTTGGCGATCTCCTGGCCCAGGAAGGCGCCGACGAAGTTCATGACCGCGGCCATGCCGAGCGCGACCCGAGGGGTCAGCGCGCGCGTCGAGACGGATGTGGCGATCGCGTTGGCGGCGTCGTGGAACCCGTTGGTGTAGTCGAAGACCAAGGCGACGACGACGACCGCGATGACCAGCGCGAGGGTTGCGGACACGCGCTCAGGACTCCTTGACGGCGATCTGCTCCACCGTGTTGGCGACCTTCTCGAAGGCGTCGATCGCTTCCTCGAGGGACTCGATGATGTCCTTGAGCTTGAGTACGTCGATCGTCTTGTACTCGCCGCTGAACAGGTGGGCCAGGATCCGGCGGTGGTTCTTGTCTCCGGTGTTCTCGAGGCGGTTGATCTCGATCCAGTAGTCCGACAGGGACCCCGGGTCGGTCAGCTTCGGCATCGCCTGGGCGGTGAGCTCGGCGCACCGCTGGAGCACCTCGACCTGCTCGGAGACCCGCGGCGGGAGCTCGTGGACCTCGTAGAGCAGGATCATGTCGACGACCTCGTCCATCAGGTCCATGACGTCGTCGAGGGCCGAGCCGAGGGAGTAGATGTCCTCCCGGTCGAACGGCGTGACGAAGGTGCTGTTGACCTTCTTGAACAGCGAGTGCGTGGTCTCGTCGGCGGCGTGCTCGGCGTCGCGCATCTTCTGCGCCACCGCCTCGCGCTCGTCGCCCGCGGACAGCATCTGCGCGAGCAGATCGGCGCCGGTGACGAGGTGGGTGGCCGACTCGGTGAAGAGGTCGTAGAACGCATTGTCGACGGGGCGGAATCGCAAACCCACGGAATACTCCTGGAGAGGCGGAGAAGGTCGGACTCATGCTAGGGGGTCGCTGGCCCGCGCTTGCAAACCAGACCCCCCGGATGCGCGGCCCAGGGGACCGTCTGCTCTCATCCCGTCGTACGTCGGGCGCGGCGACGCGTGATCAGCGTCTCCTGCAGGTGCCGGCTCCCGGCGTTGTGGGTCCACTCCCCGTCGGGTCCCAGCTCCCACCCCGAGGCGTCCGGGGCGAACGCGAGGTCGAAGATCTCCCCGACGCTCGCGATTGCGTCCGCGCGCGGCAGGCGCACCAGCACCTCGACGCGCCGGTCCAGGTTGCGGTGCATCATGTCGGCCGAGCCGATCCAGGCGACCGGCTCGCCGCCGTTCTCGAAGAGGAAGACCCGGCTGTGCTCGAGGAACCGGCCCAGCACCGAGCGCACCTCGATGGTCTCCGACAGCCCGGGTACGCCGGGGCGCAGCGCGCAGATGCCCCGGACCAGCAGCTGCACCGGTACGCCGGCCTGGGAGGCGAGGTAGAGCGCGTCGATGATCGCCTCGTCGACCACCGAGTTGGCCTTGAACCGGATGCGGGCCGGGCGCCCCTCGCGGTGGTGGGCGATCTCGCGGTGGATCTGCTCGATCAGCCCGCTGCGCACGCTGTCGGGGGCGACCAGCAGCTCGTCGTACGACGCGTTGCGCGACCAGCCGGAGAGGTTGTTGAACAGGTGCGCGACGTCCTCGCCGATGGTCTCGTCGGTGGTGAGCAGCCCGAGGTCCTCGTAGGTGCGTGAGGTCTTGGGGTTGTAGTTGCCGGTGCCGATGTGGGTGTAGCGCCGGATGCCGTCGGGCTCCTCGCGCACCACCATCGCCAGCTTGCAGTGCGTCTTGAGCCCCACCAGCCCGTAGACGACGTGGCAGCCGGCCTGCTCGAGCTGGCGGGCCCAGCGGATGTTGGCCTCCTCGTCGAAGCGGGCCTTGATCTCCACGATCACCAGCACCTGCTTGCCGGCCTCCGCCGCGTCGACGAGGGCGTCGATGATCGGGGAGTCGCCGGAGGTGCGATACAGCGTCTGCTTGATCGCCAGCACGTGCGGGTCGGCGGCGGCCTGCTCGAGGAAGCGCTGCACCGAGGTCGCGAACGAGTCGTACGGGTGGTGCAGCAGTACGTCGCGGCGCCGCAGCGACTTGAACACGTCGACCGGCGCGGCCGACTCCACCTCGGCGAGGTAGGGGTGGGTGGTGGGCACGAACGCGGGATACTTCAGCTCCTCGCGGCCCAGGTCGGCGATGCCGTGCAGCCCGCGCAGGTCCAGCGGGCCGGGCAGCCGGACCACCTCCTGCTCGGAGACGCCGAGCTCGGTGACCAGCAGCGCGAGCACCGACGGCGAGATCGTCTCCTCGACCTCCAGGCGCACCGGCGGGCCGAAGCGGCGGCGCAGCAGCTCCTTCTCCAGGGCGGCGAGGAGGTTCTCGGCGTCGTCCTCCTCGACCTCGAGGTCCTCGTTGCGGGTGACGCGGAAGGTGTGCACCTCCAGCACGTCCATGCCCGGGAACAGCCGCTTGAGGTGCTCGCGGATGACGTCCTCCAGCGGCACGAAGCGCTGGTTGCCGAGCGGCACGAAGCGGGCGAAGATCGGCGGCACCTTGACCCGGGCGAAGTGCTGCTTGCCGGTCTTGGGGTTGCGGATCAGCACCGCGAGGTTGAGCGAGAGCCCGGAGATGTAGGGGAACGGGTGCGCCGGGTCGACGGCCAGCGGGGTGAGCACCGGGAAGATGCGCTCCTTGAACAGCCGCTTGCAGGCGCGCTGCTCCTCGCGGTCGAGGTCGTCCCAGCGCACCAGCTGGATGCCCTCCTCGGCGAGCTCGGGCACCACCTGCTCGCGGAACACCCGGGCCTGGCGCAGCGACAGCTCGCGGGCGGTCTGCCAGATCGCCTCGAGGGTCTCGCGCGGCATCATCCCCGACGCCGCGCGGACCGCGAGGCCGGCGGCGATGCGCCGCTTGAGCCCGGCGACGCGGACCATGAAGAACTCATCGAGGTTGCTGGTGAAGATCGCCAGGAACCGGGTCCGCTCCAGCAGCGGCAGCGAGGGGTCCTCGGCGAGCTCGAGCACCCGCTGGTTGAACTTCAGCCAGCTCAGCTCGCGGTCCAGGAACCGGTCGTCGAAGCCCCTGACCGCCGCGATCGCGTCGGGGGCGGGCTCGTACGGCGGCTCGACGTCGAACGGCTCCTCCGGCGGGACGTCGGCGGGCGCGGACGGCGAGAGCTCGGCGGACATGGGTCGAGTGTGGCACCGCTGGGGGAACACGGGGAGTCCAACAGACGACCGGAACCTTGCCGCGGCGGCGATACCCGTGGGTAGGTTGCCGCTGTGACCCGCGACACGACCACGCCGTTCCTGCTCGATCCGCCGGCCCGTCCGGCCCGGTCAGTACGCCGCGGCGCCCGCGCCCGGCTGACGCCGCTGCTGGCCCGGGCGGAGGCCGCCGCCTTCGCCGGGGCGCTCAACCTGCCCCCGCGGGTGCAGCGGGTGCTGGCCGGGAGGCCGGTGGTGCGCGAGGGCCAGACGCTCGCGGTGGACACCCAGTTGATGCTGCGGCTCCAGCAGCTGGCGCGCGAGCCGGCCGCGGAGTCGCTGCCGGTGGCGGCCGGGCGCCGCGCCATCGTGCGCCAGTCCCGGCTGGCCGGCGGTCGGCCAGGCGTCGGCGGCGTACGCGACCTGCGGCTGGGGGATGCCGGGGACCCCGCCGCGCTGCGGGCGCGGCTCTACACCCCGACCGCGCACCCGTCGCTGACCCGGCAGGGCTGGGCGCCGGGCACCCCGGGTGCGCTGAGCCCGCTGCTGGTCTTCTTCCACGGCGGCGGCTTCATCTACGGCGACCTGGAGTCCCACGACGCGTCGTGCCGGCTGCTCGCCGAGCACTCCGGGGTGAGGGTGCTGGCGGTGGACTACCGGCTGGCGCCGGAGGAGCCGTTCCCCGCGGCGTACGACGACTGCGTGGCGGCGTACCGCTGGGTGGTCGAGCACGCCGCCGACCCGGCCGCCGGCCTCGACGTGGACCTGACCCGGATCGCCGTGGGCGGCGACTCGGCCGGCGGCAACCTGGCCGCGGCGGTGGCGATCGTGGCCGCGCGCGAGGGGCTGCCGCTGGCCTTCCAGCTGCTGGTCTACCCGATGGCCGACGCGGAGGGGCGGCTGGCGAGCCGGCGGACCTTCGGCTCGGGGTTCTTCCTGAGCACGGAGTTCATGGACCTGGCGACCGCCAGCTATCTCCCCGACCCCGCGACCCGCGCCGACCCGCGGATCTCGCTGCTGCACGCCGACCTGCCCGCCGGGCTCGCCCCGGCCTACGTCGCCACCGCCGGCTTCGACCCGCTGCGCGACGAGGGCGAGGCGTACGCCGCGCGCCTGGCCGCCGCCGGCGTACCCGTGGAGACCCGCCGCTTCCCCGACCAGATCCACGGGTTCTTCAACGTCGTCGGCGCCGGGCGCACCGCCCGCGCCGCGCACCGCGAGATCGCCGGGGTGCTGCGGGAGGCCCTGCGCTGAGCCCCGTGAGGGGAGAGGCAACTACCCGCCGCCGGGGGCAGAACGACCGCCCTCAGCGCCCCTCGTCGAGCAACCGCGCGAGGTAGACGCCGTACCCGCTCTTGGTGAGCTCGGCCGCGCGGGCGGCGAGCTGGTCGTCGTCGATCAGGCCCATCCGCCAGGCGACCTCCTCGGGTGCGCCGATCTTCTGGCCCTGCCGGTGCTCGATCGCGCGCACGAAGTCGCTGGCGTTGGCGAGGTCGTCGAAGGTGCCGGTGTCCAGCCACGCGGCACCGCGGGGGAGCACCTCGACGTGCAGGCGCCCCTGCTCGAGGTAGCGCCGGTTGAGGTCGGTGATCTCGAGCTCGCCGCGCTCGGAGGGCTTGAGGTCGCGGGCCAGGTCGACCACGCCGGCGTCGTAGAAGTACAGCCCCGGCACCGCGTAGTTGCTGCGCGGGTGCGCGGGCTTCTCCTCCAGGGAGAGCGCCAGCCCGGCGTCGTCGAACTCCACCACGCCGTACGCCGTGGGGTCGGCGACCCGGTAGCCGAAGACCACGGCGCCGTCGACGTCGTGGAAGCGGCGCAGCCGGGTGCCGAGGCCCTCGCCGTAGAAGAGGTTGTCGCCCAGCACCATCCCGACCGGCTCGGAGCCGATGTGCCGCTCGCCGATCATGAACGCCTGGGCGAGGCCGTCGGGGCTGGGCTGGACCGCCCAGGAGATCTCGATCCCGAACTGCGAGCCGTCGCCGAGCAGCCGCCGGAAGAGGTCGGCCTCGTGCGGCGTGGTGATCACCAGGACCTCGCGGATCCCGGCCAGCATCAGCGTCGAGAGCGGGTAGTAGATCATCGGCTTGTCATAGACCGGCAGCAGCTGCTTGCTGACGCCGAGCGTGATGGGGTGCAGCCTGGAGCCGGTCCCGCCGGCGAGGATGATGCCGCGCATGGAGCGAACTGTAGGCACGACCGGGACCTCGGTGCCTAGCATCGAGCACATGAACCGCATCCTCGTGACCGGTGGCGCCGGATTCATCGGCTCCAACTTCGTGCATCACCTCGTCGCCCGGACCGACGCGCGGGTCACCGTGCTGGACCGGCTGACCTACGCCGCCAGCCGCGAGGCGATCGACGCGCTGCCGTCGGACCGGGTCTCGCTGGTGGTCGGCGACGTGGCCGACGGGGCGGTCGTCGACCCGCTCGTCGCCGAGCACGACGCGGTGGTCCACTTCGCCGCGGAGTCCCACAACGACAACTCGCTGGCCGACCCCTCGCCGTTCATCCACACCAACCTGGTCGGCACCTTCACCCTGCTCGAGGCGGTCCGCAAGGCCGGGACCCGGCTCCACCACGTCTCCACCGACGAGGTGTACGGCGACCTCGCGCTCGACGACCCGCAGCGCTTCACCGAGGCCACGGCGTACAACCCCTCCAGCCCGTACTCCGCCACCAAGGCCGGCTCGGACCACCTGGTGCGGGCGTGGGTGCGCAGCTTCGGGGTGCAGGCGACGATCTCCAACTGCTCCAACAACTACGGGCCCTGGCAGCACGTCGAGAAGTTCATCCCGCGCCAGATCACCAACGTGCTCGCCGGCGGCCGGCCCAAGGTGTACGGCGCGGGGCTCAACGTGCGCGACTGGATCCACGCCGAGGACCACTCCGCCGCCGTGTGGACGATCCTCACCCGCGGGCGCATCGGCGAGACCTACCTGATCGGCGCCGACGGGGAGCGCACCAACCTGGAGGTCGTGCGCGCGATCCTGCGCCAGCTCGGGCGCCCGGAGGACGACTTCGACCTGGTGACCGACCGCGCCGGGCACGACCTGCGCTACGCGATCGACTCCACCAAGCTGCGCACCGAGCTCGGCTGGGCGCCGGCGTACGCCGACTTCGAGGCCGGGCTCGCCGCCACCGTCGAGTGGTACGCCGCGCACGAGGACTGGTGGCGCCCCCACAAGGGCGCGGTCGAGAGCGCCTACGCGGCGAAGGGCCAGTGACGGTGACGGAGCCTGTCGCGACCCTTCGCGTGGAGGAGACCGCGATCCCCGGCCTCCTCGTGGTGCAGCTGCCCGTGCACGCCGACTCCCGCGGCTGGTTCAAGGAGAACTGGCAGCGCGAGAAGATGACCGCCCTCGGGCTGCCCGACTTCGGGCCGGTGCAGAACAACATCTCCTTCAACGCCCGGCGCGGCGCCACCCGCGGCATCCACGCCGAGCCCTGGGACAAGCTGGTCTCGGTGGCCACCGGACGGGTCTTCGGCGCGTGGGTGGACCTGCGGGCGGGCGACAGCCTCGGCACCGTGGTCCACCTCGAGGTCGGTCCCGGCACCGCGGTGTTCGTCCCGCGCGGGGTCGGCAACTCCTACCAGGCGCTCGAGGACGCGACGGCGTACTCCTACCTGGTCAACGAGCACTGGCGCCCCGGCACGACCTACCCCGCCGTCGCGCTCGACGACCCGGCGCTCGCGATCCCGTGGCCGGTGCCGCTCGCCGAGGCCGACGTCTCCGAGAAGGACCGGCACAACCCCACCCTCGACGCCGTGGAGCCGATGGCCGGGCGGCGCACGCTGGTGCTCGGCGGGCACGGCCAGCTCGGGCAGGCGCTCGCGGAGGCGTTCCCGGGCAGCCACGTCGTGGGCCGCGACGAGCTCGACGTGACCGACCCCGAGGCGCTGGCCGCCTGGCCGTGGGGGGAGTACGACGTGGTGATCAACGCCGCCGCCTGGACCGGCGTCGACGACGCCGAGACGCCGGACGGGCGGGCCGGGGCGTGGGCGGCGAACGCCCAGGCGCCCGCCGCGCTGGCCCGGGTGGCCACCGAGCACCGGCTGACGCTGGTGCACTACTCCTCCGACTACGTCTTCGACGGCACCCGCGAGGTGCACACCGAGGACGAGCCGCTGAGCCCGCTCGGCGTCTACGGGCAGACCAAGGCCGCGGGCGACGTCGCGGTCGCGACCACCCCGCGGCACTACCTGCTGCGCACCTCGTGGGTGGTCGGCGCCGGCGGCAACTTCGTGCGGACGATGCAGTCGCTGGCCGCCCGGGGCGTCTCGCCGAGCGTGGTCGACGACCAGATCGGCCGGCTGACGTTCACCGACGAGCTCGCGCGCGCCACCCGGCACCTGCTCGACGTCGGCGCGGCGTACGGCACCTATCACGTCAGCAACGCCGGCGACCCGCTGTCGTGGGCGGGGCTCGCGCGGGCGGTCTTCGCGCTCAGCGGTCGCTCGGGCGACGACGTGACGCCGGTGAGCACCGAGGAGTACGCCGCGGGCAAGGCGATGGCGCCCCGCCCGCGCCACAGCGTGCTCGACCTGACCCGGATCCGCGCCACCGGCTTCGAGCCGGAGGACCAGCTGGTCGCGCTGCGGCGCTACTGCGCGGAGTCTCCGGGCTGAGGCGTGCCGGTGACGGAGTAGGTAGTTCGTGACGCGAGGGACTGTGGACAACGCTCTCCACAGTCCCCAACGTCACGAACTACCCGAGATCTCAGACCTCCGGGCGCCACCGGCGCAGGAGCGCGGTGAACTCGACCGGGTCGACCATCTTCGCGTCGATGACCAGCGGCGGCATCGCGGGACGCTCCAAGCGGGCCTCCCAGCCGGGCTCGCCGGGGGTGCCGGCGAGGGTGACGCGGGTGCGCTCGTCGGTGAGGTCGACATGGTGGTGCTCGCCGTCGGCGCGGACCTCGACGAGGCCGTTGCCGATCCGCACGAAGCGGCGCGAGGTCAGCACCCGCACGCCGAGCACCAGCAGGAGGAGCGCGAGGACGCCGCCGATCACCGCGAGGTCGTTGGCGACCCGACCGTCGACCACGAGGTACGCCGTCGCGCCGGCCGCGGCGAGCGCGAGCAGCACCAGCAGCCAGCCGAACACGGCGCCGCGGCGGCGTCGGTAGCGCACCGGCTTCTCCGCGGGCGCGTCGTCCGGGCGCGAGACGATCGGGGCCTCAGGAGTCGCGGGCGCGGGCGCCGCGTGGCGCGGGGCCCCGCCGAGCAGCTGCTCGCGGGCCTCGGCCAGCTCGACGGCCAGGGCGGCCGCGCGCTCCTCGGCGGCGATCCGGTCCTCGAGGGCGTACTCGGCGAGCTCGGCCTGGTGGCGCACCGAGGACTCGACGGCCTGCCGGTCGATGGCGCGCGCCTCGGCGGCGTCCTCGACCTCGGCGCGCAGCCGGGCGTGCTCGGCGGCGTCGCGCTCGGCGGCCTCGCGGGCGGCGAGCGCGGCGGCGAGCTCCTCGGTGCGTGCGGCGAGCTGCTCCTCGGCGCGCTGGCGGGCCTCGGTGGCCTGGGCGGCGAGCTCGGCGTGCGCCTGGGCCTCCTGCTCGGCGGCGACCCGGGCCACGACGGCCGCGGTCGCGACCTCCTCGGCCTCGAGCCGCGCGGCGTGGGCTGCCTCGAGGTCGGCGGCCAGCGCGCGGGCGGACTCCTCCGCGGCGGTCCGGGACTCATGGGCGAGCCGAGCGGTCTCGCTCGCCTGCTCGGCGGCGGCGTGGGCGGCGCTCTCGCCGGCCGCGGCCTGCCCGGCCAGGGTGGCCTGGGCGGTGGCGGCGGCCTCGGCCTCGGTGCGGGCGACCAGTGCGGCCGCGGCCTGCTCGGCGGCGCTGGCGGCGTCCTCCTCGGCGGCGAGCCGCGCGGCGTGCGCCTCCTCGGCGGCCCGCGCCTGGGCCCGGGCGGCCTCGTCGGCGAGGGTGCGGGCGGCGAAGGCCTCCTCGGCGGCGCGCTCGGCCACCGCGCGGGCGTCGTACGCCGCCTGGGCGAGTCGGGCGTGCTCCGCGGCGGCGGTCTCGGCCGTCTGGCGGGCCTCGGCCTCGGCGCGGGCGAGCGCGCCGGCGGCGGCGGACTCGGTGTGCGCGGCGTGCTCGGCGGCGGCCGCACGTCCGGCGAGCGCGGCCTGCTCGGCGGCCGCCTGCTCGGCGGCGCGGCGGGCCTCGTGGGCCTGGGCGGCGTCCACCGCGGCGGCGCCGGCTGCCTGCTCGGCGGCGGTGCGCGCGGCGTGCGCCTCCTGGGCCAGGCGTGCGTGCTCGGTGGCGGCCTCGTCGGCGGCGGTGCGGGCGGCCGCCTGCTCGGCGGCCTTCGCCTCGGCCGCCTCGCGGGCGGCGGCCTGCTCGGCCGCGGCGGTCTCGGCGACCTGGCGCTCCCGGGCGGTGGCCGCGGTGCGGGCGAGGTGCTCCTCGGTGGCGGTGGCCGCGCTCGCCACGGCGGCGCGCAGCGCCTCCTCGGCGGTGGTGCGCTCGCCCTGGGCCTGGGCGGCGACGCTGGCCTGCTCGGCGGCGGCCTGCTCGGCCTCGCCGCGGGCGGTGTGGGCCGCCTCGGCCGCGGCGGCGGCCTCGCGGGCGGCCTCCTCGGCCCGGGTGCGGGCCTCGAGGGCGGCCCGGGCGGCGTCGGTCTGCTCGCGCGCGACCTGCTCGGCGCGCTCGCGCGCCTCCTCGGCCCGCTGGGCGGCGGCCTCGGCCTGCTCGTGCAGCGCGGCGGCCGCGGCGGCGGCCTCGGCCTGGGCGCGGGCGGCCTGCTCGGCCTGCTCGCGCAGCCGGGCGGCCTCGGTGCCGGCCGTCTCAGCGGCGGTGCGCTCGTCGGTGGCAGCGGCGGCGGCCTGCTCGGCGGCGGCGCGTGCCGCGAACGCCTCCTCGACGGCGGCCGCGCGCTCGGTGAGCGTTCGGTCGGCCGCCTCGCGGGCCGCGATCGCCTCGCGGGCGGCGTCCTCGGCGACCAGCCGCTCGGCGCTCGCCTCCGCGGCGGCCAGCTCGGCGGAGCGGCGCAGCGCGGTGGCCTGCTCGGCGGCGGCCTGGGCCTCGCCGAGCCGGGCGGCGTACTCCTCGGGGCTGAGGAGCGGAGCCGGGGGTGGGGTGGGCTCGGGGGGCACGGTGGCCCGGTCGCGACGCCGCCAGCGGCGCCCGCCGGTCTGGTCGGATTCGTCGAGTGAGGTGGCCGCGTTCATCGGCGCTGAGCGTAGTCGAGCCCCGCCGCCGGGGGCCCACTGGTCGAGCCGGTGGGCCGACCTCAGCCGCGCCGGTACTGCACGTGCGTGTCCACGTCGTCGTGGCGGAAGCCGAGACGGGAGTAGACGGCGATGGCGGGGGCGTTGTCGGACTCGACGTAGAGCAGCACCTCGCGCACCCCGGCGTCGGTGAGGTGGTGCAGGCCGGCGAGGGTGAGCAGGGAGCCGAGTCCGCGTCCCTGCGCGGCCGGGTCGATGCCCACGACGTAGACCTCGCCGAGCTCGGGGGAGTGGCGCTTGGTCCAGTGGAAGCCGAGCAGCCGGTCCGAGCCGGCCTCGGTGGCGACCAGCAGCCCCGCGGGGTCGAACCAGTCCGCGCGCATCCGCTCCTCGAGCTCCGCGGCGTCCATCGCGCCCTGCTCGGGGTGGGCGGCGAAGGCGGCGGCGTTGACGCGCACCACCTCCTCGGCGTCCTGCGGCCGGTAGCCGCGCACCTCGATCCCGGCCGGCACCGTCAGCGCCGGCAGCGGGTCGCTCGCGTCGCGGCGCATCACCCACAGGTCCCGCACCCGCTCGAAGTCGTACGCCGCGGCGAGCGCGGCCGCCCCGGGGTGGTTGCCGTGCGACCAGGCGAGCAGCTGCGCGGGGCCGGCGGCCTCGGTGTTGGCGAGGACGTGCTCGAGGAGTGCCCGCCCGACCCCGCGGCGGCGGGCGGTCGGGCGCACGACCAGGCTCAGGTCGGCGCCGACCAGCAGCGCGAAGCCGTCCTCGCTCTCCCAGGCCCGCACCCGCTCGTGGTGGGCGAGCGCCCGCCAGGTCGCCTCGTCCAGCGGCGCGGCGCCGTCCGCCTCCTCCGCCTCGTGGGCGATCTGCTCGATGCTCATGCCCCCACCCTGTCACGCGGCCTGGAGCGGCCAGTCCCACCGTGCGATGCCGGTCACGAGGGCCCGGTCACCGGCCGATAGGGTCGCGGGGGCCTATCCCCTGTACCGATGCTTGGAGTGCCCGCGTGGAGTTGCGTGACTACCTGAGGCTGCTTCGGCGGCGCTGGCTGATGATCCTGTCCGTCACGGCGGTGGTGCTGGCGGCGGCGGCGACGTTGACGTTCACCGCGACGCCGCAGTACCAGTCCTCGGCGCAGCTCTTCGTCTCCACCTCCAGCCAGAGCGGTGGCAGCGACGCCTACCAGGGCGCGCTGTTCTCCGGGCAGCGGGTGACCTCCTACGCCCAGCAGGTCAACACGACCCAGCTGGCCGACTCGGTGATCGCCGACCTCGACCTCGACCTCACCGCCGCTGAGCTCACGGGCAAGGTGTCGGCCTCGGTGCTGCCCGAGACCGTGATGGTCAAGATCACCGCGACCGACCCGGAGCCCGCGCTGGCCCAGGCGATCGCGCAGTCCTACGCCGAGCAGCTCTCCGCCTGGATCGAGGAGATCGAGACGATCGGCGGACGCACCCCGATCCGCGCCAGCCTCTCCGACGCGGCGTCCCTGCCGAGCGACCCGTCCTCGCCGCAGCCGGTGCGCAACCTGGGCCTCGGCCTGGTGCTCGGCCTGCTGCTGGGTGTCGGCCTGGCGCTGCTGCGCGAGCTGCTCGACACCAGCGTCAAGGACCCGGCCGAGGCCACCACGCTCACCGCGGCGCCGATGCTCGGCTCGATCGCCTACGACGCCGCGGCCCGCACCGAGCCGCTGATCACCTCGCTGCCCACGACGGCGCCGCGCGCCGAGGCGTTCCGGGTGATCCGCACCAACCTGCAGTTCCTCGAGGTCGACCACGCCGAGAAGGTCGTGGTCGTGACCTCGGCGCTGCCCAACGAGGGCAAGACCAGCACCTCGCTCAACCTGGCGCTGTCGCTGGCCCAGGCCGGCAAGAAGACGCTCCTCATCGAGGGTGACCTGCGCCGCCCCAAGGCCAGTGCCGCGCTCGGCCTCGACCACGCCGTCGGCGTCACCACCGTGCTGGTCGGCAAGGTCAGCCTCGAGGAGGCGATCCAGAAGCACCCGGGCACCGACCTGAGGGTGCTCAGCGCCGGGGCGATCCCCCCGAACCCGGCCGAGCTGCTCCAGTCGCACGCGATGACCGAGCTGCTGGCCAAGATCCGCAACGACTTCGACGTCGTGATCATCGACGCCCCGCCGCTGCTCCCGGTCACCGACGCGGCCCTGCTGGCCTCGCACGCCGACGGCGCGCTGCTCGTGGTCCGCTACGGCTCCACCACCCGCGACCAGCTCGCGCAGTCGGTCGAGCGGCTCGCCAGCGTCGACGCCAAGGCGCTGGGCCTGGTCATGAACATGGTGCCCGCGCGGCGCAGCGGCAGCTACGGCTACGGGTACGGCTACGGCTACGCACCCGAGACCGCCGACGCCGGCAAGCACCAGAAGGCCTGACACCCTCGCGGGTGCGTCCTCAGCGAGGGCGCACCCCGAGCAGCGCGGCCGCGCCGGCGCCGTCGACCGGCTCGCGCTGGGCCAGGCGCCCCAGCGCGACCGCGCGCTCGACGAGCTGGGCGTTGGAGGTCACCGGCACGCCGGGGGCGTAGGACAGCACGTCCTCCATGCCGACCCGCAGGTGCCCGCCCATCGACAGGGCGCCCAGCGCGACCGGCAGCGTCGAGCGGCCCACCCCGGTGGCCGACCAGCTGGTCACCTCGGGCGGCAGCATCCCGACCGCCGCGACCAGCGCAGGTGCGGTGCCGGGCATCCCGCCGGGCACGCCCATCACCAGGTCGCAGTGCACCCGCCCGCCGTACGGCAGGCCCTCGGTGTCGAGCAGCCGGCGCAGCGCGGCGACCTGGCCGAGGTCGAAGAGCTCGAACTCCGGCACCACCTCGCGCTCCCGGCTGAGCCGGTAGAGCTCGCGCACGAACGGCCAGGGGTTGAGGAACACCTCGTCGCCGAAGTTCACGGTGCCCATCGTCAGGCTGCACGAGTCGGGTGCGGCGTCGAGCACCCGCAGCCGGTCCTCGAGCGGGTCGTGCACCGAGCCGCCGGTGGAGAGCTGCACGACCAGGCCGGTGCTCTCGCGCAGCGCGGTCACGGTTTCGGTGAGCCGGCCGAGGTCGAGGGTGGGGCGGTGCTCGTCGTCGCGGATGTGCACGTGCACCATCGCAGCGCCCGCGACCTCGCAGGCCTTGGCGGCGACGACCAGCTCCTCCAGCGTCGTGGGGAGCTGAGGGACGTCGCCCTTGGCCGTCTCGGCGCCGGTGGGGGCGACGGTGACGAGGAGAGCGTTGCGGGGGAGCGGGCGGGAGTCCGGGGCGGCCGTCATCCCGGCATGCTGCCAGAGACCGGGGTGCGAGAACATGCATCCGTGCGAGCGGTGATCCAGCGTGTCCTGCGGGCGAGCGTGCGGGTGGTCGACGACGAGAGCGTCGACCCGGTCGGCGAGGTGGTCGGCGAGCTCGCCGGGCCCGGGCTGCTGGTCTATCTCGGCGTCACCCACGACGACGACGCGCGGGACGTCGCGTGGACGGCGCGCAAGGTCTGGGACCTGCGGCTGCTGCGCGAGGAGCGCTCCGCCTCCGACGTCCGCGCCCCGGTGCTCGTGGTCAGCCAGTTCACGCTGTACGGCGACGCCCGCAAGGGTCGGCGCCCCACCTGGCAGGCGGCCGCGCCCGGCCCGGTCAGCGAACCGCTGTACGACGCGTTCTGCGCCGAGCTCCAGCGCCTCGGCGCCCACGTCGAGTGCGGCGTCTTCGGCGCCGACATGCGGGTCGAGTCGGTCAACGACGGCCCGATCACCCTGGTCCTGGACAGCCCCCGGCCGCAGTAGGCGCGGACGTCAGTAGACGAGCGCCTGCACCCCGTCGCGCAGCGCCTCCTCGGCGAACACCGCCGCACCCGCGATCCGCACCCCGTCGGCGACGTCCGCCGCGGTGATCCCACGCCGGGTGGCGCACTGGGTGCACACGGTCACCGCCCCGCCACCCAGCACCACCTCGAGCAGCGTCGCCACCGGCGTCGCGTGCTTCAGCCCGAGGTCGAGCCCTCGGTCGGGTACGGCTGCCCACACGGCATCGCCGGTCAGCCACAACGATACTTCAGCCCCCGCCGCGACGGCGGCACCGGCGACCGTGAAGGCTTGGTTGGACCGCTCGGGGTCGTCGGTGCCGCAGGTGACCTTGATGAGAGCGGGGCGAGGCATGTTCGGAGGCTATCTTCCGATGCGGGATTCGAACCCCTTGCGCGACGTGGTGGGCCGCCTATTGACAGATGATTGTGCTGCTATCCCGGCCGTGTGCGTCTTGCAGATCGAGCGGTTTGTTGTGGCGGGTGAGCCGCGGGGGCATGTGACGCGATCGCCAGCGGTGCTTCGCGGGCGGCCCAGCGGGGCGGCCAGCGTCCCGGTACCCTCCGGATCGTGAGCAAGCCGGCGCGCCAAGTCATCGATCCCTCCCCACTGGTGACCCGACTGTGGGGGACCTTCTTGATCCTGGCTCTTTCGGGAGGCATCGCGGCGGGATGGGCTCACTTCAGTTCCCGAGTCGACGAGACTGTCGGCGCCTCAAGCGCGATAAGGGCCCCGAAGGGGCCGTGCGATCACGATCCTGTGGCCGCCGTGCCTGACCTCCGCGATGGCGACGTGGTCGCCGCGGCGATCGGCGATTCCTTCATGTACGGGCAGGGTGCTGAACGGCCTAGCGGTGGGTACATCGACCAAGTTGCCGATGCTGTCGCCTGGGACTTCAGTCCATTCCCGAATCGCGGGGCGGGCTACGTGCATTACGGCATGGATCGCAAGGGCTGGGACTACGGATTGATGGCCGAGCGGAAGGTCGTGCCACTCAATCCGGACGTCGTTTTCATCCAGGGGAGCCCCAATGATCTCCCCGAGCCCGGCGTTGAGGATCGGGCTCACCAGGTGTTCCGCTACCTCGCGCGTGAGCTTCCGGACGCCGCAATCGTCGTGCTGGGGCCGATCCCCGCGCCTGACGTTCGGCCGGAACTCGAGCGCCTGAACGGGGAGATCCGCGACGGGGCAGCTTGCGCCGGTGTGCACTTCATCGACGCGTTCGACCGCGGCTGGAGCATTGAGCACCGTCCAGACGGTGACGTGCACCCCACGCAGCGCGGTCACGATCGACTCGCGCAGGAAGTCCTATCCGGTCTCCGCGACTTCGCTGCGTGAGGCCGGGCGACGCCGGCTCCCGGCCGAGCGTGTCCAACGTTCAGGCGTCAGGGCGCGGTCGCGGGCTGCGGTAGCGTACACGGGTGCTGGAACGGGGAGATGGGTCGCCAAGCGCGGCAAAGCGAGTCGGGGCTTACGCGGCTTACGGCTTGGGTTCCGTCCTACTTGTGTACGTCGCCCTGCTGGGCGATCAGCCTGCTGCCGGCGTGGTCGGACTAGTACTAGCTGTGCTGCTCTTCCGCGATTGGCGTGTGTGGGCGACGCTCGCCGCCGCGACCCTGCCGTTCGCTGCCCCTCTGGTGGTCTCGGCTGGCGGTCTCGGGCTGGCGCTGTGCGACATCTTCGCGGTGCTTGCCCTGGCGTCGTACTACAGCCAAGGCAAGCACCGCGACTTGCCGTGGCGGCCGCTCGCGGCGGTGGCCGTGCCGGTCGCCGGGGCGGCGGTGTACTTCATCGTCGCTGGGCTCCAGGTTGTCGGCGTGCATCCGTCCATCCATACCGCGCTGACGCTGGTCCAGCGCATCGAGCTGGTCGTGGTGTGGCTGGTCTTGGGCGCCGTGATTTACCAGGGCAAGGCCTTGCGGCCCGTGCTGATTGTCTACGTCGCCGGATCGCTCCTGCTGGCCTTGGCTTGGTACGCCGCACCCGGCAGCACTGGGGTGCTCGGCGTGCAGAAGAACCCGGCGGGGTCGGTCATCGTGGTTGCGATTCTGATCGCCCTTATTATGTGGAAGTCCACTTGGCGGCTGGTGCCGGTCGTGATTCTTGTCGGCGGGCTGGCGTGCACCGGCAGCCGGGGTTCGATGGTCAGCCTCGCTGTCGCGGCCCTCGTGCTGCTGGCGCTCGGTCGCTCGCTGAAGACGAGCGTCATCGCTCTCGCTGGCATGGGGGCCGCAGCCTGGGCAGCGCTCGCCTTCCTCCCGGCCGCAATGGTAGACCGCATCCTGAACCGCAGCAGCGAGGGCCGATACAACGCAGACCTGCGAGACGTGTTCGTCGAAGACGCATTGACGCAGTGGTCACACCACCAGTGGACCGGTGTCGGGATCGGCGAGTACCAGCAGTACTTCTCGGCCATCATCCGAGTTCCTACCACCGACCCGCACAACGTGTACGCCCTAGCGCTGGTCGAGGGCGGGTGGCCACTGCTGCTCGGATTCCTCTTCCTCATGGGCGTGACGATGGTGTGGCTGGTTCGCCATTTCCGAGTGTCTCCGCTGATCGTTCTCGCGATCTGCGCGAGCGCCGCCACCTTTGTGCACGCCTACATCGACGTGTACTGGGTGCGCGGGACGCCCTCCCTGGCCTGGCTGTTGGTCGGCATCGCAGGTGGCGCAATCGCCGCGAGCATGTCGGCCGAGCTGGAGCCCAAGCCCGAGCACGAGCCAGTCCAGATAGGCCGACCTGCGACGCCTATGCGGCGGTGACCTGCCTCCATCCAGGGCAACCCCAGTACCATCCGTCGTTGCGTTGCGTTGCGTTGCGCTCGTAGGTCGTGGCGTCGATGGCGCGAAACGACTGGTGACTGCGCTCGTGGTGCGTGCCAGCGTTCACCCGCGTGGTTGTCGGCACACCCGCCTTGCCGGACGGTCCCTGCTAGTTGGGGCTGGGGCGCTAGGCGGATCGTGGTGCCGTAAGCGTAGGTCGTCATCGGCTCATGGGGCGGGTGGCGCTATCGGTGCCGATGGTGTGCGTAGTCGGCGGCACGGACAAGGGGCGCCCCACGCCGTGGCGCGCGTGTCGCGTCGCGTGAAGCCGAGGTTCGTCTCGGATCGGCTGACGACGACCGCGCCGGCGCCGGTCTCGGGAAGCCGCGGGCGCTGCCGAAGACGTGGCGGGGGTGATCTTGCCCTGCGCGAAGGCCTGCGGCTTTGGTCGTGACGATGACGGTGGCGACCGCCAGTTGGGCGGTTATGCCGAGGTCCGGACCCTTGGCGGTGCCGTCCGCGTCGACTGCGTATCCAGCGCAGCTCACAAGGTCGCCGGAGTCAACGACGTTGCCGGCTCGGTCCACCTCCTCGGCGCTTGAGGCGGTGATCGGGATGTGGAGGCTCTGGATGTAGTCGATGACCTCGACCAGCAGTTGCCGCGCGCTCGCTCCGAAGGATGTTGCGGAGTGGACAAGGACGACCAGCAGTTCCTTGGCGACTACGCCCCCGTTGATGGCGGCGAGGCTGCTGCTGTCCCGACCTCGATGCGCTTGATCACTAGTCGCCGATTGGCGCGACGGGGGAGCCAACGCCGCCGAGGACCTACTTGTAGCGCAGGGATCGCGCCGTCGCCCGGCGAGCGCGCTGGACTCCCCGTTGAGCGCCCGGAGCGCCCGGATGTGGTCGGGCGGGTCAGACCCTCGACCACGGGCGCGACAAGCGAACTGCGCATCTCGGTGCCGATCAGCGCGTGGTCGGTGGAGTTGAGGTTGGCGTGGGTCTTGGGGGTGGTTGTCGATCTCGTAACCGGCGTCGCGCAGACTGCGGATCTCACTCGACGTCGTGCGAGAGCGGACGCCGACTTCGCTGGTGACGATGCCAAACGTTCCCTTGATTCCGGCCGCGTCGAGGGTGGGCTTCACCAGCGTGAGGTGGGTCTTGTCCCCGTCATCGAAGGAGAACACCGCCAGGGGCCCGCTCGTCACCAAGTGGCACAAACTAGTGCAGATCACGACGTGCGCGAGCGGTCCCAGAACGAGGTAGCACGATCAGGCGGCGTCCCTCCCTAGACTGGACCCCATGCCCTTCGAGATCCCCCAGAACCTCCACCCCGACTGCGGCCCGATCGCGTGGCTGCTCGGCACGTGGCAGGGCAACGGGCACGGCGACTACCCCTCGATCGAGAAGTTCCAGTTCGGCCAGGAGCTGATCTTCACCCACGACGGGCGCCCGTTCTTCCACTACATGTCCCGCGCCTGGATCATCGACGAGAACGGCGAGAAGGTCCGCGACGCCGCCCTTGAGAGCGGGTTCCTGCGCGCCCAGCCCGGCGGCAAGGTCGAGTTCGTGCTCAGCCACAACACCGGCATCTCGGAGATCTGGTACGGCCAGGCCGAGGGCGGCAAGCTCGAGCTGCACACCGCCGGCGTGGCCTTCACCGAGACCGCCAAGGAGGTCACCGCCGGGCACCGCATGTACGGCAACGTCGAGGGCGACCTGCTCTACGCCTACGACATGGCCGCCACCGGCCACGAGCTCCAGCCCCACCTGTGGGCGCGGCTCAAGCGTGCGTGAGGACGAGGGTGCCGTGACCGAGGAGCTGCGCGACCGGCTGCGGGGGAAGGGCTACCGGCTCACCCCGCAGCGCGAGCTGATCCTGCGCGCGGTGGAAAAGCTGCGCCACGCCACCCCCGACGAGGTGTACGCCGAGGTGCAGGCCTCCTCCAGCGCGGTCAACCGCTCCACGGTCTACCGCACCCTTGAGGTGCTCGAGGAGCTCGGTCTGGTGCGCCACGCGCACATCACCGACCGGGCGCCGACCTACCACGCGGTCGGCGACCACGAGCACTTCCACCTGGTCTGCCGGAATTGCCAGGGCGTCACCTCGGTTGACCCCCACGTGATCGCCCCCGCGATCGAGGCGCTGCGCACCAGCCACGGCTTCGCGCCCGACGTGGGCCACCTGACCGTCTTCGGCACCTGCGCCGCCTGCCAGTCCACCTCGGAGGACACCCCGTGACCAGCCCCCGCCCCGCCAGCCCGCTGCTCGCCCTGCCCGGGGCGGTCGCCGGCAACGGCCCCGACGCCCCGGTCGCCGCCCACTACGGCAGCCTCTACGGCGAGCAGCGCACCCTCGAGGCCGGGGAGGGGTTCGTGGATCTCTCCCACCGCGACGTGATCCGGATCAGCGGTCCCGACCGGCTCACCTGGCTGCACTCGCTGACCACCCAGTTCCTCGAGGGCCTGGCCCCGGGCCGGTGGACCGGCGCGCTGATCCTCAGCCCCCAGGGCCACATCGAGCACGGCTTCGTCGGCGTCGACGACGGCGAGGCGTTCACCGCCCACACCGAGCCCGGCGCCGGCGCCGCCCTGGCCGGGTTCCTCGACCGGATGCGCTTCATGATGCGCGTCGAGGTCGCCGGCGTCAGCGAGGAGCTCGCGGTGACCTGGCGCCCGAGCCGCGCCGGCGACGACGCCGGCTGGTACGACGCCTACGAGCTCGTCCCGCGCGAGCAGCTCATGGCCTACGCCGAGGCGGCCGGGCCGGCCGCTGGCACCTGGGCCTTCGAGGCGCTGCGGATCGCGCGCGGCGAGCCGCGGGTCGGCGTCGACACCGACGCGCGCACCATCCCCAACGAGGTCGGGCTGATCGGGCCGGCGGTGCACCTGGAGAAGGGCTGCTACCGCGGCCAGGAGACGGTGGCCCGGGTGCACACGCTCGGTCGTCCGCCGCGGCGCCTGACGCTGCTGCACCTCGACGGCTCCGAGAACGTGCTCCCCGAGGTCGGCGCCGACCTCACCAACGACGACGGCAAGGTCGTGGGGCGGGTCGGCAGCTCGGCGCGGCACCACGAGCTCGGCCCGATCGCGCTCGCGCTGGTCAAGCGCAACGTGCCGCTCGACGCCCAGCTGCTCGCCGGCGGGCTCGCCGCCGCGCAGGAGGTCATCGTGGACCCCGAGGTGGGCCTGCACGTCCGCCCGCTGCGCTGAGCTCAGGCAGGGTCACCCGGGGGAGTCAGCCGGGGGAGTCGAGCGGAGCCGGTCGAGCGCGTCCTCAAGGTCGGTGCGGTGCGGGATCCAGCCGCGGGCGAGCTCGGCGGCGAACATCTCCGTGAGTGCGGCGAGCTCGTCGGTGGTCACCAGTCGCTCGACCGTGAACGGCTCCGGCGTGCTGTGGGTCAGCGCCATTGGTCCCCTCCCCGGGTCCGGTTGCCAAGACGCCCCGCCTGGCGTACAGGCGGGGCGTCACCCACGTCGCTACCTCAGAAGGCCCTCCAGCGACGTGAGGGTGCGGCGGTCCCAGTAGACCCCCGCCATGTGAGGTCGGTCATACCCCAAATGGGGTATCTCTTCGCGCAGGACGGCGAACAAGCCACGCAGGGAGGGAGGTCCGACTAGACCCGCTCGTCGACCGCCTCCGCCGGCACCGCCGACTCCGTGGAGTCCTTCTCCTTGGAGGGCAGCACGAAGCGGTAGCCGACGTTGCGGACGGTGCCGATCAGCGTCTCGTTCTCGGGGCCGAGCTTGGCGCGCAGCCGGCGCACGTGGACGTCGACGGTGCGGGTGCCGCCGAAGTAGTCATAGCCCCACACCTCCTGGAGCAGCTGCTGGCGGCTGAAGACGCGCCCCGGGTGCTGGGCGAGGAACTTCAGCAGCTCGAACTCCTTGAAGGTCAGGTCGAGGGCCCGCCCGCCGATCTTGGCGGTGTACGTCGCGTCGTCGACGACCACCTCACCGGAGCGGATCACGTGGGCGTCGGGGTCGGCGGCCTCGCGGCGGGCGGCGAGCCGGGCGATGGCGAGCTTGATCCGCGCCTCCAGCTCGGCCGGGCCGCAGGTGTGCAGCACGACGTCGTCCATGCCCCAGTCGTGGCTGACCACGGAGAGCCCGCCCTCGGTGACGATCAGCAGCACCGGCACGTCGGTGCCGGTGGTGCGGATCAGTCGGCACAGGTCGCGTGCCTGGGCGAGGTCCTGGCGTCCGTCGACCAGCAGCAGGTCGGAGTCGGGCGCCTCGAGCAGTGCGCTTCCCTCGGCAGGCAGGATCTTCACCTGGTGGGGGAGCAGTGAGAGGCCGGGCAGTACGCCGGAGGACGGCTGCAGGGCGCTGGTCAGGAGCAGAAGGGTGCTCACAGTGGTCTCCTCCCGAAGGGGCGGGGACCGAAACGCAACGCTGGGCTCCGGCCTGTAACTGGGGAGTTTAGGTAACGTCCCCGTCATGGTGAAGGTCCCCGGTCGTGAATGAGACGCAGGTCATCAGGATTCGCTACTGGGCGGCGGCCCGTGCCGCCGCCGGCGTGGCGGAGGAGGAGGTCCGTGTCGAGGGCCCGGTCCGCTTGGGCGATCTGGTGAGCGAGGTGCTCGCCCGGCACGGCGACAGCCGGCTGCGCGACGTGATCGCCGCGTGCTCGGTGCTGCTCGGCGAGCAGCCGGTCGGCAGCCGCGACCCCGACGAGGTGATGGTCGCGCCCGGCACCTCGGTGGAGTTCCTGCCGCCGTTCGCGGGCGGGTGACGCGCGTCTCGTAGCCGCGTCACCGCGGCGTAACAGGACCACAACATTGCAGGACGTCGGCGTTCCTACGGTGCGGTCTCCCGCATCCCTCCGCCGCCGTTCGGGCGACCGGTGGAGGCAGTCCTCGAGGAGTGCCCCTTGCACAACTACCTGCGCCGACGCGCAGCAGCCGGCCTGTCCGTCGCGCTGCTCGCTGGCTCCCTGGCCGGCATGGCTCTGGCCCCGGCCGCCTCCGCGGCCGAGCCCGTCCTCGCCTCCGGGTCCGACTGGAACGTCGTCCCCGCGCCCGGCGGCTACCTGGTCACCGTCGAGCTCGACGAGCCGCTGCCGATGCGCTCCGACGCCCCGACGATCGTGGTCGACGGCGCGCCGGTCGGCGCCGCCGTCGAGTCCGCCGACGGGCTGTCGCTGACCGCGTTCACCGCCGACCCGGCGGTCGCCGACGCCGAGAGCGCCGAGGCCGGCTGGGCGAGCGAGTCGGTCCCCGGCGCCACCGCCCCCGACCGCGCGGTCGAGGTGCCCGACGCGCCGGCCCCGTCGGAGATCTCCGCCGACCCGGCCGCCCACGGCGACCACGCCTGGACCGAGTCGATCTACAAGTTCGGCGACCAGGCGATCGACCTGGCCGCCATCGGCGGCGTCCGCGGCGAGCTCGAGGGCAAGGTCTACCTGCCCACCACCGGCGGCCCGCGCCCGACCGTGCTCCTCCTGCACGGCCGGCACACCTCCTGCTACGGCACCGGCCCCACGCACAGCAACCGCTGGCCGTGCGCCACCTCCCCGGACAACGAGCTGCGGATGTCGATCCCCAGCTACGCCGGCTACGACGGCACCGCGCAGGCGCTGGCCAGCCACGGCTACGCGGTGGTCTCGATCTCGGCCAACGCGATCAACTCCAACGACAACCAGCTCGCCGCTGACCGTGGTGCGGTCGCCCGCGGCCAGCTGCTCCTCGACACCCTGGAGATGCTCCGCAAGGCCAACGCCGGCGAGAAGGTCGCCTTCCATGACGCATGGACCGATCGCACCCTCACCCTCGACGAGGCGCTCGTCGAGGGCGCGCGCTCGTATGAGCTGCGCCGCGAGGGCTTCGTCAACGGCGCCCCCGACCTCGACCCGGTCACCGCCGCCGACCTCGTCAGCCGCTTCGACCTCAGCACCATCGGCATGATGGGCCACTCCCGCGGCGGCGAGGGCGTCACCGCGGCCGCCACCCTCAACCAGGGCCTGGACAAGCCGTGGGCGATCGAGTCGATCCTGCCGCTCGCCCCGGTCGACTTCGGCCGGATGACGGTGCCGAACGTGCCGATGAACGTCGTGCTGCCCTACTGCGACGGTGACGTCTCCAACCAGCAGGGCCAGCACATGCTCGACGACTCGCGCTACGCCTTCGGTGACGACGTGCTGCGCTCGGGCACCTGGGTGATGGGCGCCAACCACAACTTCTTCAACACCGCGTGGACCCCGGGCGAGTACAAGTACAGCGTCAGCGACGACTGGAGCGGGACCAACCCGACCAGCGCGCGGGCGACCGAGCCGGTCTGCGGCACCGCACCCAGCACGGCTGACACCTCGATCCGCCTCTCGCCGTCCGAGCAGTACGAGCTCGGCAACGCCTACATGACCGCCTGGTTCCGCGCGACCCTGGGTGGCGAGGAGCGCTTCCTGCCGCTGTTCGACGGATCCGGCACGGTCCCGGCCTCGCTCGACGGCGCCGACGTGCGCACCGTCGCCACCGCGCCCTCCTCGGCGCGCTCGACGATCACCTCCTTCGAGAAGGCCTCCTCGCTGGTCCGCCCGCTCGGCGGAGCCACCGCCGCGCCGTGCGCCAGCATGGGCGCCCGCACCACGGTGCAGTCGCTGGCCGCGTGCAGCACCGAGCTGGCCTCCAGCCAGCTTCCGCACTGGACCCCGGCCACCAACGGCGGCAACGTGCCGGCGACCCCGGTGACCCGCTTCACCTGGACCGGCGCCGACGGGGAGCTGCGCGTCAGCGTCCCGGTCGCGCGCCGCGACGCCCGTGACTTCGACCGCCTCTCGGTCAAGCTCGCCGCCGACGAGACCGTCGAGACCTCCACCGATCTGGTGCTCTCCGTCGTCGACGGCGCGGGCAAGACCTTCAGTGCCCCGGTCTCCGAGCTCAGCCCCTACGCCCTGGTGCGGATGCCGACCTCCAGCAGCAGTGCGGCCGCCACGACGTTGAAGAAGATCGTGCTCCAGCAGGTCAACGTCGCCACCGCCGACCTCGCGGCCGCCGGACTCGACGTCGCCAACCTGCGCGAGGTCCGTTTCGCCGCCGCTCCCGGCGCCGAGACGGGTGCGGCGTACCTCTCCGACCTGGCCTTCGAGAGCTCCGCCGTGGGCACGCCCACGGTGAAGCGCGAGCCGGTGGTCAGCGTCTTCGCCCCCGGCGTGGACGAGGGCGACGCCCCCGGCACCTACGACCTCGCCGTGCACCTCGACGCCCCGGCGTCGGTCCCGGTCACCGGCTACGTCTCGCTGCTCGGCTCGGCCACCAGCCGCGCCGCCGCGGCGATGGAGAAGGTCACCTTCGCCCCCGGCGAGACCTGCCAGGTCGTCACCGCGCCGCTGCCCGGCGACACCACCGCGAGCAGCACCAACGGCACCTCCGTGGTCGCCAGCGTCATCAACACGGCCAACGCGGTGATGGGCCACGACGCGATCGTCTTCACCACCATCCGTGAGGACGACGGGGTCACCGGGGACGCCACCGAGCTCCCGGCCTACGGCACTCCCGGCGACGTCTGCTCCGAGCGGGCCGCGGTCGTGGCGGGCGGAACCGTCACCACGCCCGAGGCCGTCACCGCGGGCACCGACGTCGAACTGTCGGCCGGCGGCTTCCGGGCGGGCGAGGCCGTCACCTTCGCCGCCCCCGGCCTGGAGCCGGTGACCGTGGTCGCCGCCGCCACCGGCACCGCCACGGCCAGCGTCGCGCTGCCCGCGGACCACACCCGGCGCTCGGTCCCGGTCACCGCCACCGGCGCGGGCACCGGCCGCACCGCCACGGGCGAGCTCGTGCTCGCCAAGCGCGCCTCGACGATCGCGGTCGAGCTCGACACCGCGAGCAACGTGTTCGGCACCGCCGGCACCGTCACCGCCCGCGTCGGCGAGACCTCCGGTGAGGTCGAGTTCGGCTACGGCGACACCACGGTCATCGTGCCGGTCGACGTCTCCGGCATGGCCACGCACCGCCTGCCGGCCGCACTGCCGGCCGGTCGGCACACGATCACCGCGCGCTACCTCGGCACCGACGAGGCAGCGGCCGACGAGGCGATTGCGTCGTACCGCGTCACCAAGAAGGCGACCAGCACCTCGGTCACGGTGAACAAGAGCGTCCGCAAGGGCAAGGCGCTCGCGGTGCGGGTGCGCGTCGGCGGCGCCGTCGCCGACACCGCGATCACCGGAAAGGTCCGGATCAAGGTCACCGGCGCGCTGACGACGACCCGCACGGCCCAGGTCGGCCCGAAGGGTGCGGTCACCTTCACCCTCACCGCGCCCCGCAAGGGCAAGAAGCTGACCGTCGTCGCGTCCCACCTGGGTGGCGGCAGCTACGCCGGCAGCAAGGCTCCGGCCGCCACGGTCACGCTGCGCTGAGCGCAGGCTGACCCAGCGGGGCGAGGAGCCCCGGGAGAGACACCCGCGAGGGCGGGGGATCGTCAGGTCCCTCGCCCTCGTCGGCGTTCTCGCCGCGGCGCGTCAGCGGGGCCGGCCGAGCGCGAGGCAGGCCGCAACCCCGAGGCCCCAGAACGCGAAGACGGGAAGGTCACCGACGTTGATTCCGTGCCCGTGGCTGAGCGGGATGAGGGGCCGGCCCGACCACGGTCCGTGACCGGCGATGAGCAGCATGGCGAGTGCTGTGAGGCAGAGCGCGGCGACGAGGGCGAGGGTCATCCGCAGCACCCGGTCATCGTAGGGCGCACGGCACGGAATGGGCGGGCCCGCGCGGGGGTTGGGACCACCGTGACCCCCGGCATCTGGATCGCCCTCGGCGCGCTCGTGCTCGCCCTCGCCTTCGGCGGCTACCGCGCCCGCACCGACGGGCGCTTCCGCGGTGCGACCCGCACGGACGAGAAGACGGTGTCAGGGGCCCCGGGCGCCGAGACGGCAGCTGTCCCCGAGGCGCCACGGGCCTGGGACGCGGTGGCAACCGCGCTGCCCGCCGAGCGGCTGGGGGAGCGGGCGACGCTCGTGCAGTTCTCCACCGCGTTCTGTGCGCCGTGCCGGGTCACCAAGCGGGTGCTGGGTGAGGTGGCCGAGATCGTCCCGGGCGTGCGGCACGTCGAGGTGGACGCCGAGCACCACCTGGCGCTGACCCGCGAACTCGGCATCCTGCGCACGCCCACGACGCTGGTGCTCGATGCGAGCGGCCGCGAGGTGTCGCGCGCGGCCGGTGCGCCGCGCAAGGAGCAGGTCGTCGCCGCCTTGGGACGACTGGCCGACGACTGATGTCCACATCGTGGTCCTGTAGTCCACTATCCGAGACCGAGGTGCGGTCGGTGGCGGCGACTCCCTACGGTGGTGCCATGTCCTCGACCTGGTTGACCAAGCGGCGCGCAGTGGACCACTGCCGCGTGCGCTCGTCCCTGTGTCGACTCTCCTGAAGGCACCCGGTCTCCTTTAGTCGATCAGTTTTCTGCACTAATCTTCGACGAAGGCGTTCCACGCGGCGTGCCGAGACGAAGGCCCGCGCGTCACCCCTTCACGCAGGAGATCGACATGTCCACGACTGCCTCCACCCCCACGCGGGTGGCCGAGACGCGCCTCGACCCGCGCGGCCCGCAGTTCAGTGCCGCAGTGACCGCACTGCTGCTCCTCGTGGTGCTCGTGGCGCCCACCGGCGTGGCGACCGTGCTGGTCGCCGTCCAGGCGGCGCTCTTCGCGCTCGGCGCCCTGCGCGGCGTCCAGCACACGCCCACCGCCTGGGCCTTCCGCACCTGGGTGCGCCCCCGCCTGGCCCCGCCCAGCGACCTCGAGGACGCCCGCCCGCCGCGCTTCGCTCAGGCCGTCGGTCTCGGGTTCGCGCTGGTCGCCCTGGTCGGGTTCCTCGCCGGCGCCGAGCTGCTCGGCCAGGTGGCCACCGGCTTCGCGCTGGTCGCCGCGCTGCTCAATGCGCTCTTCCGGTTCTGCCTGGGCTGCGAGCTCTACCTGCTGCTCCGCCGCCTGGCGCCTCGTCCGTCCTGACGTCACTGCTACACCCAGACCCCGCGTCGCCTGACGCAATAGAAAGGTAGATACATGAGCCGCGAGAACGCCCTCGTCTCCGTCCAGTGGGTGGAGGACCACCTCGACGACCCGAAGGTCGTCGTCATCGAGGTCGACGAGGACACCGCGTCCTACGACCGCAGCCACATCCGTGGCGCGATCAAGCTCGACTGGACCACGGACCTCCAGGACCAGGTCCGTCGCGACTTCGTCAACAAGGAGCAGTTCGAGGCGCTGCTCTCCGAGCGCGGCGTCTCCAACGACGACACCGTCGTGCTCTACGGCGGCAACAACAACTGGTTCGCGGCCTACGCCTACTGGTACTTCACCCTCTACGGCCACAACGACGTCAAGCTCATGGACGGCGGCCGCAAGAAGTGGGAGCTCGACTCCCGCGAGCTGGTCTCCGAGGTCCCCACCCGCGAGAAGACCACCTACGTCGCCACCGAGCAGGACCACTCGATCCGCGCCTTCCGTGACGAGGTCGTCGCCGCGATCGGCACCCAGAACCTGGTCGACGTGCGCAGCCCCGACGAGTACGCCGGCCGCCTCATGGCCCCCGCCCACCTCCCGCAGGAGCAGGCCCAGCGCGCCGGCCACATCCCCACCTCGGTCAACGTGCCGTGGAGCAAGAACTGCAACGACGACGGCACCTTCAAGTCCGACGAGCAGCTCGCCGCGCTCTACAACGAGGTCGGCTTCGACGAGGGCAAGGACACCATCGCGCTGTGCCGCATCGGCGAGCGCTCCTCGCTGACCTGGTTCGTCCTCCAGGAGCTGCTGGGCAAGAAGAACGTGAAGAACTACGACGGCTCGTGGACCGAGTACGGCTCCCTCGTCGGCGTGCCGGTCGTCCTCGGCGACGAGCCCGGGGAGGCCTGAGCATGTGCGGTGCAACTGCGGGCGGCCTGTCGCTCGACGGCGTGAACGTCGCCAAGGAAGCCATCATCCAGGGCCAGGTGCTGCGTGACGGCGAGCCCGTCGGCAACGCGTACGTGCGCCTGCTCGACGCCACCGGCGAGTTCACCGCCGAGGTCCCCACCTCGGCGACCGGGCACTTCCGGTTCTTCGCGCACGACGGGGAATGGACGCTGCGGACCCTGGCACCGAAGGCCGAGCCGGTAAACCGCACGGTCATGGCACAGACTGGGGCGATCGTAGAGGCGCAGATCTCGGTCTGAGTTATTGCGGCGTGCGGCGCTATCGGAGTTCCATGGTGCCCGCACGCCGCACCGGCCAGGTTCCCCGACTGCAACCATGGGAGACCTCAAAACCCGCGGGAAGCAGGTGGGTCCAGTTCGGCGACGCGGCCAATGGTCGGATTTGCTGCCGGCGTCGACCGAGGAGAAGTGGATCCATCCGACGTCGAGGCGAGTCAACGCGCGTTATGGCATCATATGCAGCGCCACCGCGCGTCCCACGTGCGTGTTGACACTTCGCTCGTTAGTCGGACTGTTTCTGCAAGGCCCAGTCGTCTGCGATCAAAAACGGAATGGAGCCTTTCTGCGTGAACTCAGATAATGCCCGATGCGATATCTTGGTGTTGGGGACGGCGGATTGGCAGCAGCCAATCGCAACGAACCAGCATTATGCGGTCCGAGAGTTGGCGGCAGAGCACGCCGTCACTTATGTCCAGTCGATGGGCCTCCGACGACCCGAACTAAGAATGCGCGACGTTAAGCGGGTCGCGAGGCGCTTGATTCGATCGGCGATACCGGCGTCGAGTCCGCCTCGCCGCGACGTCCCGTCTAGTGTCAGGGTGCTGACGCCGTGGGTATTTCCGCGTCACTCAGGCTACGTCGCAAAGATCAATCGCCTGATCCTGCGCTTTCAATTGCGTCGTTGGATCAGGGGCGGCGGCCCTGCCCCGAAGGTCCTATGGCTTTACACGCCTGTTGATTATGGCCTTTCCGCGCATGCTGCGTCGACTATCTATCACTGTGTAGACCTGCTTCGCGAAGTTGAGGGAATCGATTCGACGGTGATCGACAATGCCGAGGCGTCCCTTGCGGCGGGGATCAACATTCACGCGGCCGGCTCGAGTCCGGCGGTAATGGAGCACCTGAAGCGCCAAGGGTTTGAGAATCTCAGTTACTGGCCAAATGTGGCTGACGTCGAGACCTTCGCGTCGCATTCTGCGAACCCTCGGCGTCCGCGGGTGATCTTTGCCGGGAATATGACGGCGGCGAAGGTCGACTTCGCGGCATTGGAGGATCTGCTGGCTGTTGGCATCGATTTGCACCTCGCCGGACCGATCGCTGAGGGCGGTGGGTCGGCGGTCGGCGCGATGGAACGTTTAGTCGAACGAGGTGCCACCTATCACGGGTTGCTGGATCTGGCGGCCTTGGCTGAACTCCAGAGCACCTTTACTGTGGGGTTGATACCTTACCGCGCGAACAAATACACGGCCGGCGTCAGCCCCTTAAAGACGTACGAGTATCTCGCATCTGGACTGCGGGTTGTTTCGATGGGCGTCCCGTCAGTTCGAGCTGTCGAAGGAATGGTCGACGCCGTCGGCGCAGACGAATTCGTACCTCGAGTGCAACAGGTCGTCAACGATCTGCCAACGGACGAAACTGTCGAGGCGCGCCTTGCTCATGCTCGCGTGAGGTCGTGGGTCGCCCGTGGGGCCGAGATGAGAGAACTAGTCACGACTGTCACACGTCCGTCATCGCCCCTTCTGGGGTCGACCAACAGTGATGCAGTGGCAGACCGTCCAGATATTAGAGATTGAGAGTGCCCCCCGCAATGAACTCGGATGAGCCCACCGCGGAACTACCCGTTGCGACGGTTATCGCGCAGTCCAATGTTCCGGGTGGGGCGGAAGCCTATCTCTGCCGGCTCTACGGCGAACCTGGGTCAAAGTTCGTACGGTCTAGTCTCATTGGATCACTGCCGAATTGGACAGGCAGCCAGATCGATCTTCAACTCGGTCCGAAATGGTCAAAGCGCACGATGCTGCGTGGGGTTCTCAAGATGCGGCGAGAACGGGCACGAGTAATACGGGCCGCACAGCAGTCTGTATCTGACTATTACCACATGCAGTTCAAGCGCGAACAAATAGCTTTCACGAAGGCAGTCTCGCTCTTGGCCCCAGTTGTCTGGACTGAGCACGGTCGACTGCCGACTGGGAGAGCCGCCGCGCCCATACGATGGGCATACAGCCGCGCCGCTAGGTCCGCAAGTTTGATCATATGCGTATCGAACGAGGTTGCGAGCGACGTTCGGCGGCTAGTCGGCCCCGGAGTTCCTGTGGAAGTTATCGAAAACTGCGTCAACACCGAGTACTTCCGCGAACCTACACCCGAAGAAAAGGCGACCGCTCGCGCGGCGTTGGACCTAGGTGACACCCCGACGGTTCTTTGGATCGGCCGCACCGACGCTGGCAAGCGGCCGATGTTGGCAATCCGCGCAGGTTGGGAATGGCGGGGGGCCACCCTAGTTGCTGGCCGCGGTTCAGAGGACGAGTCTCTCAGGGATGCCGCGGCGGGTTCGGATCGGATTCGGCTTATGGGTCACGTTACGGATACGCGAACGCTTTACTGGGCGTCCGATATCTTCATGTTTACGTCCACCGGTGCCGGCGAGGGGTATCCGACGACCACCATGGCTGAAGCCGCCGCATGTGGCCTCCCTGCCGTGACGCACGTCGGGTCGGGCGCGGAGCGAGTAATCTCCGAGATGGGCGGTCATGTTGTTCCCGATGGAGACGATGTCAATGGTTGGATTCGTGCCTTCGAGGGTGCCCTCAGCAATTCTCCGGAGGCTCGCCGAACTTGGGTCGAAAGTCACTCGTTGACGTCCTGGATTGCTCAGCATCGTGGGGCGCTTGAGCGAGTCATGAAAGCCGTTGGGTAGTGGCTATCACCATCTTTGGGCTGGCGTCGGCTATCCCGGCATCGTCGCTGTGCTCGGGAGCCATAAGTACGCGGCACTTATCCTTATGGCTGGGGACGTGCTGACGGCAATCTCTGCAATTTCGTTTGCGGCGCAGCCTGATCGCTTCGTCACCTTCGGTGCGTCGCTGGCTGCACTTCTAACGGCGACGATGATCGCTGGCCCGGACTTGTCGACTTTGATGCTATGGATAGTTGTTGGCTTCGCGTTGACGGCTCGAGCTGCTGTGAATCGTCAAGGCAGGAACGATTCGTGCGATACCTATTGGCCTATAGTTCGGGGAGTTTAAGTGAATCTAGCGGAGCGCATGTTCTCGCTGTACGGTACGCGGCTCGAGCCAGTTGGATACTTGGCTCTAAAGTTCTTAGGCGTTGAGATCCCAAGGAGATGCCCGATCGGCCTTGGTCTCCGTCTGCCACACGGGGCGGTCGGATTGGTGGTCCATGAGTCGACGGTGATCGGTCGGGGCGTGTATCTGTTTCAAGGAGTCACGATCGGGCGGGCGGACCAAGATCCGTATGGGGCGCTTTCGGGCTCTACATCTGGTGGCGTGATCATTGAGGACGAGGTCGTCCTGGGAGCCGGTTCCAAAGTTCTGTTCCGTGGAGGCCAGACGCTGGTCCTGCGACGTGGCACGATTGTTGGTGCCAACGCGGTCGTTCTGCGTAGCACGGGAGAAGGAGAAGTCTGGGCGGGCGTTCCTGCGAAGCGTGTGGGGGTGACTGGCCGCGCCGCCGGTGAAAAGTGACGTGGGCACGGCCCAGCAGGGTGGTCGGCGTGGTGTTTCGTCTGCAGCTGACACCGCTCGTTTTAGGCATGGTCCTGGTTGCGGTCTCCTCGATCTTGCTTGTGCCGACGCTAATCGAGGCGGTTGGAGCGTCCGCGTGGGCTGCATTCGCAGTGGGTCAGGCGGTGGGCGGTTTCTGCGCGGTCCTCATTCTCTACGGTTGGGGCGTCGAGGGACCGGCTTTGGTCGCCCGGGCAAGTGTCGGTGACCGCCGTCGGTTGGTTCTGAGTTCGCTTCGCTTGCGATGGAGCATTTCTGCTCCCGTCCTGATTACGGGCGGATTGCTTTTGCTCGCATTGACTGATTCGCACCGAGTGCTGGCTGTCGCCGGCATGCTTACGAACGGCCTTGCGGGCCTTGGTATGACCTGGTTCTTTCTTGGCGTGAAGGACGGGTGGTCGGTCTTCATCACGGATTCTATGCCGCGATCCCTCGGAAATGTGCTGGGCATTCTTCTCCTTCAAGAGGACTCAGAAACTGCCTTTGCGTCGGGGATGGCAGTCTTGGTCTTAGCGCCGCTATTCGGCTGTCTTCATGGTTGGTTGCGAGCAACGAATAGCGTAGGATGCGCGCTTCGGCAGGCGTTTGCGCACTCACCCGACGACTCAATCGGCGCCTTGCTTGGTAGAGGAAAACATTCGGTTTCGACTAGTTTTACTGGGTCGATCTATACACTTTCCCCCGTGATCATTATCGCAGGGTCGGGTGCGCCCTCGGCCCCCCTTTTTGTTCTTGTAGACAAGGCTCAGAAGCAACTTCTGTCTGCATTCGCTCCGGTGGCCAACGTGCTGCAGGCGTGGGTTCCTCGGGCACGCGAGAAGGAACTCCTGAAACGCGTTTTTGTGGCCGCGTTGGCTGCAGCGTTATTCGCGTCCGGAAGTTTGATGTGCTCGGCTCTCTTTGGTGTCCCTGCGTTGGAATGGCTTAGCGCGGGGACGGTCAGCGTTTCGTCCAGTGTGGCGGCGTGGGCAGGTCTCTACCTGGGGCTTGCGCTCGCCGAGGTCATTCTCGGGCGGTCATGTCTCGTGGCTATTGGCGCGGTGTCTCGTCTTTCATTCTGGTCTTTTGTGGGGGCGGCGATTGGTCTGGCACTCTTACTTCCCGCGGGCATGGCGTGGGGGGCCGCCGGCGCGCTAGGGGCGGTATCCCTCGGGCAGGGCGTCCGAGTCTGCGGTTATCTTTTCGTAATTTGGTCATGGAAGAGGAGAGGGTGACTATGCGCTTGGGGGTACTTAATTCGATTCTCGGCTCTCGAATGCTGCCGTTCCGTCTGCGGACGCTGGCACTTCGTGGCTTGGGGGTTCGCATTGCGCTAAGGTCCAGAATATTCCCGTGCGTTTCGATTAGGTCGACGAACCTGACCGTGGGTCGACGCTCGACGGTCAATGAGGGCACGGTAATCGATAATCGCGCGCCCGTATTCATTGGCAGCAATGTCGGCATCGGAATAGGCGTACGAATTGTTACAAGCTCGCATGACATGAGTGATCCTCGTGTGCGTGCAGGTGTCGGTCTATCCATGCCAATCTCGATTGGAGACGGGGCGTGGATTGGTAGCGCGGCGACGATTCTGCCCGGTGTCACAATTGGCGCAGGTGCGGTTGTCGCTGCTGGTGCGGTAGTGACGAAGGATGTCGCGGCTAATACGATAGTTGGCGGTGTTCCGGCTAGGGTGATCAGAGATCTGGGCCGGTAAAATGGCAATGCCAGGCAGGCGCGGATATGCTCGGGTGGATTGCTTTGGATGTTCGGAACATTAAAGTTCGATAATAGTCGCGAACTGATTGGACGGCTGAGGGCGTGACGTTCTTCTCCGGGGTTGGTCTACGTCTCCGCAAGATGGAAGGTCTCCCTCGCGATCTGAAGACCTTGACAATGTCCGATGCTACGTCCGCATTCCCTGAGCCGAGCAAGTTTCTGCTGACTCGTTGAGATCGACCTCGTTGTGATCGGCCTAATCGCGCCGTGCTTCCGTGACGGGCGTCGGCGCTGGCTGGTGGTGCCTAGGGTTCGGCGACGAAGGTAGCCGACGAAACATCGTGCCTCGGCCCTTCCCGAACTACTTCGGCGGCGTCCGACGACCTTGGTCGCGACCAGTCGGCGCTATGTGTGTACCGGCCACGGGCACACGGGTGACGCCGAGGGACACCAGAGGGGTGAGCCACGAATCGAAGCTCTCGCGCCGCCGGCCGCGGCGCGCTCGAGGCGATGATCGTGCAGCAGTCGCAGTTGGCCGCGTCGCCGAGGGGATTGGCGCCCCGTGGGACACCGCCAGCGCCGCCGCCCTGGCCCTAAAGACAGGCGGGTGCTGATCAATGACTCTACTTGCTTCGATGGCGTGAGCGTTCTCATCGTTGTCTTGTACGTGCGGCGCCACGCCAGACGGCTATAGGGACGTGAGCGTGATGACCGCAGCGCACCCCGATCCGCAACGGCATCGGTCTACGGTGGTTATACGTCATGGTCGAGGGCTGCTCGAAGCGGAGGTTGGAGACCCGGCCTGCGGCTCAACCGCTGTCCGCAGTTCGAGGCGGTCGCGGTGGACGGATGCGTCGGTTGCAAGCACGCCGCGAGCGAGGAACTCCCGGACTCGCTGGCGGTGCTGTCCCCTAGCAGCTACGCGTGGGGATCATGGTTGACGTGCCGTGCTTCAGTTGGCGCCGATCTGTGATCAGTGGCCAAAATGCGAATCGGCGAAACGACTCAGCCCTGGCTGCCAAGTCGTTTCGCCGATTGTGGTGCCTATGGCAGGATCAACTAGCGCTGTTGATCATGCCAGCGCCAACGGTGATTCCAGTTGCCTCGTCGATGAGGATGAAGGAGCCGGTGGTCCGGTTCTTCGAGTACGGGTCGCAGAGCAGCGGCACGGTGGTACGCAGCTGCACGCGGCCGATCTCGTTGACGCCGAGCTCCTTGGTCTCCTGGTCGCGGTGCAGGGTGTTGACGTCCAGGCGGTACTGGATGTCCTTCACCAGGGCCCGGGCGGTGCGGGTGGTGTGCTTGATGGCCAGCTTCTGCCGCGGCTTGAGCGGGGTGGTGGTCATCCAGCAGATCATCGCGTCGATGTCCTGGCTGGGCTGCGGGGCGTTCTTGACCCGGGCGATCATGTCGCCGCGCGACACGTCCACGTCGTCCTCGAGGCGGATCGTCACGCTCATGGGCGGGAACGCCTCGGTGATCTCGCGGTCGAACAGGTCGATGCCGGCGATCTTGGAGGTCATGCCCGAGGGCAGCACGACGACCTCGTCGCCGGGCTTGAGGACGCCGCCGGCGACCATGCCGCCGTAGCCGCGGTAGTCGTGGTGCTCGTCGGACTTCGGGCGCACGACGTACTGCACCGGGAAGCGGGCGTCGATCAGGTCGCGGTCGGAGGCGACGTGCACGTGCTCGAGGTGGTGCATGAGCGTGGGACCGGAGTACCAGGCCATGTTCTCGGAGCGGTTCACGACGTTGTCGCCCTGGAGCGCGGAGATCGGGATGACCTCGAGGTCCGGGATGTTGAGCTTGGTGGCGAACTGGGTGAACTCGGCGTGGATCTTGTTGTAGACCTCCTGGTCGAAGTCGACCAGGTCCATCTTGTTCACCGCGAGCACCAGGTGGGGGACCCGCAGCAGCGAGAGGATCACTGCGTGACGGCGCGACTGCTCGGTCAGGCCCTGACGGGCGTCGACGAGCACCAGGCCGAGGTCGGCGGTGGAGGCGCCGGTGACCATGTTGCGGGTGTACTGCACGTGCCCGGGGGTGTCGGCGATGATGAACTTGCGGTTGGGCGTCGCGAAGTAGCGGTAGGCCACGTCGATGGTGATGCCCTGCTCGCGCTCGGAGCGCAGACCGTCGGTCAGCAGCGCGAGGTCGGTGTAGTCGTAGCCCTTGGAGGCGCTGGTGGCCTCGACGGCCTCGAGCTGGTCCTCGAAGATCGACTTGGAGTCGAGGAGGAGCCGGCCGATGAGGGTCGACTTGCCGTCGTCCACGGAGCCGGCGGTGGCGAACCTCAGCAGGTCCATCTTGTCGCTCTTGATGGTGCCCATCAGAAGTAGCCTTCCTTCTTGCGGTCCTCCATGGCGGCCTCGGAGAACCGGTCGTCGCCACGGGTGGCGCCGCGCTCGGTGACCCGAGCCACGGCGACCTCGTCGATGATCTCCTCGATGGTCGAGGCGGTGGACTCCACGCAGCCGGTGAGCGTCAGGTCGCCGACGGTGCGGAACCGCACGGTGCGCTCCTCGGCGACCTCGCCGGGACGGCACGGGTTGAACGGCGACTCGGTGAGCAGCATCCCGTCGCGCTCGAAGACTCGGCGCTGGTGGGAGAAGTAGATCGAGGGGATCTCGATGCCCTCGCGCCCGATGTAGTCCCAGATGTCCAGCTCGGTCCAGTTGGAGATCGGGAAGATTCGCATGTGCTCGCCCGCGTGGATGCGCCCGTTGTAGAGGCTCCACAGCTCGGGGCGCTGCATCTTCGGGTCCCACTGGCCGAACTCGTCGCGGTGGGAGTAGACGCGCTCCTTGGCGCGGGCCTTCTCCTCGTCGCGGCGGCCGCCACCGAAGGCGGCGGTGAAGCCGTTCTCCTCGATCGCGTGGAGCAGGGTGCCGATCTGCATGCGGTTGCGGCTGGTCTTGCCGTCGTCGACGACGACGCCGTTGGCGATCGCCTCCTCGACGCTCGCGACGATCAGGCGCACACCGAGGCGGTTCACCCAGTTGTCGCGGGTCTCGAGGACCTCGGGGAAGTCGTAGCCGGTGTCCACCTGGAGCACCGGGAACGGGATCTTGGCCGGGTAGAAGGCCTTCTCGGCAAGGCGCATCATCACGATGGAGTCCTTGCCGCCCGAGAACATCAGGACGGGCTTCTCGAACTCGGCGGCGACCTCACGGAAGATGTGGATCGACTCCGCCTCCAGCTGGTCGAGCTGGCTCAGCCGGTAGTCGGCATGCGTTTCGGTCATGAAAACAGGGGACCTCTCATCGGGGTAGCAGCGGCCATCGTAGCGGCGGGTCGGCGCGGAGACTCAAACCGGACTCCTGCAGAGTGTGGTGAGTCACGGCAAACAGTCGGACAGCGTCCCGCCTGGTGGTCGCGAGATGTGCGTTGTATTACCCCCGGACGCGGTGTGAGACGGGCTACTCAAACACCCCTACGATGCGGCCATGCGTATCTCCGTTTTTGGTTGTGGCTATCTCGGTGCCGTGCACGCGGCGTGCATGGCAAAGCTCGGGCACGAGGTGGTCGGCGTCGATGTCCTCCCCGAGCAGGTGGCCGCGCTCTCACGGGGGGAGGCGCCGTTCTTCGAGCCGGGGCTGCCCGAGCTGCTGACCGAGGCGGGCGCGTCCGGGCGCCTCGCGTTCACGACCGACGCGGTCGCCGCTGCCGAGGCGACGGTGCACTTCATCTGCGTCGGCACCCCGCAGAAGCCCGGCGAGAACGCCGCGGACATGCGGTTCGTGAACTCGGCGGTCGACGCGGTGCTGCCGCTGCTCAAGGCCGGCGACGTCGTGGTCGGCAAGTCCACGGTCCCGGTCGGCACTGCCGAGGAGATCGCTCGGCGCATCCACGACGCACAGCCGGAGGCCGAGCTCATCTGGAACCCCGAGTTCCTCCGCGAGGGCTTCGCCGTCAAGGACACGCTGCACCCCGACCGGTTCGTCTACGGCGTGGCCGACACCGAGCAGGGCCGGGCCGCCACGGCCACCCTGGATGCGGTCTACGCGGACGCGCTCGCCGACGGCACGCCGCGCATCATCGCCGACCTCGCAACCGCCCAGCTGGTGAAGGTCGCGGCCAACTCGTTCCTCGCCACCAAGATCTCCTTCATCAACGCCATGGCCGAGCTGTGCGAGGCCACTGGCGCCGACGTCACCCTGCTCGCGGACGCGATCGGCCACGACGTTCGCATCGGGCGGCGCTTCCTCAACGCCGGCGTCGGCTTCGGGGGTGGCTGCCTGCCCAAGGACATCCGAGCGTTCATGGCGCGCGCCGGCGAGCTCGGCGTGGACCAGGCGCTGAGCTTCCTCAGCGAGGTGGACTCGATCAACATGCGCCGGCGGGTGCGGATGGTGGACCTGGCCCGCGAGCAGTGCGGCGGCTCGATCGTCGGTCGCACCGTCGCGGTGCTCGGCGCGGCCTTCAAGCCCGACTCCGACGACATCCGCGACTCGCCCGCGCTCAGCGTGGCGGCGCAGATGCAGCTCCAGGGTGCCAAGGTCACCGTGACCGACCCCGTGGCGATCCACAACGCCCGCAAGAAGTGGCCCGAGCTGGCCTACGCCTCCACGGTCAAGGAGGCGGTGCAGGACGCCGACGTCGTCATGGTGCTCACCGAGTGGCCCGAGTACGTCGCCCTCGACCCCGAGGAGCTCGCACCGCTGGTGCGGGGCAAGCAGATCATCGACGGGCGCAACTGCCTCGAGCCCGCCACCTGGCGCGCCGCGGGTTGGGCGTACCGCGCTCTCGGGCGCCCCTGAGTCTCGCCAAGCGAAACGGGCCCTGGACACCTCGCGGTGTCCAGGGCCCGTTAGCGTTGCGGGACTTGCGCGAGGCCTGTCAGACGGGCGTCGATCGCTCTGTGCCTCAGGTGGATCCGCTGGGGCCGGAGTCGCGTGCTGTCGGCACCGGCTCGCCGTACTGCGGGGCGTCGAGCTCGGCCACCGTCGGGGCGCCGAACATCGGCAACCCTTGGCCCTTGCGAAGGAATCCCCAGATGAGCGGGACCAGGAACACCATGGCCAGGCCGACGCCGGCGATCAGCATCGGGTAGGTCTCCTCCACACCGAGCGGCGCCCAGCCGGCCTTGTCGAGCAGCGCGACGCCGGACATCGTCAGCACCACGACGATGGCGCGGCGGATGAACGACTGCGGCACCCGCGGGGCGATCTTGGAGCCGAGGATCGTGCCGGGCACCGAGCCGGCGATCAGGGGCAGCAGCAGCGCGAAGTCGAGGCCGTGCAGCGCGATGTTGGAGATCGCCGCGGCGAGCACCAGCGGGATGGCCTGCACCAGGTCGGTGCCGACCAGGCGCACCGCGGAGAGGCCGGGGTAGAGCATCAGCAGCGCGATCATGATGACCGAGCCGGAGCCGACGCTGGTGATGCCGACGAGCAGGCCGCCGAGGGCGCCGACCAGCAGGGTCGGGATGGGGCGGATCGTGGGGTCGGGGTCGCCGGTGGGTCCGCCGGCGCGCACCCGGCGCAGGTTGATGTAGAGCCGCAGGGCATAGGTGGCGGCCGCGAGCAGCAGCGCGAAGCCGATCCACAGCTTGAGGACGTCGTCGAGGTCCTCGGGGTCGGTGAACCAGGCCAGCACGTGCGGGCCGAGCAGGGCGGTGGGGACCGACCCGAGGATCAGCCACTTCGCCATCTGGAGGTTGGGTGAGCCCTCGCGGGCGTGCACCACCGCGCCGCCGGTCTTGTAGACCGCCGCGGCGGTGAGGTCGGCGGTGACCACGGTGGCGGTGTCGCCCACGCCCAGGAAGATCAGCGCCGGGGTCATCAGGGCGCCGCCGCCCATGCCGGTGAGGCCGACCACGATGCCGACGACGAAGCCAGCGATCAGGATCGAGAGCGCGCTGAGGGTGGCGAGCTCGAAGAGAAGGTCGTTCACGCGCGGGGCTCCGCTCCGGTGAGGGCAGGGACGATGTGGCGCAGGTGGGCCTCGATCACCGCGGCGGCGGTCTCGGCGGCATCCGGCCCGCGACGGTAGGGGTCGGCGACGTCGAGGTCGGCCGAGGCGGTGCCGCGCTGCTCGGCCACGGCCGTGAGCAGCTTGCGGCCGGTGAGGCCGGCGCCGACGGTGCGCACGGCCTCGTCGAACTGTCCCAGGGTGAAGACCTTGCGGAACAGCGCCGGGTGGTCATCGAGGATGAACGCGCGGTGCGCGGCCTCCGCGGTGAGGACCAGGTCGTGCTCGTCGAGGAGCTCGCGGGTGAGCGGGCGGCTGCGGAAGGTGTCGTGGTCGACGACCCCCCGAGGGCCGAAGGTCGTGGCCATGACCTCGTCCATCGGGTGCTCGGGGAAGCCGTGGGTGCCGGCACTGGTGAAGGTGACGCTGGCGTCGGGGCCGGCCAGGTGGCGGGCGAGGCGCTCCATGAAGGGGGAGCGGCAGATGTTGGCGGTGCAGACGAAGAGGACCTTGAGGTGGTCTGCTGACGGGGTTTCGACAGGCTCGACTCCCGGGTCGGTCAGGTCGAGGTGGCCGGAGGTGCGCAGAGCGGCCAGGACGTCGGCGAGGGCGGCGTCGATGGTGCGGCCGGTGGTGTCGACGACGACGTCGGCGTCGGCGGGGACCTCGTAGGGCGAGGAGATGCCGGTGAACTCGGGGATCTCGCCGCGGCGGGCCTTGGCGTAGAGGCCCTTGCGGTCACGGCGCTCGCACTCCTCCAGCGGGGTGGCGACGTGGACCAGGAAGAAGGCGCCGCCGGCCTCCTCGACCATGCCCCGGACCTGCTGGCGGGTCTCGTCGAACGGCGCGATCGGGCTGCAGACCGCGACCCCGCCGTGGCGCGAGATCTCCGCGGCGACCCAGCCGATGCGGCGGATGTTGGTCTCGCGGTCGGCCTTGGAGAAGGACAGGCCGGCCGAGAGGTTGCGGCGGACGACGTCGCCGTCCAGGGAGGTGACGGTGCGGGTGCCCTGCTCGAGGAGGCGGTCCATCAGCGCGCGGGCCAGGGTGGACTTGCCGCTGCCGGACAGGCCGGTGAAGAAGAGGACCAGGCCCTGGCGGTCGGCCGGGGGCTGGTCGCGGTCGACGATCTCCGCGACGCCGGCCGGGAGGTCGCCGTCGTCGTCGCTCAGCCCGAGCACCCGGTCGGGGCCGGCGTAGGTGGCCACCACCTGGAGGCCGAGCTCGTGGTCGACGGCCGCGTCGCCGCGGGCCGCGAGCGGCACCGCCACCACCACCGCGTCGTCGAGGAGGTCGGCGGCGCGGAGCGTCGCGCGCAGCAGCGCCACCGGGGACAGCAGCGGGGTGCCGTGGCCGACCAGCGCCAGGAGCGCCACCGGCCCGGCCGCACGCAGCGTGTCCAGCTGGGCGAGCGTCAGCGCGTCGGTGACCGGCACGAACGTGCGGTCGGCGTACTGCTGCCGCACGGTCGCGGGGGCGAGGTAGAGCCGGCGGAACGGGCCGAACTGGGCGTGGGTCAGCGGCTCCACCTGTCCGCCGGGGACCGTGACCCGGGCGAGCGGCAACCCCTCGGGGTCGACCAGCTCCACGCCGCCTGCCTCGGTGGCGGCGGCCTCGACGTCGCCCGGCAGTGTCAGGGTGACCGGGCTGCCCGGCTGGTTGAACGCCGTGGTCGGGCTCAGGGCCCCGGTGACGAGCAGCTCGAGGTCGTCGAGCTCACGTGCGGTGGGGCAGAACTGTGGCAGCGGTGGGGTCGACACGGCGGCAATCCTGTCACGGGAGCGCTGGCATGCTGGCAGCCATGTCACTGCCTGTCGTCGCCGAGGTCGTCCGTTCCGGATTCGTGGAGGGCCGCCACCACGGCTCGGTGGTGGCCCTGGACGCCGCCGGCCGGGTCGACTGGTCGCTCGGGGACGTGGCCTCGCCGATCCTGCCGCGCTCGTGCAACAAGCCGCTGCAGGCGCTCGCGATGGTCCGCGCCGGTCTCGACCTGCCGCCGCGGCTGCTGGCGCTGGGATGCGCCTCGCACTCCGGGGAGCAGATCCACGTCGACGGGGTGCGCGAGATCCTGGCCGGCGCCGGGCTCGAGGAGACCGCGTTGCGCAACCCCGCGGACCTCCCCCTCGACGCCGGGGAGCGCGAGCGGCTGCTGCGTGACGGCGGCGCCGCCGATGCCGTGCACATGAACTGCTCGGGCAAGCACGCCGCGATGCTGGCGACCTGCGTGGTCAACGGGTGGGACACCGCGACCTACCTCGATCCCGGGCACCCGTTGCAGGTCGCGATCCGGACCACCTTCGAGGAGCTGACGGGCGAGCCCGCGGTGGTCGCGGTAGACGGCTGCGGCGCCCCGCTGCTGTCGGCCTCGCTGACCGGGCTGGCCCGCGCGTTCGCGCTGTTGGCCACCGCGACCGACGGGGCGGAGCGCCGGGTCGCCGACGCGATCCGCCGGCACCCGGAGTACGTCTCCGGCACCCGCCGTGACGAACGACTGCTGCTGGGCGCGCTGCCCGGCGCGATCGCGAAGTTCGGCGCCGAGGCGTGCGAGGTGGTCGCGCTGGCCGACGGGCGCGCGTTCGCGCTCAAGATCGAGGACGGCGGCGACCGGGCCCGGCCGGTGGTGATGGCGGCCGCCCTGGTCCGCAGCGGGATCGATGCCGTGCAGGGCGTGGACGGCGCGGCGCTGCGTGCCACCGGGGAGGCCCCGCTGCTCGGCGGAGGTCGGGTCGTGGGCGAGGTGCGGGCGACCCTCTAGCGCGTCTGCTTGCCCTGGCAAGCGGAGTTTCCTGCGTAATATCGAGGTTTCATGACCCCATGCGCTTGCAATTGCTAGCAGCAGCAAGCAGGATGGGGGCATGGCAAAGGGCAAGGTCGGCAAGACCGTCGAGGGGCTGGGGGACTACCTGCGGGAGCAGCGCACGTCCGCGCAGCTCTCCCTGCGGCAGCTCGCCGAGCTGGCCGGGGTCTCCAACCCCTACCTGAGCCAGATCGAGCGCGGCCTGCGCAAGCCCTCCGCCGAGGTGCTCCAGCAGATCGCGAAGGCGTTGCGGATCTCCGCCGAGCAGCTCTACCTGCGGGCCGGGATCCTCAGTCCGGAGGACGGGGCCGGCGGCTCGGTGGAGCTCGCGGTCCTCAACGACACCGGGCTGACCGAGCGGCAGAAGCAGTCACTGCTCGACGTCTACGCCTCGTTCCTCGCGCTCAATGCCGCCGCGCCGCGCGACGCGGGCGACGACAGCTAGCACCCCGACGGCCCGACATGGGGTCGGGCCGCACCCATCCGAAGGAGGCCGTCATGGCCAGGACCACGTCTGAGACCAAGCTCGACCTCAAGAACCTCGACCTGCGTGCGGGCGCGACCCGCACCCTCTACGCCGGTGCCGGCGTCGCGGACCTCGCGGTCTCGACCGTGCGGGGCTACGTCGCCCAGGTGCAGCAGAGCGTCACCGCGATCGACCTCGACCCGCAGGCGCTGCGCAAGCAGGCCGCCACGGCCGTCAGCACCCGCGTCGAGGAGCTCGGCAAGGACGCCCGCGAGCGCCGCAGCGCCGTCGAGGCCCGGGTCGCCGAGCTCCAGTCCGAGGCGCTCGCGCTGCCCGCCCGCCTCCAGGGGGTCGTCGACGACAACGTCGCGACCGTCGTCGATGCCTACGGCGAGCTCGCTCAGCGTGGCGAGGCGCTGCTGACCCGGATCCGGCGCCAGCAGTCCACCCAGGAGGCCGTGAGCGCGGCGAAGACCATGACCGCCAAGGCCAAGACGACCCGCACCCAGGGCGCGGCGGCGACGAAGTCGACGGCCAAGAAGGCGACCTCGACGGCGAAGAAGTCGGCGACGGCGACCCGCAAGACCGCCGCCACGAAGTCGAGCGCGCCGAAGAGCAGTGCGAAGGCGACCGTCACCGCCGCGAAGAAGACCGCGTCGGCGGTCGGCAACGCCGCGACCGACGCCGCCGCCAAGGTCGGCGACTGATCCTCACAGCCCTCACGCACCACCACGAGGCCCGCGGACCCCGGTCCGCGGGCCCCGTGCGCGTTCGGGCCCGTCGCGGGTCGACGCTGCTCTGTAGGCTGGAGGGGTGATGGACATCTTCGCGATCGAGGGCATGGTCGGCCTGCTGGTGCGGTTCGGCCTGCTGGTGGTGGCGATCTTCGCCTTCGTGATCAGCCTGATGCACCCCGCAGAGGAGTACACCGCCGCCGGCAAGTGGACCAAGCAGGGGTGGACGATCCTCCTCGGCCTCGGCGTGCTGTTCTCCTTCGTGCCGATCCTGCCGTTCTTCCTCAGCCTGGTCTTCGTGATCGCGGCCTTCGTCTTCCTCGCCGACGTGCGCCCGGCACTGCGCGGACTGCGCCGCCGCTGAGACGCGGCCGACACCCAAGGTGATCTGGTCCACCTTCTCGTCCTGAGCGCCTAGGCTGGGCGCTTACGGGGACGGGGATGTCCCATGCCTACAAACTTCAGGGTGGACATGACGATGACGGGTGAGTCCGAGCAGCGACCGTGGGGCGCGTGGTACGTGCTCGACGAGGGCGACGGCTTCAAGGTGAAGCGGATCGACGTCCAGCCGCACCAGCGGCTGTCCTACCAGACCCACGAGCACCGCGCCGAGCACTGGTTCATCGTGAGCGGCAAGGCCACCTGCGTGATCGACGGCGAGACCGTCATCGCCGGGCCGGGGCAGACCGTCGACGTGGCGATCGGCCAGGCGCACCGGATCACCAACGAGGAGGACGAGCTCCTCCAGATCGTCGAGATCCAGATGGGCCGCTACACCGGCGAGGACGACATCGTCCGTCTCGAGGACGACTACGGGCGTTCCCCGGAGTAGTCACACCACGCTACGTCGAAGCCCCCGTCCGGCACTGCCGGGCGGGGGCTTCGACGTTCAGGCCGGGCCGAGGTGCCGATCTTCGCTGGCCGGTTGACCGGCCTCAGCTGCATCGGTCGGACCGGCTAGGTGGACTCGGGTCACGCACCTACTCGCCGCGCCACTCGCGGATCTCGGCGACGAACCGCTCGTTGCTGAAGTGGCGAGCACGGACTCCGAGGTCTGAGTAGTCATCCGCCATCACCTTTTCGGCGTACTGGCGGACCTCAGTTGCATCGGAGAAGTCGACAGCGGCGCCACCATCCAACTTCTCCACGCTCTCCTTTGCGCCGCCTATGCGGTTCACCAGCGATGGAGTGCCGAGGGCAGCTGCTTCGACGGGCATGATCCCGAAGTCCTCGATTGGGGGGAACACGAAGAGGCTGGCGCTCTCCATGAGCGCGCGGAGCAGCTCGTCGGACGGCCTATGCACGAAGTGGATTGGAACGGATGCCTTCGATGCGACGTCCTCCAGGAATGCCTGGTCCTCGCCGCTGCCAGCAAGTACGACAGGGAGACCGAGGAGTTCGCCTACGCGGACGGCAAGGTCGAGTCGTTTGTACCGCACGAACCGTGACGCGCCGAGCACGAACCGATCGGGGAGGGCGGCCAACGTGCGTGTCTCTTCCCCTGTTACCTGCTCCGCCCATGGGCCGCTGCCTTGAATAGCGCTCACGTCTGCCGGCGGGTGGATCACTCGGGCTTCGCGACCCCACGCGGCCATGATGCGCTCGGCCACGAACTGCGAGTTCGCGGCGATCTCGGCCGTCTGGCTCGTCAGGCGGCGGTCCATTGAGCGCAGGGCTGCTCGTGCCGGTAGGAGCAGGGGCGAGTCCTTGCGGGCATCGAGCGAGGGTTCCCAGACGTACCGCGCGGGCGTGTGGACGTAGATGTGCGCCTTCGCGGGCGCCGTGGGGTTCGACGCGATCTGATGCGCGAAGGCGTGGGAGCTGACCAAGAGCGAGTCGTACTGGCTGAGATCCATGCGGCGCCACACGAGCGGCATGAACGGGAGAGCGAGGAACTTTCTTTGGCGCAGCGCTGGGCGCTTTGCCAACCAAGACTGCTGTACCCGACTGTCGGGGAACCGGGAGGGCTCGTCTTTCCAGAGGGCGGCGATGGGCTGATCTGGATACGCCGAGGCCATGACCTCGAGGACGTTCTCAGAACCACCATGTGTCGAGATCCACTCGTGCACCAGTAGGCCGGGCAAGATAATTCCTTCTGCAGTGTCGGACGAGGTGAGTCGAATTAGTAGGCGCCGCGGCTGCTGAAGACCGCGCTAACGGTGCGCGCCAGGATCGAGAGGTCCTGCACCATCGACCAGTTGTCGACGTAGTAGAGGTCGAGGCGGATGGCCTCCTCGGCGGTGAGGTCGTTGCGGCCCGAGACCTGCCACAGGCCCGTCATGCCGGGACGCACGTGCAGGCGCCGGCTCATCGCGTTGTCGTAGAGCGCGACCTCGCGGGCGACCTGCGGGCGCGGGCCGACCAGGCTCATGTCGCCCTTGAAGACGTTGAAGAGCTGGGGGAGCTCGTCGACCGAGAGACGGCGCATCCACTTGCCCGGCTTGGTGATCCGGGGGTCGTCCTTCATCTTGAAGAGAAGCGCGCTCTGCCCGACCTCTTGCTGGAGCTTCGCCACCATCGCCTCGGCGTTGACCACCATGGTGCGGAACTTGAAGCAGCCGAACTCGCTGCCGTCGCGGCCGATGCGGGTCTGGCGGAACAGCACGGGGCCCTTGTCGAAGAGCTTGATCTGCAGGGCGGCGATGGCGAAGATCGGGCTCAGCATCGCGATCAGGCACGCCGAGCCGATGACGTCGAAGGTGCGCTTCGCCCAGCGGGACGCGTCGCTCCAGGCCGGGGGGTCGATGTGCATGAGCGGCAGGCCTCCCACCGGGCGGACGTTGACCCGCTCGCTGGAGATGTCGGTGACGTGGGGCGCGACGACGACCTGCACATCGTGGTGCTCAAGGTCCCAGACCACCTGACGCATCTGGTTGGCGGAGCCGAGCGCCCCGCCGGCGAAGAAGATGACGTCGGCGCCGGACTCGAGCACCATCGACGTCGCCTCGTCGGAGTTGCCGAGCACGGGGACACCGAGTTCGGTCTCCTCGGACAGGTCGTAGGCCGGCGTCAGGCAGCCGACCACCTGGTAGCCGAGCCACGGCTCGCGGCGCAACACGTTGGCCACCTCGTCGACGTGGGACGGCGAGCCGGCGATCAGCACCCGGTGGCGCAGCGCGCCGCGGCGCCGGGCGCCGTGCAGCGCGCGCCGCAGCGCGAACCGGCCCAGGAGGAGGGCGGGGACGCCGAGGGCGAAGGCGAGCAGGAAGAACCCGCGGCTCAGGTCGAAGCGGGCCAGGTAGCAGCCGACCCCGAGGAGACCTCCGGTCGCGAGGGTGGCGTTGAGGACCCGCTTGTATTCGTCGGTCCCGGCGCCGAAGAGCGGCTTCTCGTAGCCGCCGGAGAGGGCGATCACCGCCACCCAGCCGATGACCATCACCGGGCCGACCACGGCCAGGCTCCCGGACACGTCGGCCGCGGTGTCGAAGATCCCCAGCCGCTCGCGGCCGAGAGCGGCCAGCGTGGTGACCGCCGCCACGATCACCAAGTCGATGGCCAGCGCGGTGGCCGGCAGGTAACGGAGCGCCCGGCTGGGCGAGGCGCTCACGACACGCGTCTTCTGCTGCTCGGACAAAACCGTCACTTAATGCTCCCGCTGGCGTTCCTCGAACGCCGTATCCCCGTTGGTGCCCCCGTCAGGCAAGTCCTCGGCCATTGTCACCGCTTTCACACGGGTACGCACAAATATCTCGTCAAGTGGGTGATGGATCACCTCAAGGTGGGAGATGTGCATGCCGATAGCGCCGACGTGGGCGCCGAGCGCTCAGCTGCCCTCCCAGGTGTCAAGGTCGGCGGCGACCAAGCGGGTGACGACGTCGTGGAACGTCGCGGTGGGGCACCAGCCGAGGGCCGCGCGGATCCGGGAGGAGTCGCCGACGAGGTCGGCGGCGTCGGTGGGGCGCACGAGCGCCTGGTCGACCTCGACGAACCGCTCCCAGTCGTCGATCCCGACGTGCGCGAACGCCACGGCCACCAGGTCGCGCACCGAGTGGCTCTCCCCCGTCGCCACGACGTAGTCGTCGGCGTGCCCGGCGCGCGCGCTGCGCACCATGGCGTCGACGTAGTCGGGGGCCCACCCCCAGTCGCGGCGGGCGGCCAGGTTGCCGAGCCGGAGCACGTCGGCGCGGCCCTGCGCGATCGCGGCGACGGTCGAGGTGATCTTGCGGGTCACGAACTGCACCGGGCGGCGCGGCGACTCATGGTTGTAGAGCACCAGGCCGGAGGCGTGCAGCCCGCGCTCGCGGTAGACCCCCACCAGGTGGTGGGCGTAGGCCTTGGCGGCGCCGTACGGGTTGACCGGGCGGATCGGCGTCGACTCGTCCTGGGGGGAACGGCACGGCGCGCCGAAGATCTCCGCGCTCGAGGCCTGGACGAACCGCACCGGGCGCCCGCTCGCCTCCTGGGCCAGCCACGCCGACTCCAGCAGCCCGGCGACCGCGAGTCCGTTCACCCGGGCCACCAGGTCCGGCTCGCTCCAGGATCGCGCCACCGAGCTGATCGCGGCGAGGTTGTAGAGCTCGTCGGGCACCAGGTCCCGCACCAGGGCGCGGGTGCGCGCGGTGTCGGCCACGTCGCAGGCGTGCAGGGTGACGCCGGGCCGCTCCGGGAGGGGTTCGTCGGGGTGCACCAGCGCGTGCACCTCCAGTCCCTCCGCGACCAAACGCTCGGCGAGGTAGCTGCCGTCCTGGCCGCCGACGCCGGTGATCAGCGCCCGCATCGCGGTCCGACCTGTCACTTCCACCCCTCGCGCGCGGCGGCGAGGTCGGCCTCCACCATCAGGGCGACCAGCTCGGGGAACGTGACGCTCGGCTTCCAGCCCAGCACCTCGTGGGCCTTGGCCGCGTCGCCGACCAGCGTGTCGACCTCGGCGGGGCGCATGAACCGCGGGTCCTGGCGCACGTAGGGCGTCCAGTCGGCGATACCGACGTGGGCGAAGGCGAGGTCGAGGAAGTCGCGGATCGAGTGGGTCTCCCCGGTCGCGATCACGTAGTCGTCGGCGACCTCCTGCTGGAGCATCAGCCACATCGCCTCGACGTAGTCGCCGGCGTAGCCCCAGTCGCGCTCGGCGTCGAGGTTGCCCATCACCAGCTCGTCCTGCATGCCGAGCTTGATCCGGGCCACCGCGCGGCTGATCTTGCGGGTGACGAACTCGGGGCCGCGGCGCGGGGACTCGTGGTTGAACAGGATCCCCGAGCTGGCGTGCATGCCGTAGGACTCGCGGTAGTTGATGGTCATGTAGTGCCCGAACACCTTGCTCACGCCGTACGGCGAGCGGGGCCACAGCAGGGTGCGCTCGTGCTGCGGGGTCTCCTGGACCTTGCCGAACATCTCCGAGCTCGAGGCCTGGTAGAAGCGGATGTGCGCCGGGTCGTCCCCGGTGTGCAGCCGCACCGCCTCGAGCATGTTGAGCACGCCCTTGGCGGTCACGTCGGTGGTCAGCTGCGCGTTCTCCCACGAGTAGGCCACGAACGACACCGCGCCGAGGTTGTAGACCTCGTCGGGCGCGGAGTCGCGCAGCGCGCGCAGCAGGCTCGAGGTGTCGGTGAGGTCGCCGTGGTGCAGGCGCACGTCCGGCAGCAGGCTCTCCACCAGCTCGCGCTTCGGGTTGTTCTGGCCGCGGATGACACCGTGGACGTCGTACCCCTTCGCGAGCAGCAGCTCGGCGAGGTAGAGGCCGTCCTGGCCGGTGATCCCGGTGATGAGCGCGGTGGGCATGGGCGGATCATGCCAGTTGGCGCGGACCTGCTCGGACGCTGTGCTCAGGCGGCGTGGAAGCGGCTGCGGCACTGGCACGCCCAGCCGTGGTCGGTCGGCTCCCCGCACGGCACCCGGGGCGGGCGGGCCCCCGGCAGCAGCCCGCGCAGTCGGTCGCCCGCCCCCAGCCGGTGTCGTACGTCGTGCCCGCAGCGTGTGCAGCGGTCTTGTCCCCCCATGTGGCCCTCCCGTGGCTCGCGCACAGGATGTGCCAGCCGGGACGGGCGTCGAGGGTTCTTGTCGAACCGACGCGGGATCTACCTCAATTGGGGTAGGCGTCGCCCGCCGCCTGGCGGGCCTCCCAGGCGCTGGCGACCATCGCCCGCAGGTCGTGGCGCATCACCCAGTCGAGGTCGCGCGCGGCGAGCTCGCCGGTCGCGACGATCCGGGCCGGGTCGCCGGGGCGGCGCGGCTGCACCTCGGGGGTGAAGTCGATGCCGGTGACGTCGCGGATCGCGTCCATGATCTCGCGCACCGACGCCCCGTGGCCGCTGCCCAGGTTGTAGACCCGCTCGACGGGCTCGCCGGCAGCGAGGCGGCGCGCGGCCGCGACGTGGGAGGTCGCCAGGTCCTGCACGTGCACGTAGTCGCGCACGCAGGTGCCGTCGGGGGTCGCGTAGTCGTCGCCGAAGATCTTCGGCGTGCGGCCGTGGAACAGCGCCTCGAAGACCAGCGGGAACAGGTTGTGGGGGCTGGTGTCGAAGAGCTCCGGGGAGCCCGAGCCGACCACGTTGAAGTAGCGCAGCGAGGTGTGGCGCAGTCCGTAGGCCCGCTCGGCGTCGCGCAGGATCCACTCGCCGATCAGCTTGGACTCGCCGTACGGCGACTCCGGGGCGGTCGGGGTCTGCTCGGTCACCAGGTCGACGTCGGGGGTGCCGAACGTCGCGGCGGAGGAGGAGAACACCATCTGCTCGACCCCGGCGGCCTCCATCGCCTGGAGCAGGTGCACCGTGCCGGTGACGTTCTGCTCGTAGGTGTGCAGCGGGCGGGTGACCGAGACACCGGCGTACTTGAAGCCGGCCAGGTGCACGACGCCCTCGACCTTGTGCTCGCGCAGGAAGGCGGTCACCGCCTCGGTGTCGAGGATCGAGGCGCGCAGGAACGGCACGTCGTCGGGGACGAACGAGGCCACCCCCGAGGACAGGTCGTCCACGACCACCGGCGCGATGCCGGCCTCGCGGAAGGCGCGCACGACGTGCGAGCCGATGTAGCCCGCACCCCCAGTGACCAGCCAGCTCATGTGTGTTCGTCCTCTCGATCGCGGACCGGTCACGATAGCGGCCGGATCGGGCGCCGCCCCGTCCGCCACCCCGCCCGCCACGTCGCTACCCTCGCCGGGTGAGCTGGTCCGCGCGCAACACCCACCGTTGGGACGAGTGGACGCTCCCCGCGCTGCTCGCCGCCAAGGGCGAGCAGCGGGTCAGCCTGGTCGTGCCGGCGCGCAACGAGGAGAAGACGGTGGGCGAGGTCGTCGCCCGGGTGCGCGACGCGCTGGTCGCCCCGCTCGGCGACACCGGCGCGCTCGTCGACGAGATCGTGGTCATCGACTCCGACTCCACCGACCACACCTTCGCCGTGGCCGCCGACGCCGGCGCGGCCGTGCACCGGGCCGCGGAGATCCGTCCCGACCTCGGCACCCGGCCCGGCAAGGGCGAGGCGATGTGGAAGTCGCTGTTCGTCACCACCGGCGACGTCCTCGTGTTCATGGACGCCGACCTGCTCGACTGGGACACCCACTTCGTGCCCGGCCTGCTCGGCCCGCTGCTCACCCGTCCGGAGGTGCAGCTGGTCAAGGGCTTCTACGCCCGCCCCGGCCTCGACGAGGCGACCGGCGCGTCCACGCCGTACGCCGGGGGCCGGGTGACCGAGCTCGTCGCCCGCCCGCTGATCGCGCTGCTGTTCCCGCCACTGGCCGGGCTGGTGCAGCCGCTGGCGGGGGAGTGGGCGGTGCGCCGCGACCACTTCGCCTCGCTGTCGGTGCCGACCGGCTATGCCGTCGAGCTGGCCGCGCTCATCGACACCTGGCGTACCCACGACCTCGACGCGATCGCCCAGGTCGACCTCGGCACCCGCTCGCACTCCCACCAGGGTCTGCACGACCTCGGTGCGATGGCCACCCAGATCCTCACCGCCGGCTGGGCCCGCTCCTCGCACAGCCACCACGCGGCGACGATCCCGCTCACCCAGTTCCTGCCCGGGGCGGTGCCGGCCGTGCGCGAGGTGCCGGTGACCGAGCGACCGCCCGCCGCCCCGCTGCTGGAGGCCCCGTGACCCTGCGACTACGACGCCACGACTTCACCGACGACGCCACCTTGATGATGGCGATCGTCAACCGCACCCCCGACTCCTTCTACGACCGCGGCGCCACCTGGGCCGAGGACAAGGCGTTCGAGCGGGTCGCGACGGTCGTCGCCCAAGGTGCCGAGATCGTCGACATCGGCGGCATCAAGGCCGCCCCCGGCGTGGAGATCGACGCCGCCGAGGAGCGCTCGCGCGTCGTCGACTTCGTGGCCCGGGTGCGCGAGGCCTACCCGTCGCTGGTCATCTCGGTGGACACCTGGCGCGCCTCGGTCGGCGACGCCGTCTGTGCCGCCGGCGCCGACGTGCTCAACGACGCCTGGGGTGGCGCGGACCCCGAGCTGGTCGACGTGGCCGCCCAGCACGGCGCGGCGATCATCTGCACCCACACCGGCGGCGCCCGCCCCCGCACCCGCCCGTTCCGGGTGGAGTACGACGACGTGGTGCGCGCCGCGATCGACGACACCTGCGCCTACGCCGAGCGCGCGCTGGCCGCCGGGGTGGCGCGGGAGTCGATCGTGATCGACCCCGCCCACGACTTCGGCAAGAACACCCGCCACTCCCTCGAGCTCACCCACCGGCTCGGCGAGATGGTCGCGACCGGCTGGCCGGTGCTGGTCTCGCTGTCCAACAAGGACTTCGTCGGCGAGACCCTCGACCTGCCGGTCGGCGAGCGGCTGGTCGGCACCCTCGCCGCGACCGCCGTCTGCGCCCTCGCCGGCGCCCGGATCTACCGCGTCCACGAGGTCGTGGAGACCCGGCAGACCGTCGACATGGTCTCCTCGATCGCCGGGCGCCGCCCGCCGGCGCGCGCCATCCGGGGGCTGGCATGACCACCCGGATCGTGCTGGTGCCCGGCACCCTCGCGCTGCTGCCCGAGCACGCCTCGCTCATCGACCCGGTGCCCGAGCTGCGCGCCGCCTGCCTGGCCGCGGTGGCCTGGCTGGGCGTGCCCGACGAGGTGCTGGCCGACGACCAGGGCCGGCGGGTCGCCGACGCGCTCCTCGCCGCCGCCGGGGTCACCGAGCGGGCCCCGGACGCCGACCGGACGGTGCTGGTCGTCGGCAACGGCAGCGCCACCCGCAGCGAGAAGGCCCCCGGCCACCTCGACGAGCGCGCGCTCGCCTTCGACGTGGCCCTCGGGGCCGCGCTGCTCCGCGGGGACCTGGGCGGACTGGACCTCTCCCTGGCCGACGAGCTCTGGGCGCGCCTGGGCGGGATCCCTGCGCTCGCCGGACTGCTCGAGCCGGGCGCCGAGGTCAGCGTCGACCACGACGCCGCGCCGTACGGCGTGCAGTGGTGGGTGATGAGGTGGACGTGCGGGTCCTGATCGGCGACCCGGACGCGTCGCTGGAGGAGCACTACGCCCCGCCGCGGCTGCCCTGGCTGCGCGCCAACATGGTGAGCAGCCTCGACGGCGCGGCCACCGGCGCCGACGGGCGCAGCGGCAGCATCAACAACGCCGCCGACAAGCTGGTCTTCGACCTGCTGCGCGACACCTGCGACGCGGTGCTGGTCGGCGCCGGCACCGCCCGCGCCGAGGGGTACGGCCCTGCCGCGGCACCGGTCGTGGTGGTCAGCCGCAGCGGCTCGGTGCCGCCGACCCTGCGCACAGCCGGGCCGGGGCGGGTGCTGCTGGCCACCGGCGCAGGGGCTCCCGGGCTGGACCAGGCGACGGCCCTGCTGGGGGCCGAGCAGGTGCTCGTCTGCGGGGACGACGAGGTGGATCTGGCCGCGGTGGTCGACGTCCTCCACGCCCGCGGGCTGCGCCACCTGCTCTGCGAGGGCGGCCCGCGCCTGCTGACGGACCTGCTGGCCGCAGGCCTGGTCGACGAGCTGGCCGCGACGTACGTCCCGCTGCTGGTGGGCGGGGCCGGCCCCCGGATCACCCAGGGCGCGCACGTGGGGCTGAGCGCGGTGCCGCGGCTGCTGCTCGAGCAGGACGGCACGCTGCTCGGGCGCTGGTGGCTGCGAGGCCCCGGCGACGACGCCCCGGCACCACGCCTCAAAAGTTAATCCCGGGTAACTAAGTGTTCCCCGGTATTAACGCTTGGTGTGATCTGCGTCAAATCGCGGGACGGATGTGCATCACATCCAAAAGGTGTGCTTAGGTCTGTAGTACGGACCTATTAGGCACACGCCCTCCAGTGCCATGAAAACCGGGGAGAACACATGAAGAAGCTCATCGCAGGCCTGTTCGCGGCCATCCTGACCACCGCCGGCCTGGTTGCGGTTTCCTCCGCTCCGGCTCAGGCCGCCAACTGCAAGCCTGGCACCTACGACTGCGTCAAGGTGAAGGTCCAGGCGAAGAAGCCGAAGGGGCCTGTCCGGGTCAACAAGCCGGTCAAGGTGAAGGTGCCGGTCAGCACCGTTGGCAACATCCAGGCCAAGGGCACGCTCAAGGTCACGATCACCGGACCCAAGGGCTTCAAGAAGACCATCACCGTCAAGGTCACCAAGTCCAAGGACTTCAACGTCAACCTTGGCAAGCTCAAGCGCGCCGGCACGTACACGGTGCGCGTGAGCTTCAAGGGTGCCAAGGGCTTCAGCAACGCCCAGGGCAAGACCAAGATCAACGTCAAGGCCAAGAAGAAGAACAAGAAGTAGTCCTCAGACTTCTCAGCAGGACCCCGCGGCGACGCCGCGGGGTCCTGCTGCATTTCGGGACCGGTGCGGAGGGGGCGCGAATGATGCATAGGGTGGCGGCCATGCGTTCTCGTCGGGCCTGGCTGTGGCCCCTGCTGACCGTGTTCCTGCTCATCGGGGCCTGGGGGGCGTGGAGCGCGTGGCAGGCCTGGCAGGTCTACGGCGACCTCGACGTCGCGGTCGAGAAGGTCGACGAGATCGAGGTGGCCGTCGAGGCCGGTGACTCCGCGCGCCTGGAGTCCGCCCTCGACGACCTGCGCGCGGCGGGCGACTCCGCGCGCGACCGCACCGACGGCTTCGGCTGGACGGCGCTGACCTGGCTCCCGGTCGTCGGCGACGACGCCAGCGGCGTCCGCGCCGTCGCGGAGGTCGTGAGCGACCTCGGCGCCGACGGGGTCGAGCCGATGGTCAGGGCCTCCGACGGCCTCGACCAGCTGGCCCCGCGCGACGCCCGCGTCGACGTGGCGGCGCTCCTCGAGCTGCGTGACCCGGTCAAGCGGGCCTCCGCGGCCCTGTCCGCCGCATCGGCGCGGCTCGCGGAGGAGGACCCCTCGGGCTACGTCGACCGGTTCAAGGTCAAGTACCGCGAGCTCGCGGCGGTCGTCCGCGACGCCGACCACGCGCTGTCCTCGGTCGACACCGCGCTCGAGGTGCTGCCGACGATGCTGGGTGCCGACGGTCCCCGCAACCACCTGCTGGTCTTCCAGAACAACGCCGAGATCCGCGCGACTGGCGGACTTCCCGGCGCGGTCACCCTGGCCACCGCCCGGGACGGCAGCATCGAGCTGGTCCGCCAGGTGGCGGCGAACTCGTTCCGCCAGCTGGACCGGCCGGTGCTGCCGCTGACGCCGGCCGAGCAGCAGCTCTACGGCCCGCTGCTCGGCACCTTCATGCTCAACGCGACCTCGACCCCCGACTTCCCGCGCGCCGCGGAGCTGATCAAGGCCCGCTGGGAGCGCGAGCAGCCCGAGACGATCGACAGCATCGTGTCCCTCGACCCGGTCGCGCTGTCCTACGTGCTCGAGGCGACCGGCCCGGTCACCGTGCGCGACGTCGAGCTCACGGCCGACAATGTGGTCGACGAGCTGCTGCACGAGGTCTACCTGCGCTACGAGGACCCCGCCGAGCAGGACGAGTTCTTCCGCGAGGTCGCGCGCACGACGTTCGACCTGATCTCCTCGGGCCGCGGCGACGTCCGCGCGCTGATGAGCGGCCTGGCCCGGGGCGCCGACGAGGGGCGGATCTACGTCCACTCCTTCGCCGAGGACGAGCAGCAGGCGCTGGCGGGCAGTGACGTGGCCGGGGAGTTCGTCACCGATGCCGCCGCCGACCCGCAGGTCACGGTCACCCTCAACGACCTGACGATGAGCAAGATGTCCTACTTCCTCGACTACGACGTGAGCGTCACCGCCACCCACTGCGGCGGCGGGCGCCAGGCCTACACCGGGCACATGCGGGTCTCCTCGAGCGCGCCGGACGACGCGGCGTCGCTGCCGGCGTACATCACCGGAGCGGGGTCGTCGCCCGCCGACCCCGGCACGCAGTTCCTGATGGTCCGGCTCTACTCGCCGGCCGGCGGCGAGGTCTCCGGCGTCAAGCTCGACGCGATGTCGATCGACGACGCGGCGATCGACCAGGACGGGCGCAGGATCGCCGAGCTCCAGCTGGCCCTCGAGCCCGGCCAGGAGAGCAACATCCGCTGGACGATGAAGTCGGGCGCCGACCAGACCGGGGACACCGAGATCCAGGTGACCCCGGGCGTGCAGTCCGGCGCGAAGTCGTCGGTGGCGCGCAGCGCCTGCTGAGTCGCGGCGAACCTCGGGGTTTGCGGCGCCGCTGAGCGGTCATAGTGAGGCTCCCACCGAAACCACGTCCGGGGTCGGTAGCCGTGGGAGGTACTGCGATGACCGACGACGCCACGATGATCGAGGTGGAGACCGACGAGGCCTCCGACTCCTGGGGGTTCGTCGGGGTGGTGCGCCTGGGGGGCATCGAGGCGTACCGGACCGTCCGCCGCTATCCCTCGCCGAGCGTCGCGCGCGCCGCCGTCATGCAGCTGCTCGTGGGCAGCCTGGGCATCCTGCTCGCCGGTCAGGAGTGGCGGGCTGCGGCCGACGAGTTCGGTCATCCGCCGCTGCGCGTCGAGCTCGGGTTCGGGCTCGGCCTGGACCGGCAGCCGCGCGGGGACGAGCCGTCAGCGGGCGACGTGGTCGGTGTCGTCCACGACCCGTGAGCCCGCGCGCAGCCACCAGGCGGCGTTGTGGCGGACCAACTCGGGGTGGGTCTCGTCGGCGACGATGTCGCGCAGGCGGGGGTCGCCGGCCAGCCCCAGGCCCTGAAGGGCGGCGTTGGCGCCGGCGAGGTCGCCGCGCAGCGCACGCTCGGTGTGGGGCTCCGGGAGCTTCTCCCCGGCCGCGCCCAGCAGGATCATCCCGACCTCGCGGTGCTGGGGGTTCTCGTGGTCGACCCAGCCACGCGCCGCGCGCGGGATCGACCCGAGGCGGGAGCCCGAGAGTCGGGCGCGGGCCCGCAGCACGACGCCCGGGTCGTGGTGGTGGGTGGCGATCTCGGCGATCTGCTCGTGCAGCGGCACCGTGATCGTCGGCAGCCCCGAGAGCAGCGCGAAGGTCGCATACGCGCGCACGTCGTACGGGCCGAACGCCGCGTCGAACAGCAGCCGGGCGAGCATCGGCTGATAGGCGATCCCGACCTCGCGGCAGACCCGTCGGGCACGCTCGACGCACTCCTGCCAGACCCCGCTCTCGGGCTCCGAGGCCGAGCGCAGCGTCTCGATCCCGAGCGGCGCCGGCGGATGCGGGGGCTGCCAGTCGCCCAGCCGCCGGCGGTCCTCCGGCGGGATCAGCCGCATCAGGTGGGAGAGGCACTCCCAGTGCGGGGTGCCCGGCTCGGTGCTCTCGTACGCCGCGGCGATGAGGTCCACCAGTGGCACCCAGAAGTCCGGGTCGGGGCTGATCAGCGCCATCTTCTCCAGCGCGATCGTCGCGCTGACGAAGAGCTGCATGCGCGGCACGTGCAGCTGCTGGGCCAGCCAGAGGGCGGCCTCGGGGCTCGCATCCTCGGCGAGCACGCTCAGGACGCCGGTGACCATCTGGGCGTGCGGGTCGCTGACGATCTCCTGCACCGCCTCGAGGACCACCGGCCCGTAGCCGCTGCGGCGCAGCAGCGCGAGCGCCTCGTGCCGGATCGGGTAGGCGCGCCCCTGGGACCGGCCCAGCTCGCGCGCCAGCCGGCCGACCAGGGGCACCGCGAGGCGGTGGGGGAGGCCCAGCGCGAACGGCTGCGACATCGCGCGGGCCCAGGTCAGCCACTCGCTGCCGTCGGGCTCCCCGTCGAGCACCAGGTCGGTGAGCGCGGAGAGCCCCGCGGCGGTGTCGACGACCTGTCCGGGGTCCCGGTCGACCGGTCCGTTGCCGAAGTGGCGGCACATGACGTCGGTCGGTGCGCGCAGCGCCCCGGCGGGCAGCCCGAGCGCCCGCTCATAGGCGTCGACGACCACGCCGCGCCGGGCCTGGCCGGTCTCGATGCGGTGCAGCGCGGTCACGTTGGTCTCCACGACCGCCGCCATGTCCTCGAGCCGGTCGAAGCGGCCCTCGCCGGCGACCAGGCGCGCCATCCGCAGCATCCAGCCGATCCGCATCCCGGTGTCGATCGTGGGCCCGAGGAGCGGCGTCTTGTCCACGAGGACGGTGAGCGGCGCGGCCATGCGGAGCGGTCGATTCCCCCTGAGTTGTGGCGACATACGTCGCACGATGTCGCCGGCGGTGGTCCGCGCGTCCCGAATGGCCGAGATTTTACGTAGCACGCGCCGCCTGGTTCCTTTCATCCCCCCAAAGGGTGGCTCCTGGGCAGTCCGTCGCGGTCGGCCGACGGGCGCCGGAGCCGGGCGGAGTCGGCCCGGTACGCTCGCCGACGTGAGCGACGAGCTGCTGATCGAGCGGGGCGACGGCGTCGTCACCGTCACCTTCCACCGGCCCGAGCGCCGCAACGCCTTCACCCGGGCGATGTACGCCGAGCTGCGCGAGCTGTGCGCGCAGCTGCAGGACGCCGACGACGTACGCGCGCTGGTGCTGCGCGGCGCCGGCGGCAAGGCGTTCGCGGCCGGCAACGAGATCAGCGACTTCCTCGACACCGACGCGGTGGCCTACGAGAACTGGATCCGCGAGCTCCTCGAGGCCCTGCACGCGCTCCCGCAGGTCACGATCGCGGCCGTGGACGGCGTCTGCGTGGGCGGCGGGCTCGCGGTCGCCACCCACTGCGACCTGCGGATCGCGACCCCGGCGTCCCGCTTCGGCTACCCGATCGCCCGCACCTTGGGCAACGCGCTGTCCGCCTCGGTGGTCTACCGCTGTGCTGCGGTCTTCGGGGAGTCCCTGACCCGCGAGATGCTGCTGACCTCGCGGCTGCTCGCCGCCGACCGTGCGTACGCCGTGGGCGCGCTGCTCGCGGTGACCGACGACCTCGACGCCGAGGTGGACACGGTCCTCGACGGGCTCCGGGCCGCCTCCGGGGTGACCCTGCGCGCCACCAAGGCCCAGCTGCTCGCCCGCGCCCGGGTCGCCGAGGCGTCCCCGCGCGAGGACGACGTGCTGCTGCGCGAGGTCTACACCGGGCCGGACTTCGCCGAGGGCGTGCGCGCGTTCCTCGCCAAGGAGAAGCCGGCCTTCCGATGAGCGACGCCTCCCGCGCCCGCGCCCTGCTGGCCACCCTCGAGCGTGGCTGGGACCACCTGCGCGACCGGCGCCGCGGCGAGGAGACCCCCGCGCACTTCCGGATCGTGGCCTACATCGGCCACGGCAGCGCCGGCCGGGTGATCCTGCGCGGGCGGGTGCTCGACAACCCCGCCCCGGCCGAGACCATCGAGGGCGAGGCGGTGTGGGCCGCCGTACGCCGCACCGCCGCGGGGTTCCTCACCCGCGAGCTGCCCGGCGTGCCGCTGCGGCTGCGGATCGGCGCCGCGGAGACCGCCACCGCGACCGACCGCGACGGCTACTTCGAGGCCGAGCTCGAGGCCAGTGACCTGGTCGCCCCCTGGACCGACGCGCGGGTGTCGCTCGCCGCGCCGTACCGCGGCATCGAGGCGGCGGGCGCCGTCATGCAGGTGCGGGTGGCCGGGCCGCAGGTGCGCCTCGGGATCATCTCCGACGTCGACGACACGATCCTGCAGACCGGGGTGCAGCGCACCTGGTCGATGGTGCGCCAGACCCTCACCGGCTCCGCGCTGACCCGCACGCCGTTCGCGGGCGCCGCCGAGCTCTACCGGGCGCTGGAGGGACCGGGCAACCCGTTCTTCTACGTCTCCTCGAGCCCGTGGAACCTCCACGACTTCCTGCTCGACTTCCTCGACCACCGCGGCTTCCCGGCCGGGCCGCTGCTGCTGCGCGACCTCGTCGGCGACGGGCGCATCGGCTCGCGCGGGCACAAGCTGGCCCGGATCGAGGAGGTGCTGCGCCTGCACCCGCGGCTGCGCTTCGTGCTCGTGGGCGACTCCGGTGAGCACGACCCGGAGATCTACGCCGAGGTGGTGCGCCGCCACCCCGGGCGGATCGCGGCCGTCTACATCCGAGAGGTGCGCATGGACCCCGAGGACGGGCGTGTCGAGCAGGTGACCGACGGCTGGGCGCACGACGTGCCGTTCGTGGTCGCCGCCGACTCCGCGGCGGTCGCCCACCACGCCGCCGGGCTCGGGCTGCTCGACGCCTCCGAGGTGCGCGCGGTCGAGGCCGCGGTGCGCGGCGGCGGCTGAGGACTCCGGCTCGACTACGGGCGCGCCAGCGAGGCGTGCGCGGCGATCAGCGAGGGGCCGTACCAGGTGAGCAGCCGGCCGCTGACCAGCTCGGTCGGCAGCGCCAGCGCCTCGGGGCCGTCCTCGGCGGTGAAGAGGTAGGGCTCGTCGGGCAGCAGCACCACGTCGGCCCCGCAGGCGTCGAGCTCGCCCGGCTCGACGCGCGGGTAGCGGTCGGGGTGCCCCTCGAAGACGTTGGCCAGGCCCAGGCGGCGGGCCAGGTCGCCGGTGAAGGTGCGCGAGCCGACCACCATCCACGGGTCGCGCCAGATCGCGATCGCCACGCGGCGGGACACCTCCGGCGGCGGACCGGCCCACAGATCGCGGGCCTCCTCGAGCCAGTCCGGGCGCGGCCAGCCGAGCACGTCGTCGAAGAGCTCGTCGTACGCCGTGAACGCCGCGGGCACGCTCTCGATCTCGCTGACCCAGACGTCGACGCCGGCGTCGCGCAGCCGGCGTACGTCGAGCTCGCGGTTCTCCTCCTTGTTGGCCACCACCACGTCGGGGGCCAGCGCGAGGATCGCGGCGAGGTCGGGGTTCTTGGTGCCGCGGACCCGGGCGACGTCGAGGTCGGCGGGGTGGGTGCACCAGTCGGTCGCCCCCACCAACGACTCGGGCCGCGTCGCCGCCAGTGCCTCGGTGATCGAGGGCACCAGCGAGACGACGCGGCCCGCAGTCACGTCCGGCTCGTGTCCGGGTGGTGTCAGCGCAGGCCGATGACGCCGGAGAGCTCCGGCTTCCAGGACAGGGCGTCGGTCTCGGCGATGCGGGCGTCGATCTTCTCGGCGACCTCGGCCGGCCACGGGGCGGTCTTGCGGGTGGCCATGTCGATGCGCAGGAAGACCTCCTCCTGCTGGTAGGCGACGCGCTGGTTGGTCTCGTCGACCAGGTAGATCACCGCGTGCACGGCGCGCTCGGAGCGGCCCAGCAGGCGCACGCGCACGGTGATGTTGTCGCCGGTGTGCAGCTCGGTGAAGTAGGTCAGGTGGTGCTCGGCGGAGAACACCGCCAGCTGGGTGTGGCGCCAGTCGGTCGCCACGCCGACCTCGACGAGCGACTCGTCGAGGCCCTCGCTCGCGATCCCGATGTAGTGGCGGATGTTGAGGTGGCCGTTGATGTCCTCGAAGGCCACGGGGATCCGCTGGGCGGCATAGGCGGTCAGGCTGGTGATCTCGTCATAGGACGGCACAGTGGTCACGAGGGGTCAGGGTACCGACGTGTCTGCCGGGGGAGTGGGGAGGGTCCCGATCCGGGCCCCCGTCGAGTAGTCCGACACACAGGGGTCGTGAATCGGGCGATCGACGACCCCTGTGTGTCGGACTATCGGCCCGGGGCCCCGGCGTACGACCCGGGAGCCCCGGCTCACACGTTGCGCCGGTACTGCCCGCCCACCTCGAAGAACGCCTCGGTCACCTGGCCCAGGGTGCACACCCGGGCGGCGTCCATGAGTACGGCGAACACGTTGTCGCCGGTGACGGCGGCCTCCTTGAGGCGGGCCAGCGCGGCGTCGGCCTCCTCGCGGTGTGCGGCCTGGAACTCCTGCACCCGGCGCAGCTGGGACTCCTTCTCCGCGGAGGTCGCGCGGGCCAGCTCGACATGCACCGGGGTGCCGCCGTCGGCGTCGGGCTTGCGGAAGGTGTTGACGCCGATGATCGGCAGCGAGCCGTCGTGCTTGCGGTGCTCGTAGAGCATCGACTCGTCCTGGATCCGACCGCGCTGGTAGCCGGTCTCCATCGCGCCGAGTACGCCGCCGCGCTCGTTGATCCGGTCGAACTCCGCGAGCACCGCGGCCTCCACCAGGTCGGTGAGCTCGTCGATGATGAAGGAGCCCTGGAGCGGGTTCTCGTTCATCGCCAGGCCCCACTCGCGGTTGATGATCATCTGGATCGCCAGTGCGCGGCGTACCGAGTCCTCGGTGGGGGTGGTGACCGCCTCGTCGTAGGCGTTGGTGTGCAGGCTGTTGGCGTTGTCGTAGATCGCGATCAGCGCCTGGAGCGTGGTGCGGATGTCGTTGAAGTCCATCTCCTGGGCGTGCAGGGAGCGCCCGGACGTCTGCACGTGGTACTTCAGCTTCTGCGAGCGCTCGCCGGCGCCGTACCTCTCCTTCATCGCGACCGCCCAGATGCGGCGCGCGACCCGGCCGATCACGGAGTACTCCGGGTCCATGCCGTTGGAGAAGAAGAAGGAGAGGTTGGGCGCGAAGTCGTCGATGTCCATGCCACGCGCGAGGTAGGCCTCGACGTAGGTGAAGCCGTTGGCGAGGGTGAAGGCGAGCTGGCTGATGGGGTTCGCCCCGGCCTCGGCGATGTGGTAGCCGGAGATCGACACCGAGTAGAAGTTGCGGACCTCCTGCTCGATGAACCACTCCTGGATGTCGGCCATCATCCGCAGCGAGAACTCGGTGGAGAACAGGCAGGTGTTCTGGCCCTGGTCCTCCTTGAGGATGTCGGCCTGCACGGTGCCGCGGACGGTCTGCAGCGCGGTCGCCGCATCGATGCCGGCCTCGGCGGCCTGGTCGAGGACGGTGTTGAGGAAGAACGCCAGCACCGTCGGCGCCGGGCCGTTGATGGTCATGGAGACGCTGGTGGTCGGCGCGAGCAGGTCGAAGCCGGCGTAGAGGTCCTTCATGTCCTGCAGCGTGGCCACCGAGACCCCGGAGGTGCCGACCTTGCCGTAGATGTCGGGGCGCTCGTCGGGGTCGCGGCCGTAGAGCGTCACCGAGTCGAACGCCGTGGACAGCCGAGTCGCGGGCTGGCCCTCGGAGAGGATCTTGAAGCGCCGGTTGGTGCGCGCCGGGTCGCCCTCGCCGGCGAACATCCGGGCCGGGTCCTCGTTGTCGCGCTTGAACGGGAAGACGCCGGCGGTGAACGGGAAGAACCCGGGCAGGTTCTCCCGGCGCCAGAACCGCACCAGCTCGCCGTGGTCGCGGTACGCCGGCAGCGCGACGCGCGGGATCTTGTTGCCGCTCAGCGACTCCTTGGTCAGTCGGGTGGTGAGCTCCTTGTCGCGGACCCTCACCACCTGCTCGTCGCCGGAGTACGCCGCCACGACGTCCGGCCACGCGGCGATCTGGTCGGCCACCTCGTGCGGGAGCTGCTTGCGGGCGTCGTCCAACAGGGCGGGTACGCCGCCCTGGGCGTCGTCGGCCAGCTCGGCGGCCACCAGCTCGAGGCGTTGGAGGCGGCTGGCCGCCGCGGCGTACTCCTCGGTGCGGGCGTGGTAGTCGCGCACGGTCTCGGTGATCTCGGCGAGGTAGCGCACCCGCTCGGGCGGCACCACCTGGCGGATGCCGGAGGAGTGGCGCACGTCGACGCGCGGCAGGGTGCCCTCGGTGACCGCGAGGCCGGCGGCGGCGAGCAGCTCGCGCAGGTGCTGGTAGAGCGCGGTGACGCCGTCGTCGTTGAAGGTGGCCGCGCTGGTGCCGAAGACCGGCATCTGGTCCGGGGACTTGTCGAAGGCCTCGCGGTTGCGCATCACCTGGCGGGCCACGTCGCGCAGCGCGTCGTGGGCGCCGCGGCGCTCGAACTTGTTGATCGCCACGACGTTGGCGAAGTCGAGCATGTCGATCTTCTCCAGCTGCGAGGCGGCGCCGAACTCGGGCGTCATGACATACATCGCCAGGTCCACGAACGGCACGATCGCGGCGTCGCCCTGGCCGATGCCGGGGGTCTCCACGATGACCAGGTCGAAGCCGGCCGCCTTCATCACGTCGATGACGTCGGGCAGGTGCTCGGGCACCTCGTGGGCGCCGCGGGTGGCGAGGCTGCGGAAGAAGATCCGGTCCCCATCCAGGGAGTTCGCGCGGATCCGGTCGCCGAGCAGCGCGCCGCCGCCCCTGCGCCGGGTCGGGTCGACGGCGATCACCGCGATCCGCAGCTTGTCCTCCTGGTCGACGCGGAAGCGGCGCACGATCTCGTCGGTGAGGCTGGACTTGCCCGAGCCGCCGGTGCCGGTGATGCCGACGACGGGTACGACGCGGGCCCGGGCGGCCGCGCGGATCTGCTCGAGGTCGGCCTCGGGGAGCCGGCCGAGCTCGGCGCCGGTGATCGCCCGGGCGATCGCGAACCGGTCGCCGGTCTGCACCTCGGCCGCGGTGACCGGGCGGGTCTCCCACAGATCGATGTCGCAGTCGGCGACGACCGAGCCGATCATCCCGACCAGGCCCATCCGCTGGCCGTCCTCGGGGGAGAAGATGGTGACCCCGGACTCGCGCAGCCGCGCGATCTCGTCGGCCACGATCACCCCGCCGCCCCCGCCGACGACTCGGACGTGCTCGGCGCCGCGCTCGCGCAGGGACTGCACGAGGTATTCGAAGTACTCCACGTGGCCGCCCTGGTACGACGACACCGCGACCCCCTGGGCGTCCTCCTCCAGGGCGGCGTCCACGACCTCCTGCACCGACCGGTTGTGGCCCAGGTGGATCACCTCGCAGCCCTGGCTCTGCAGGATCCGCCGCATGATGTTGATCGAGGCGTCGTGGCCGTCGAACAGGGCGCTCGCCGTGACGAGGCGGACCGGGTTGCGCGGCGGCTGGTGCTGTTCGGCCATCAGGGGATCCTCGCTCGGGGTTTGTTGGACGTCCTAGGAATCGATGCTAGGACATCCAACCAAGTGGGGGGAAGGGGTGCGCTCGGCCCCGATCCCGGTGGCTGGGATGTGACGTGGGACGCGGGGGACTACCCGCCGACCTCGTCGCCCAGCTCCGCGCGCAGCGCGCCGAGCAGGTCGGTGAGGCGGGCGACGTCGGGGCCGGGGAGGCCGGGCGCCTCGAAGACGTCGGCGTTGAGGCCGGCGGTGGCCCGCTCGACCACCTCGCGCCCGGCGTCGGTGATGGAGGCGAGGACCACGCGGCGGTCGCCCTCGCGGCGCAGGCGCTCGACGTACCCCTGCTTGACCAGCCGTTCCACCGCGCTGGTGACGCTGGTGGGGTGCACCTGGAGCAGCGAGCCGAGGCGGGTCATCGGCATCGCGCCGTGCTGCACGAACGACAGCAGCCGCAACACCTCATAGCGCGCGAAGGTCAGGCCCAGCGGGCGCAGCACGCCCTCGATGCGCTCCATCAGCAGCTGCTGGACCCGTACCACCGAGGTCACCATCGCCATCCCGTCGGCGGCGGCCTCCCAGCCGTGGCGGCGCCACTGCGCGTGGGCCTCGCGGATGGGATCGCGCTCGGGGGTCACGGCGACAGGCTACGGCCTCGAAGTTGGACGTCCTAGGATCCGGGCCATGAGCCAAGAGAAGATCGTCCTCGTCGACGGCGCCCGCACCCCGGTGGGCAGCTTCGGCGGGGTGTTCAAGGACGTCCCTGCCCACGAGCTCGGCGCCACCGCGGCCCGGGCCGCGCTCGAGCGGTCGGGGGTGGCCCCCGAGGACGTGCGCGAGGTGGTCATGGGCTGCATCGGCCAGGTCGGCCCGGACGCCTACAACGCGCGCCGCGTCGCCGTCGCCGCCGGCCTGCCGACCAACGTCCCGGCGTACACCGTCAACCGGCTGTGCGGCTCCGGCCTCCAGGCGATCTGGTCGGCCGCGATGGAGATGCGCTGGAACGACCTCGACATCACCCTCGCCGGCGGCGACGAGTCGATGACGCGGATGCCGTTCTACGACTTCGGCGCGCGCAACGGCTACCGCCTCGGCGACCGCTCGCTGGTCGACGGCACCGTGATGATGCTGACCGACCCGTTCCACGGCATCCACATGGGCGTGACCGCGGAGAACGTCGCGAGCAAGTACGGCGTCTCGCGGCTCGAGCAGGACGAGTTCGCGCTGGAGTCCCAGCGCCGCGCGGCCACCGCCGAGGCGAAGGCGGCCTTCGCCGAGGAGATCGCGCCGGTCGAGGTCGGCGGGCGTCGCCCGTTCACGGTCTCCGAGGACCAGCACCCCAAGCCCGACACCACCCTGGAGACGCTGGCCGGGCTGCGCGCGGCGTTCACCAAGGACGGCACCGTCACCGCCGGCAACGCCTCCGGCATCAACGACGGCGGCGCGGCGGTCGTGCTCGCCACCGAGACCGCGGCCCGCGAGCGCGGCCTGACCCCGCTGGTCTCCCTGGAGGCGGTCACCACCGCCGCGATGGAGCCCGAGCTCATGGGCTACGCGCCCGTGCTGGCGCTGCAGGCGCTGTTCGAGAAGACCGGGCTCAGCCCCGCCGACATCGACACCATCGAGCTCAACGAGGCCTTCGCCTCCCAGGCGGTCGCGGTGATCCGCGACGCCAAGCTCGACCCCGCCAAGGTCAACCCGTACGGCGGCGCGATCGCGCTCGGCCACCCCGTCGGCGCGACCGGCGCGATCCTGTCGGTGCGCGTGGCCAAGGACCTGGTGCGCCGCGACCTCGAGACCGGCATCGTCACCATGTGCATCGGTGGCGGCCAGGCGCTCGCCGCGCTGTTCCGGAGGATCTGATGGGCACCGTCAGCTACGCCGTCGCCGACGGGGTCGCCGAGATCCGGCTGGACCGGCCCGAGGCCTCCAACGCCGTCGACCTGCCCACCGCGCACGCGCTGGCCTCGGCGGTCGCGCGGGCGGGTGCCGACCCGGAGGTGGGCGCGGTGCTGGTCACCGGGGCCGGCAAGCGGTTCTGCGCCGGCGGCGACGTGGCCACGATGGTGGCCGCCTCCGACCGCGCGGCGTACCTCCTCGAGCTGGCCGACGCCCTCGACGGGGCGCTGCAGGCGCTGGCCGCGCTGGACAAGCCGGTCATCGGGGCGGTGCAGGGCGCGGTCGCCGGTGCCGGGATCGGCGTGATGCTGAGCTGCGACGTGGTCGTGGCCGAGGCGGCGACCAAGGTCGTCTTCGCCTACCCGGGCGTCGGGCTCACCCCCGACTGCGGGGTCTCCTGGCTGCTGCCCCGCGCGGTCGGCCAGCAGCGCGCCCTCGAGCTCGCGCTCACCGGCCGGGTGCTGTCGGGCACCGAGGCGCGCGAGTGGGGGATGGTGACCGAGGTCGTGGAGGCCGACGCCGCCGCCCGCGCCCGCGAGCTCGCCGTCGGCATCGCCGCCGGCCCCGCCCACGCCCTCGGCCAGGCCCGCCGGCTGATCCGCGGCTCCTGGGCCCAGACCCGCGCCGAGACCGGCGCCGAGGAGTCCCGCACCATCGCGGCCGCGGTCACCACGCCGTACGCCGAGGGTGCGCTGGCGGGGTTCGGCAAGAAGTAGGGCTGCCCGGGGCGGGCGCCGCGGCTCCCGCCCCGAGCCGATAGTCCGCCACATGAGGGTCGTCGAACGCGGTTTTCACGACCCTCATGTGGCGGACTATCCGGATCGCCGCCGGACTCGATGGAACATCCCCGGCCCGTCGGAGGTTGAGGACCACCATGCGCGGTGACGACTCCCGCCGGGTGGCGTTGCTGCTCGGCCTCCTCTTCGGCCTGGCCGGCATGGGGTCGTCCTCCGCGTCGGTGGCGGTACCGCTGCTCGGCCCGGACCTCGGGGTCGGCACCGGCGTGGCCACCTGGACGATCACCGTCTATGCGCTGACCCTCGCGGTGACGACCGCGGTCTACGGACGGGTCTCGGACCTGGTCGGGGTGCGGATCCCGCTGCTCGTCGGTATCGGTCTGATGACCGCCGGCGCGCTGCTGGCCGCCGCCGCGCCCAGCTTCGAGCTGCTGGTGGTCGCCCGCGCCTTCCAGGGCGCCGGTGCCGCGGCGATCCCGACGCTCGGCGTGGCCGCGGTGAGCGCGCGGTACGACGGCCCGATCCGCGGCCTCGCGCTCGGCCGGCTGGCCGGGATGGCCGGCGCGGTCAGCTGCCTCGGCCCGCTCGCCGGCGGCCTGGTCGAGCACGCCTTCGGCTGGCGCGCGGTGATGGCGCTGCCGGTGCTGGGCGTGCTGGTGCTGCCGTTCCTGTGGCGCGCGCTGGCCGGCGGCGGCAGCGGGGCCAGCCTCGACATCCTCGGCGCGGTGCTGGTCGCCGGCACCGCCTCCGGGCTGGTGCTGATGGTGCAGTCGCCCTCCACCGGCTGGCTGATCGCGGTGGTCGGCCTGGTCCTGCTGGCGCTCGGCGCCCCCGCGGTCGCGCTGCAGGTGCGGCGCCGACCGCACGGGTTCCTGCCGCTCTCGGTGGTGCGCAACGGCTCCGTCGTACGCAGCGCGCTGGCGGCGGCCGCCGTACCCGCCGCGTGGTTCGCGCAGCTGGTCGGCGTCCCCGCGCTGCTGATCGCGGAGGGCTGGACGGCCTGGCAGGTCGGGCTGCTGCTGGTGCCGAGCGCGCTGATCTCGCTGATGGCGCCCAAGCTGGTCGGGCCGGTGCTCAACCGGATCGGCCCGCCGCGCGCGCTGGCGATCGCCGGGGTCGGGGCGAGCGCCGCGCTGGTGCTCGGCGCGCTCGGCGCCGGCGGCGCGTCCGGGGTGCTGCTCGGGCTCTCGATCGCGGCGGTGACGGTGGCGTTCAGCTTCGGCCAGCCGGCGTTGATGGCGGCGGTCGGCGCCGCGGTGGACCCGGCGGTGCGTGGCGTCGCGCTCGGCGTGGCCACCCTGTTCTTCCTGGTCGGCGGCTCGGTCGGCTCCGCGGTGGTCGGCGGCCTCGGCGACGTGATCGGGATCGGCGCCAGCTTCGCGCTGCTCGCGGTGCTCCCGCTGCTCGGGGTGGCGCTGCTGGCCCCCGACCTGCGGCGTACGCCTGCGCGCGCCTCCGTCTGAGGCCACGATGGGCGCCATGCAGATCGGCATGACGCTCCCGGTGATGGAGCCGGACCTCTGGCAGCACGGCGCGCGCACCCTCGAGGAGTGGACGCGGGCGGTGGACGAGGGGCCGTTCTCGACCGTGTGCTTCGGGGAGCGGATGGCCTTCGACAACCCCGAGACGATCGCGCTGCTCGGCGCGGTGGCGGCGTGGACCTCGCGGGTCCAGGTGGCCACGACGGTGCTGGTGACCCAGCTGCACGACCCGGTGCTGCTCGCGAAGTCGCTGGCCACCGCCGACCAGCTCACCGGCGGCCGGCTCAGCGTCGGGGTCGGGGTCGGCGGGCGCGAGGAGGACTACCGCGCGGCTGGTGCCGATCCGGCCACCCAGACCATGCAGCAGATGGCCGACCGGGTCGCGGTGATGCGCCGGGTGTGGGCCGGCGAGGACGTCACCGGCGCGCGCCGCCCGGTGGGCCCGCCGGTCGTGCGCCCGGGCGGGCCGGAGGTGCTCGTCGGCACGATGGGTCGCCGTACCGTCCGGCACGCCGCGGGCTGGGCCGACGGCCTCGCCGGCGTCACCCTCGACCTCGACCTGGCCGCGGTCGGGCGGCTCTTCGACCTGGCTCGTACGGCGTGGGCCGAGGCCGGACGGGGTACGCCGCGGCTGACCACGTCGTTCTGGTTCGCCCTCGACGAGGAGGCCGGCGGGGCGAGCGAGGCGCGTGCCCAGGTGCACCGCCACCTGCGCCACTACATGAACTGGCTGCCGCCCGGGCTGGTCGACGCGATGGCGCCCACCACCGGCTTCGCCGGCACCACCGCCCAGCTCGCCGACGTGCTGCGCGCCTTCGCCGACCTGGGCACCGACGAGGTGCAGCTGATCCCCACCGGCTCGGCGGTCTCGCAGGTGGAGCGAGTGGCCGAGGTGGTGGGAACTACCCCCTCCGTCTAGCCCTCCGCGCCGATAGTCCGACACATGAGGGTCGTCGAACGCGGGTTTCACGACCCTCATGTGTCGGACTATCCGGACCGTCCCCGGATCATCCCGCCAGCGCGCGCGTCAGCTCCCGCACCTGCTCGAGGGGTGCGTCGTAACCCGGGAAGTAGCCGCACACCCGGTCCGCCACGTCGCCGAAGCGGCGGTGCAGCTCGGCGGCGCACTCCTCCGGAGTCCCTCGTACGCCGAGGCGCGCGACCATCTCGTCGCTGACCAGCGCCATCATGGCCTCGACGTCCCCGCGCTTGGACAGCTCGTTGAGCTCCGGCTGGGCGTCGCCCCAGCCCTCGATGTCGAGCACCGAGCGATAGGCGGGGGTGGAGCCGTAGAAGGCCAGCAGCGCGCGCACCCCGTCGGTGGCGGCGGCCAGCTCGGCGGGGGTGCGGCCCATCGCGAGGATCGCCTGCGGGTGGACCTCGAAGCCGGCCGGGTCGCGACCGGCGAGCGCGAGGCCCTCCGCGACGGCGGGCAGGGTGCGGTCGCGGATGTGGCGGTGGCTGTGGAACGGCATCACCAGCAGCCCGTCGGCGACCTCGGCGGCGGTGCGCGTCATCAGCGGCCCGAGCGCGCCGAGCAGCACCGGCGGCGGCCCCCACGGCAGCGACCCGGGCACGAAGGTGGGCGGCATCAGGGTGTGCTGGGTGTGCTCGCCGCGGAAGTCCAGCGGGGTGCCGTCCTGCCAGGAGGTGAGGATCGCCTTGACCGCGCCCACGATCTCGCGCATCCGGGCCGCGGGCGGCGACCAGGTCGCGCCGTACCGCTTCTCGATGTGGGGGCGGATCTGCGAGCCGAGGCCGAGGCGGAAGCGGCCGCCCGACATCAGCTGCAGGTCCCAGGCGGCGTGCGCGAGGTGCATGGGGGAGCGGGGCATCGCGATCGCGACGTTGGTCATCAGGTCGACCTCGCCGCCCACGCCCTCGGTCGCCGCGGCGACGCCGAGCGGCAGGAACACGTCGTGCGGGCCCTCGAAGGTGAACAGCCCGGCCACCCCGCACCCGGCGAGCTCACGGGCGCGGGTGGCCACCTGGTCGGGGCGGGCATCGAGCTGGACGTCGAGCAGCATGGCCGCAGCGTAGGGGAGTGGGTTGCCCAGAAGCCTCGATTCGACCGGTCAGGAGTCTCGACTCAACCGGGTGAAACCCTCGACTCGACCGTCAGAAGTCTCGATTCAACCCGTCAGACGGGCGCCCGGCGGTCCAGGCGCCAGGCGGCGAGGGCGGCGAGCACCCAGATCACCGCCATCACCAGCAGCGCGCCGCGGAAGCCGGTGTCGCCGACGCCGCCGAGCAGGTGCATGAGGGTCACCGAGAGGGCGCTGCCGACGGTGAAGCCGAGGGTGCGCAGCACCTGGTTGAAGGCCAGCGCGCTGCCGGTCTCGCCGGCCGGCAGGTGCGGCACCATCAGCGTCGCGAGCGAGGAGAAGGTGAGCCCGCTGCCGAGGCCGCCGACGCCCATCGCGACCAGTACGTCGGCGAGCGTGTCGTGGCGGAACGCCAGCAGCAGCGTGGCCACGAGGAAGACCAGGCACCCGCTGGGCAGCAGCACCGCGGGGCCGAGACGGCGCGAGAGCAGCTGCGCGACCCGGCTGCCGGCCACGCTGAGCAGCGAGTACGGCACCAGCACCCACCCCGCGACCGCCACCGAGCGTCCCAGGCCCCAGCCGGGTCCGGGGGTGCCGGACTGCACGAGCACCACGGCCAGGGTGAGCATCGCGTACATCCCGACGCCCGCCACCACGGCCACCAGGTTGGGTGCCGCCAGCCCGGGCCGGACCGCGAGCCGCAGGTCGACCAGCGGGTGGGCGACGCGCAGCGCGCGGCGTACGAACGCGGCGAGCAGGGCCACGCCCAGCACCGCGGGCACCAGCGTCAGGCCCGAGGACCAGCCCCACACCTCGCCGCGGCTGACCGCGAGCAGCACGCCGAGCAGGCCGACCGCGGCGAGCGGCACGCCCGGCCAGTCGACCGGCGCCGCCGGCCGCGAGCTGTCCGCCGGCACCAGCGCGACCGCGAGCACCAGCGTCGTCCCGGTCAGCGCGGCGCCCAGCCAGAACGCCGCGTCCAGGCCCCAGGCGCCGGCGACCATCGAGGTGAGCGGGTAGCCGAGCCCGGCGCCGGCGACGGTGGTCACCGACAGGATCGCGACCACGCCGCCGAGGCGTCGCACCGGTACGACGTCGCGCGCCACCGCCAGCCCCAGCGGGACCAGCGCCAGCCCGACGCCCTGCAGCGCGCGGGCGGCGACGAGCGTGCCCAGCGACGGCGCCAGCGCGGCCAGCACGCAGCCGAGCGTGACCACGGTCAGCCCGCCGAGCACCACCGGGCGCCGCCGGGGACCGCTGCCCAGCCGGCCGAGCACCGGCGTGCTCACCACCCCGGCGAGCAGGGTGGCGGTGAGCGCCCACTGCGCGTCCTCGAGGGGGACGTCGAGGTCGCGCGCGAGCGCCGGCACCAGGGGCGCGCCGAGGCTGCTGACCACCGCGGTCACGGTGGTCAGCAGCGCGAGCGTGACCAGCAGCAGCCGCAGCCGCACCGGTCCGAGGGGAGCGGTCAGCGCGGGGACATCCGCAGCGCGCCGTCCATCCGCATGACCTCGCCGTTGAGGTAGTCGTGGTGGACCAGGAACAGCGCGAGGTCGGCGTACTCCTCGGGGCGGCCGAGGCGCTGCGGGAACGGGATCCCGGCGGCGAGGCCGGCGCGGAACTCCTCCGAGACCGTCGCCAGCATCGGGGTCTCCACGATGCCGGGGGCGATGGTGTTGACCCGGATGCCGTACTGCGCGAGGTCACGGGCGGCGGGCAGGTTGAGCCCGACGATGCCGCCCTTGGAGGAGGCGTACGCCGCCTGGCCGACCTGGCCCTCGTAGGCCGCGACCGAGGCGGTGTTGATGACGACGCCGCGCTGGCCGTCCTCGAGGGGCTCGGTGGCGGCGATCTTCTCCGCGGCCAGCGCCATCACGTTGAACGAGCCGATCAGGTTGACCTGGACGACACGGGCGTAGAAGGCGAGGTCGTGCACGCCCTTCTTGCCCAGGATCCGCATCGAGGGGCCGATGCCGGCGCAGTTGACGACCGTGCGCAGCGGGACCCCGGCGGAGGCGGCGGTGTCGACCGCGGCCTGCACCTGCTCGGGGTCGGTGACGTCGACGGCGACATAGGTCACGCCGTCGACGGCGGGTGCCGCCTCGATCGCGCCGGGCAGGTCGAAGCCGAAGACGCGGGCGCCCTCGGCGGCCAGCGCGGCGGCGGTCGCGGCACCGAGGCCGGAGGCGGCCCCGGTGACGATGGCGGCGGTGTCTCGGATCTGCATTCAGCTCTCCTGCGGGGTGGCGGGGTGGGCGGGCGTGGGAGGAGGCGTGATGGTCCCGCCCGGCTGGGCGAGGGCCTGGAGCTGCGGCAGCAGCTCCTCCAGCGACCGGCGGGTGCGCAGGACGACCACGGCGGTCTCCAGACTTTCACCCTGCTCGCCGCCCGCGCCCGCCGCGTCCCGGCCCTGCTCGCCGAAGATGGCGACGGCCTCGGCCATCGCCCGGTCGAAGTCGGCCTCGGCCTGCTCGGCGGTGGCGCTCTCGTCGCGCAGCCAGGCGCGCAGCACGTGGTTGTGGGCGGTCACCACGACGTTGGCCATCAGCTCCGCGCGCAGCGCGGTCTCCGGCGTACCGCCCATCCAGGCGTGCAGGTGGGTGCGGAAGGTGCGCTGGTACTGCAGCTGCCCGGCAATCTCGCGGGCGCGCAGCGCGGGCACGCTGCGGGTCAGCCGGTAGCGGATCCGGGCGCGCGAGCCCTCGGCCAGGTAGTGCTGGAGCACGATCCGCGACGCCTCGGTGACCGCCACCAGCGCGGTGGCGGCGGTGCCGGTGGTGAGCCGGTCCGCGACCGCCGCGACCATCCGGGTGTGGTCGGGGAAGATCACGTCCTCCTTGGAGCCGAAGGCCCGGAAGAACGTCGTACGGCCGACGCCGGCGCGCTCGGCCACCGCGTCGACGGTGGTCTCCTCGAAGCCGCGCTCCTCGAAGAGCGCGAACGCCGCCTCGACGATCCGGTCCCGGGTGCTGGTCATTCGGCTCCCTCATGAGGCGGGTTGGTCGTAGTCTGCGGAACTGAGTACCGTGTAGAAGGTATCCAGTATCAAACAGGAGGACCAGTCAGTGGAGAACATCGGCGTCATCGGATGCGGGTTGATGGGTGCGGGCATCGCGGAGGTCTCGGCGCGCTCGGGTCACGACGTGATCGTGGTGGAGTCCAGCGACGCCGCCGCGGCCGCCGGTCGCTCCCGGCTGGAGAAGTCCCTGGCCCGTGCGGAGGCCAAGGGCAAGATCGAGTCGGCCGCCGCCGTGCTCGACCGGATCCGCGTGGTCACCTCGCTGGAGGAGCTGGTCGACCGCGACATCGTGATCGAGGCGATCGTCGAGGACGAGGACGCCAAGGTCGCGCTGTTCCGCGAGCTGGACCGCATCGTGGCCTCGCCGGACGCGATCCTGGCCTCCAACACCTCCTCGATCCCGATCATGAAGCTCGGCGTGGTCACCACCCGCCCGCAGAACGTGATGGGCATCCACTTCTTCAACCCGGTGCCGGTGCTCAAGCTCGTCGAGCTGGTGCCCTCGCTGCTCACCGCGCCCGAGGTCACCGAGCGCGCCCGGGTCTTCGTCGAGGGCAGCCTCGGCAAGGAGGCCATCGACTGCCAGGACCGCGCCGGCTTCATCGTCAACGCGCTGCTGATCCCGTTCGTGCTCTCCGCGATCCGGATGTTCGAGTCCGGCTTCGCCAGCGCCGAGGACATCGACCGCGGCCTGGTGCTGGGTGCCGCGCACCCGCAGGGCCCGCTCGCGCTCGCCGACCTGATCGGCCTGGACACCACCAAGGCGGTGGCCGAGTCGCTCTACGAGGAGTTCAAGGAGCCGCTGTACGCCGCCCCGCCGCTGCTCAACCGGATGGTCGACGCCGGTCTGCTCGGGCGCAAGACCGGCCGCGGCTTCTACACCTACTGATCACTCCCACTCCCGAGGAACCCCGATGAACCCCGACTTCGACATCTACCGGCTCTCCGAGGACCACGAGGCGATCCGCGAGGCCGTCCGCGACATCTGCGACGCCAAGATCGCGCCGTACGCCGCCGAGGTGGACGACAAGGCCCGCTACCCCCAGGAGGCGCACGACGCGCTGGTGGCCTCCGACTTCTTCGCCCCGCACGTGGCCGAGGAGTACGAGGGCGTGGGCGCCGACGCCCTCGCGACCTGCATCGTCATCGAGGAGGTGGCGCGTGCCTGCGCCTCGTCCTCGCTGATCCCGGCGGTCAACAAGCTCGGCTCGATGCCGCTGATCCTGGGTGGCAGCGAGGAGCTCAAGCGCAAGTACCTCGTCCCGATGGCGCAGGGCAGGACCGGCTTCTCCTACGGCCTCTCCGAGCGCGACGCCGGCTCCGACACCGCCTCGATGAAGACCCGCGCGGTGCGCGACGGCGACGACTGGGTCATCAACGGCCAGAAGTCGTGGATCACCAACGCCGGGGTCTCGGAGTTCTACACCGTCCTCGCGGTCACCGACCCCGAGGGCGCCCGCGGGCGCAACGTCTCGGCGTTCATCGTGGAGAAGTCCGACGAGGGGTTCACCTTCGGGGAGAAGGAGCGCAAGCTCGGCATCAAGGGCTCCCCGACCCGCGAGCTGCTCTTCGACAACGTCCGGATCCCCGGCGACCGGATGATCGGCGAGCCCGGCACCGGCCTCAAGCTGGCGCTGCGCACCCTCGACCACACCCGCGTCACCATCGGCGCGCAGGCCATCGGCATCGCCCAGGGCGCGCTCGACTTCGCGGTCGGGTACGTCAAGGAGCGCAAGCAGTTCGGCAAGAACATCGCCGACTTCCAGGGCATCCAGTTCATGCTCGCCGACATGGCGATGAAGCTCGAGGCCGCCCGCCAGATGGTCTACGTCGCCGCGGCCAAGTCCGAGCGCGACGACGCCGACCTGGGCTTCTTCGGTGCCGCGGCCAAGTGCTTCGCCTCCGACGTCGCCATGGAGATCACCACCGACGCGGTGCAGCTGCTGGGCGGCTACGGCTACACCCAGGACTTCCCGGTCGAGCGGATGATGCGCGACGCCAAGATCACCCAGATCTACGAGGGCACCAACCAGGTCCAGCGGATCGTGATGGCGCGCTCGGTGCTGAAGGGCTGACACGCTCGCGTCGTCGTACGGCGTGACTTTCGGATAGTCCGACACACCACGGTCGTGAAATTGCGGTTTCACGACCCTGGTGTGTCGGACTACCGCGTTCCGGGGGTCGGGGCGGGTGCTTTCCGCCGGCGAACGGGGTTGACCTGACACCGGTGACAGGTCCGACCATCAGGGATGACGAACATCCCCCGGATCAAGCAGCTGCGCCTCGTCGTCGAGGCGGCCGACTACGACCAGGCCCTGGCCTTCTACCGCGACGTGCTCGGCATGACGGAGGTCGTGGCGTTCGCGGAGGGAGGCGACGACCGCGTCGCCATCCTCGACGCCGGCCGCGCGACGCTGGAGATCGCCAGCCCCGCGCACAAGCGGTTGGTCGACCGGGTCGAGACCGACGGCCTCGTGGGGTCCCCGGTGCGGGTCGCCCTCGAGGTCGAGGACGCCGTGGCCGTCACCGACGCCGCCGCGTCGAACGGCGCGGAGGTCCTGGCCGCGCCGGTGGAGACGCCATGGCGCTCGCTCAACTCCCGGCTGCGCGCGCCGGCGTCTCTCGAGATCACCTTCTTCCAGGAGCTCGACGACGCCAGCGAGCGCGAGTCCCGGCCGGGGTTCGGCACCGATGACGAGCGCTCGTGAGACACGCCGCCGCGCCCCGCGGGAACTTCCACCGGACTGTTGACGCTTCGCACGCCGTACACCACGTGTGAAGCGACGATAACCCCGCGTTACATGCGGATCCGGGGCCGAACCGACCTACCCCACCGGCGGCAGCTCGGGGAACACCGGCCCGCCGCCGAACATCAACCGCGGGGAGACCGGGCGCCCGCCGTCGGGCTCGACGACGCCGTACTCCTCGGCGAGCTCGGCGCTGATCAGCGCCGAGCCGGTACGGCGGTGCAGGTGCGGGTCGGCGGCGAGGGCGGCGAGGACGCGGCCCTGCAGCTCGGGGGTCTCGGCGTCGGTCACCGGTACGCCGGCGATGTCGCGCACCCCGCTGGCGAGCAGCTGCTCGGTGCGGACCAGGCCCGGCCACAGCGACAGCACGGTGACCCCCTCGCCGCGCAGCTCGAGGGCGGCGTCGTGGGTCATCTTGTCGAGCGCGGCCTTCGACATCCCGTAGAGCGTGGAGTGCAGGTAGGCGCGGGCGCCGACCGAGGAGATGTTCACGACCAGGCCGCTGCCCTGCGCGACCATCACCGGGGCGGCGGCGCGCATCGCGACGAAGTGGGCGCGCAGCCCGACCCCGATCAGGGTGTCCCAGTCCGAGAGCGGGCGCTCCCAGAACCGCTCCGGGCGCACGTGGTTCATCGCCGGCCCGGCCCAGGCGTTGTTGACCAGGAGGTCGAGGCGTCCGCCGTCCGCGGCGACCTCGGCGACCAGCCGCTCCACGTCGGCGTCGTCGGTGTGCTCGCAGCGCCAGGCGCGCCCGCGGCCGCCGGCCTGCTCGACCCGCTCGACCGTGGTCGCGAGGCGCGACTCGTCGCGCCCGGACACGTGCACGGTCCAGCCGGCCTCGGCCAGCCCGACCGCGATGCCCTGCCCGACGCCCTTGCTGCCGCCGGTCACCAGCGCGACGCGCGGCCCGCTCACGACAGGGTCTCCATGATCTCGGCGCCCTCGGGCAGCGGCGTCGACAGCGACCAGAGCATCCGCACGTGGCACGAGCGGATCCGCCACGCGCCGTCCTCGACCTCATAGCGGTCGTCGTACTCGATCGCGCTCACCCGCTCGGTGCGCGCGACCCGGTCGACCTGCCGGAAGCGCAGCGTCCACGCCCCGCGCGCCTCGGTCTCGGAGAGGATCTCGATGTCCGGGTGCAGCGCGTGGTGCATGTCGAGCACGACGTAGTCCCCGTCGTGGCGGGCCAGCGCGAGCCGCCGGTAGACCTCCGCGATCCCGTCGGCGTCGTCGAACTTGCCCAGCGCCGGGCCGTAGTCGATCGAGGCGCCGCGCGCCACGAAGCACTCCCGGAAGACCTCGGGCTGCTTGAGGTCGCAGGCCCGCAGGTAGCGGTGCTTCAGCGCCTTGATGGACTCGATCGCCTCGAGGCGGGCGAGTCGCTGCTCCACGGTGAGCTCCACGGTGGTTCCTCTCGGGTGGGGGCGGTACGACGAGGTCAGCGGACGGCGATGCCGGGCGCCGCGGGCACGGTCTCGACGAGGTGGCAGGCGACCCGGCCGCCGTCGGCCAGCGGCAGCAGCTCGGGCATCTCGACGTGGCACACGTCGACGGCCGCAGGACAGCGGGTGCTGAACACGCAGCCCGCGGGCGGGTTGCTCGGGTCGGGCAGCTCGCCCTCCAGACGCATACGCCGCCGGGTGCGCTGCACCCGCGGGTCCGCGACCAGCGCCGCGGACAGCAGCGCCTGGGTGTAGGGGTGCTGGGGGCTGCTGAACAGCTCCTCGGTGGGCTGCTGCTCGACCAACCGGCCGAGGTACATCACCGCGACCCGGTCGGCGATGCTGCGGACGACCGCGAGGTCGTGGGTGATGAACAGGCAGGCGATGCCGAGCTCGGCGATCAGGCTCTGGAGCAGCTGGAGGACCTGGTTCTGGCTGGACACGTCCAGGGCGCTGACCGCCTCGTCGGCGATCACCAGCCGGGGGCGCAGCACCAGCGCGCGGGCGATCGCGATCCGCTGGCGCTGCCCGCCGGAGAACTCGTGCGGGTAGCGGTCGGCGTGCTCGCGGCGCAGCCCGACCAGCTCGAGCATCTCCACCACGCTGGCGCGCCGCTGCTTGCGGTCCTGGTCGGTGTGCACCATCAGCGGCTCGGCGATGATCTCGGCCACCGTCATCGCGGGGTCCAGGGAGGAGAACGGGTCCTGGAAGACCATCTGCATGTCGCGGCGCGCGCGGCGCAGCTCCTTGCGGCCCATCGTGGTGAGGTCCTGGCCGTCGAAGCGGACCTCGCCGCCGGCGGGGCGGATGAGCTGCATGATGCCGCGCACCGCGCTGGACTTGCCGGAGCCGGACTCACCGACCAGCGCGACCACCTCGCCGGGGGCGACCTGGAGGTCGACGTTGCGGACCGCAGCGACCGTACGCCGCCCGCGCGAGCGGTACTCGACGCGCAGGTCGCGTACGTCGAGGAGCGGGGCGTCGAGGAGCGGGGCGCCGGGGACCGCGGGGGTGGTGCTCATGCGCGCCTCCCGGCGGGGGTCAGGTCGAGCTCGTCGGCGCGCCGGCAGCGGTCGGTGCCGCCGGTGGGGCGCGGGGTCAGCGGGATCGGGCCGGCATGGCAGGCCGGCTCGGCGAAGCGGCACCGGGGTCCGAACCGGCACCCGGTGGGGAAGGCCGTGGGCAGCGGAGGGGATCCCGGGATGACCTCCATGCCACCCACGCCGTCCACGCGCGGCAGCGAGTGCATCAGCCCGGAGGTGTAGGGGTGCCGCGGCCGGTCGAAGAGGTCGAACAGCTCGGCGTGCTCGACGACCTGCCCGGCGTACATCACCACGACGTCGTCGCAGGCCTCGGCCACCACGCCCAGGTCGTGGGTGACCAGCAGGACGCCCATGTCCAGGTCGCGGGCGAAGCCGCGGACCAGGTCGAGGACCTGGGCCTGGATGGTGACGTCGAGCGCGGTGGTCGGCTCGTCGGCGATCAGCAGCTTCGGCTCGGTGGCCAGCGCCATCGCGATCATCACCCGCTGGCGCATGCCGCCGGAGAACTGGTGCGGGTAGTCGTCGAGCCGCGACGCGGCGCGCGGGATGCCGACCAGGTCGAGCACCTCGGCGGCGCGGCGGCGGGCCCCGGCCCGGTCGGCGCCGCGGTGGCGGCGTACGACCTCGGCGATCTGGGACCCGACGGTGTACGCCGGGTTCAGGCTGGTCATCGGCTCCTGGAAGATCATCGCGACCTCGTTGCCGCGGACGTCGGCCATCTCGCGCTCGCCGAGGGTGAGCAGGTCGCGGCCGTTGAGGAGCACCTCGCCGGAGCTGATCCGCCCGTTCTGGGAGTCGATCAGGCGCAGCGTGGAGAAGCAGGTCACGGACTTGCCGGAGCCGGACTCGCCGACGAGGGCGACGACCTGCCCGGCGCCGACGTCGAAGGAGACATCGCTGACCACGGCGTTCCACTCGCCGCGGACGGCGAACTCCACGGTCAGGTCGCGCACCGAGAGCAGGGGCGGGGTCCCCGGCGTCGGGGGTGCGGCCGGGGTCGGCTGGGGGGTCTGGGTCGGGTGGGTCATCTCAGGCCCTGGTCCTCTCGCGGCCGACGGAGTCGGCCATCGAATCGCCGAGCACGTTGCAGGCCAGCACGCAGGCCACCACGGCCGTGGCGGGCACGATGATCGGCCACGGGGTGTAGAACCACGCCGCGCGGCCCTCGGACAGCATGCTTCCCCAGCTCGCCTCGGGCGCCTGGACGCCGAGGCCCAGGAAGCTCAGCGAGGACTCCGCGAGGATCGCGAAGCCGAGCGCGAGGCTGATCTGCACCGCGAGCGGCGAGACCACGTTGGGCAGCACGTGGCGGCGCAGCACCCACGAGGTGGGCGTGCCGATGCTGCGCGAGGCCTCGATGAAGGTCTCCTCGCGCACCGCCAGCGTGGCCGCGCGGACCACCCGGAAGAAGCGCGGGATGAACACGATGCCGATCGCGAGCATCGCGTTGGTGAGGTTGGGGCCCATCACGCCGACGATCGCGAGCGCCAGCAGCAGCGGCGGGAAGCTCAGCAGGGCGTCGGCGATGCGGGAGAAGACCGCGTCCCACGGCCCGCGCAGCAGCCCGGCGAGCAGCGCCGGCGGTACGCCGAACGTGAGGCCGACGAGCACGGAGATGGCCGCCGCCTGGGCGGCGACGCGCGCGCCGTACATCAGTCGGGAGAGGGTGTCGCGCCCCAGGCTGTCGGTGCCGAGCAGGTGGTCCGGGGACAGCGGCGGCAGGCGGCGTGCGGTGAGGTCCTGCACGACCGGGTCGTGCGGAGCCAGCCAGGTGGCGGTGACCGCGACGAACAGCCACACGGCGACGACCAGCAGCGCAGCGCGCGAGGTCCACGGGCCGGTGAAGCGGCGCAGGAACCGGCGCCGCGGCGACTCGTGGCGCGGGGCCCCGGGCTCGGTCGGGTCGGGACCGGCGACGTCGACGACGGGCGGGATCTCGGGGGTGGGCACGAGCGACATCAGTGTGCCTCTCCGCGGGGGTTGAGGTAGCCGTAGGTGATGTCGACGACGAGGCTGGCCAGCACGGTGATGGCGACCGCGAAGACGACCATCCCCTGGATCGCGGGCAGGTCGCCGGCGAGCACGGACTGCACGGCGAAGTCGCCGAGACCCTTGATGCCGAAGACGGTCTCGACCACCGCGGTGCCGCCGAGCAGGTAGCCGATCTGGATGCCGATCACGGTGATCACCGGCATCATGGCGTTCTTGAGGGCGTGCTTCCACACGACGGTGCGCGGGAGCATCCCCTTCGCGACGGCGGTGCGGACGTAGTCCTGGCGCAGCACGTCGGACAGCGAGGCCCGCAGCTGGCGCGCGATCTCGGCGGCGGCGACGACGCCGAGGGCGATGCCGGGCAGCAGCAGGTGCTGCAGCCAGGGCCACAGGCCCTCGGACAGCGGCGTGTAGCCGGTGGCCGGCAGCCAGGCCAGGTTGACCCCGATCACCAGCGCCAGCAGCAGCCCGAGCACGAAGTTCGGGGTCGCGAGGCCGACGGTGCTGGACACCGTGACCACGCGGTCCTGCCAGCGCCCGGCGCGGCGCCCGGCCAGCACGCCGGCCGGGATGCCGATGAGCAGCGCGAAGACCATCGCCACCGCGGTCAGCGAGACCGTGACCGGCATCCGGGTCAGGATCATGTCCAGCACCGGGGTGCTGAAGGTGTAGCTGGTGCCCAGGTCGCCCTGGAGGAGACCGCCGACGAACGAGAGGAACTGCTCGTACGCCGGGCGGTCCAGCCCCAGGTTGGCGCGGACGGCCGCGATCTGTTCGGGGCTCGCCCCCTCCCCGGCGATCCGGTGGGCCGGGTCGCCGGGGATCAGGAAGACCAGGCTGAACGTCGCCAGGGTGACGATGCCCATCAGCGGGATCAGCAGGAGCAGACGCCGCCCCACCAGGGGCAGCACCCGCGCGGTCGCGGCACTCGCCGTGCCCATGTGAGCTCCTATGTCGAGAGGTGCGGGAGGGGGAGGGTCAGCGGGTGATGCCGACTCCGCGGAACTCGCTGTTGCCGATGAGCGGCGCCTCGTAGCCGACGACGTCCTCGCTGCACACGGTGCCGACGGCGTTGAAGGTGATCGGGGCGACGGCGCCGTGCTCGAGCACGGTCAGCTGCACCTGGTCGAGGAGCTCGCCGCGGGCCTCGGTGTCCTCCTCGGCGTTGGCGGCCGCGAGGGCCTCGGCGAAGCCCTCGGGCTCGACCTTCGAGACGTTCTGCGGGGCCGCCTCGGAGAAGTAGTTCGTCAGGAGCATGGAGGGGTCGGGGCGACCGGTCCAGCCGGAGATGACCGCGTCGCTGTCACCGTTGAGGAAGCTGACCCCGGCGTCGGCCGGCGGCAGCGCCTTGATCGTCATCTCGATCCCGACGGCGGCGAGCTGCTCCTTGATGATCTCCGCGGTGGTGACGAACTGCGGGATGGTCAGGGTGATCGCGGTGAAGGAGAAGCCGTCCTCGAGGCCGGCCTCGGCGAGCAGCTCCTTGGCGCGGTCGGGGTCGTAGGCCATCAGGTCGGACACCGCGTCGTTCGGGACGAAGTAGTCGTCGGGGAACAGGCCCTTCGAGGCCTCGCCGTGGCCCTCCTGGGCAGCCGCGAGGACGGCCTCGCGGTCGATCGCGTGGTTGAGCGCCTGGCGCACCCGGACGTCGCCGAACTCGCTCTTGGTCTGGTTGGGGAACAGCACCGTCTGGGTGAGCACCGTGCGGGTCTCGACGTTCGCGCCGGGGATCTGGCTGGCGGGGTCGATCATCGCGGGGGAGACCAGGGCGCAGTCGAACTGGTCGGAGCCCACGCCGTTCAGCACGGTCTGCGGGTCGGTGATGACCTGGAGGTCGAACCCGGCGAGCTTGAGGCCGTCCTCGTCCCAGTAGTTCTCGCTGGCCTCGAACTGGTAGCGGGCGCCGGGCTGGGAGTCGGCGAGCGTGAAGCGGCCGATGCCGTCGGGGGCGAGCGCGAGGGCCTTCGGGTCGTCGAACGCCGAGGGGGTCACCATCATCCCGCCCAGGTCGGAGAGGCTGAGGACGAGGTGGACGGCGGGCCCGCCGAGCGCGAGCTCGACGGTGGCCTCGTCGACGACGCGGACGCTGTCCACGGCGCCGAGCTGGGCGGCGGTGATGGAGTCGTCCTGCATCGCCCGGTCCAGGTTGGCCTTGACCGCCTTGGCGTCGAACGGGGTGCCGTCGGGGAACTCCACGCCCTGGCGCAGGTGCAGCGTCAGGGTCGACATGTCCTCGGCGAACTCCCACGACTCGGCCAAGCCGGGCACCGGCTGGCCCTCGGAGTCGACGTGCACGAGGCGGTCGTAGGCGTAGCTGAGGACCAGGAAGTCCGAGCTGGACACCGTCTTGTGCGGGTCGAACGACGTCGCGCCGCCCGAGGCGGCGTAGCGCAGGGTCGCGCTGGTGTCGACGTCGCCGGAGCCGGCGTTGTCGGAGCCGCCGTCGCCGCCTCCGCAGGCGCTCAGCAGGACCAGGCAGGCCGCGGCGGCCAGGGTGGGGATGCGCTTCATGTTTCTTGTTCTCCTCGGTGCCCGCACGGCCGGGACGGTGTCTGGCGGGCAGCCTGTTGTGCTGCCCGTCACAAGGTCTCGATCCTTGCCATGGCCAGGTCTGGACCATGGGTCGATCCCGTTCATCGGGACGTTTATTTGGTTCGGCACGACTCGGCTCCTGCGGTTGTGCGAGTCGGCGCCAATGGCGCGCCGAGTCGGCGCGAATGGTTGCCGGGCGTCGGTGACAATGGTCGACGGTCCGGCGGCGCCCCGCCGGATCGACGACCTCGCCCCGAAGAAGCCCTCCGTGAGCCGCACCGCACCGACGCCTGCCCCCGTCCCGCCCGTCCCGTCCGTCCCGCCAGCCCACCTCGCCGAACCCTCCGTGCGTACGGCGCTGCGCTCGCCGCGCCTGCTGCGCACCGAGGTGCTGGCGGGCCTGGTGACGGCGTTCGCGCTGATCCCCGAGGCGATCTCGTTCTCGATCCTGGCGGGGGTGGACCCGCAGGTCGGGCTGTTCGCGTCGTTCACGATGGCGGTCTCGATCGCGTTCCTGGGCGGGCGGCCGGCGATGGTGTCGGCGGCCGCGGGCGCGGTCGCGCTGGTGCTCGCGCCGTTGGTCGACTCCCACGGCACCGACTACCTGATCGCCGCGGTCGTGCTCGGCGGCCTGATGCAGGTGCTGCTCGGCGTGGTCGGGGTGGCGAGGCTGATGCGGTTCATCCCGCGCCAGGTGATGGTCGGCTTCGTCAACAGCCTCGCGGTGCTGATCTTCCTGGCCCAGGTGCCGCACCTCATCGACGTCCCGTGGCCGGTCTACCCGCTGGTCGCGCTCGGGATCCTGGTGATCGTCGGGCTGCCGCGGCTGACCACCGCCGTACCCTCCCCGCTGGTCGCGATCGCACTGCTCACCGCGCTGGCGCTCGCCGGCGGGCTGCACCTGCCCGACGTCGGCGACGAGGGCGACCTGCCCGACGGGCTGCCCTCGCTGCTGATCCCTGACGTGCCGTGGACGCTGGAGACGCTCGAGGTCATCGCGCCGTACGCGCTCGCGATGGCGCTGGTCGGCCTGCTGGAGTCGCTGCTGACCGCCAAGCTCGTCGACGACATCACCGACACCCGCTCGGACAAGACCCGCGAGGCGTGGGGCCAGGGCGCGGCCAACGTCGTCACGGGGTTCTTCGGCGGCATCGGCGGCTGCGCGATGATCGGCCAGACGATGGTCAACGTGAAGGTCGCCGGCGCGCGCACCCGGATCTCGACGTTCCTCGCCGGCGTCTTCGTGCTGGTGCTGACCGTCGGCCTCGGCGACCTCGTCGGCCAGATCCCGATGGCCGCGCTGGTCGCGGTGATGATCATGGTCTCGGTGACCACCTTCGACTGGCACTCGGTCGCGCCCGGCACGCTGCGTCGGATGCCGCTCTCGGAGACCGCGGTCATGCTGGCCACCGCGGTCGTGGTGGTGGTGACCCACAACCTCGCCATCGGCGTCGTCGCCGGGACGCTGGTCGCGATGACCCTCTTCGCGCGCCGGGTCGCGCACTTCACCGACGTACGCCGCCGCGTGGTCGCCGACGAGGCGGGGGAGCGGGCGGTCTACACGGTCACCGGCGAGCTCTTCTTCGCCTCGAGCAACGACCTCTACACCCAGTTCGCGTACGCCGAGGACCCCGAGCGCGTCGTCATCGACCTCGCCGGCACCCATGTGTGGGACGCGTCCACCGTCGCCTCGCTGGACGCGATCACCGCGAAGTACGCTCGCAAGGGCAAGCAGGTCGAGATCGTCGGCCTCGACGAGGTGAGCGCGGCTCGGCACGCCCGTCTGAGCGGGAGCCTCGCGCAGCACTGAGGCGACGCTGCGCCGCGTGGTTGAGCGGACCGAGGTCCCGCGCCCTGCGGACCTTGGCCCCTCGCAGGTGAGCCGCCGTGGCACGAGGCTGGGCACGCCGGCACCGGTCGGCAGTCCGCCCGACCCCCACAGGAGCGCGCCATGAACGCCGTGACCGACATCGTCGTCGTCGCCAACGAGATGAACCCCGGAAGCTTCGAGTTCGGCCCGACCTGGTGGGCCGTCTTCATCGCCGCCGCCGCGTTCAGCGTGTTCGCGATCATGGGGGTCTTCCTGTGGCAGGCCGTCAAGGAGCCCGCCGCCAAGCCCGCCCCGGCGACTCGGCGTACCCCTCCGCCCAGCCCGTTCGCCTGACGGCGCGACGCCTCAGGCGCTCGCCCCGCGCGCCAGGTCGGCGTGCTCCTGACGCAGGGTCCGCTTGACGATCTTGCCCGAGGGGTTCTTGGGCAGCGCCTCGGCGATCACGACGTACTTGGGCGCCTTGAAGTGCGCCAGCACCGACCGGCTGTGCTCCAGGACCTGCTCGGCGGTGAGCTCCGCTCCCGGCTTGGGTACGACGACCGCCGCGACCGCCTCGACCCAGTGCGGGTGCTCGACGCCGAAGACGGCCACCTCGGCGACCCCGTCGAGGGTGTAGATCGCCTCCTCGACCTCCCGGCTGGCGACGTTCTCCCCGCCGGACTTGATCATGTCCTTCTTGCGGTCCACGACGTAGAGATGGCCGGTGTCGTCGACGTACCCGAGGTCGCCGGAGTGGAACCAGCCGCCGCGGAACGCCTCGGCGGTCTTGGCCTCGTCGTCGTGGTAGCCCAGCGTGGCGTGCGGGGAGCGGTGCACGATCTCCCCGACCGTCCCGGCCGGGACCGGTACGCCGCGGTCGTCGACGATGCGGGTCTCGACGTTGAGCGCCGCGCGGCCGGCGGATCCGGCGTACGCGATCTGCTCCTCGGGTCCGAGGATCGTGGCCAGCGGTGACATCTCGGTCTGGCCGTAGAAGTTCCACAGCGCCACCCCGGGCAGCCGCTCCTGGATCTCCTTGAGCACCTCGACCGGCATCGGCGAGGCGCCGTAGTAGCCCTTGCGCAGCGAGCCGAGGTCGGTGGAGTCGAAGTCGGGATGGCGCAGCAGCGAGATCCATACCGTGGGCGGGGCGAAGAACTTGGTGACCCGCCGCTCGGCGATCGTGCGCAGGATCGCCGCCGGGTCCGGGCCGGGCAGGATGATGCTGGTCGCGCCGAGGTAGACGTCCGGGCCGAGGAAGCAGTCCAGCTGCGCGCAGTGGTAGAGCGGCAGCGTGTGCAGGTCGACGTCGTCGGAGGTCATCCCGCCGTCGAGGGCGCACGAGACGTACTGCCACATCAGGGAACGGCTGCTCAGCTGCGCGCCCTTCGGCCGCGACTCGGTGCCGGAGGTGTACATCAGCCGCACCGGGTCGTCGTCGTGCACGGCCACCGCCGGGGGCGTGCCGTCGTGGTCGAACCACTCCTGCGCATCGGCCCACCCGTCGGGGACCGCCGCCCCACCCAGTCCTACGACGGCCCGCACCGCGACCTCGCCCTGCGCGGCGTCCAGCGCCTCGAGCGCCACCGGCACCAGCGCGTCCTCGACCACGAACCCGCGCGCGCCCGCGTGGTCGAGGATGTAGGCGACCTCGGCGCCGCCGAGCATGAAGTTGACCGGGACCAGCACCACGCCCACCCGGGCGGCGGCGAAGTCGAGCACCGCGAACTGCCAGCAGTTGTGGCACAGCAGCGCCAGCCGGTCGCCCTTCTCGAACCCGGCCGCGGCCAGCGCGGCCGCCGTACGGTCGACCACCGCGTCGAGCTCGGCGAAGGTGAGCTCGACGGCCCCGTCGATGATCGCCGGCTTGTCGGGGAAGCGCTGGGCGGTGCGGCGCGGCAGGTCGCCGAGTGCGTGCTGGCGCGCATGCTGGACCAGGTCGGAGGTGGCGGATGCGGTCGTCATCGGGCGGCTCCTGGCACACGGTCATCCGGGGCCTGTGTGACCCGGCTCACCGACACCGTACGGCGCACCCCCGACACCCGCACACCCTCGCCGAGTCGGCGCTCATAGTGCGCCAACTCTCGACTCAACCGTCAGAAGTCTCGACTCGACCGTCACAAGTCTCGACTCAACCCCCGGCACCCCGCCCGGGGTCAGTCCTCGGGGACCAGGATGTTGCTCAGCACCACCCGGTCGCCGGCGTGGGTGTGGAAGCTGGCGGAGATGACCTGGTCGTCGGCGTCGAGGTGGCGCCGGCCGATCACGAGGGCGGGGGAGTCGGCGGTGGCGCCGAGCGCCGCGGCGTACCGCCCGGGCAGGGCGACGGCGCGCACCGTCTGCTCGATACGGTGCGGCGGCATCGCGGCGGTGTGGCTGGCCGCGAGGTCGGGATCGTACGGCGGGTCCTCGGGCGGGAGGTACTGCTCGGTCCAGCACAGCGGTGGCCCGGCGGGGTCGCGGCGGGCACGGCGCACCCCCTCGAGCACGGTCCACTCCGAGCCCTCCGGCAGCCCGGTGTGCGCCGCCAGCCCGGCGTCCACCCGCACGTGCCGGGTGTCCGGGCGGACCACCCCGGTGTCGCGGTACAGCGCGATCAGCTGGTCGCGGTTGGTCACCAGCGGCAGGTACTCCTCCGCCGGCTGCCGCGAGATCACCGTGGTCCCCGCGCCCGGGCGCCGGGTGATCAGCCCCTGGTCCTCGAGGGTCCGCAGCGCGACGCGCACCGTCCCGCGGCTCAGCCCATGGCTCTCGCACAGCACCGACTCGGTCGGCAACCGCCCGCCCACCGGATAGGTGCCGTCGAGGATCGCCTCGCGCAGCTCGCTCGCGAGCCGCCCGTGCTGCGTCCGCCCGCTCCGCTCCATGCGCCCGGCGCGCCGGTCCCCGGACGCCGCGCCCGCCTCAGGTTGTCCCGCCACGACCCCGATCCTGTCAGGCCGGCGCCGCCGCCCGGTCCAGGTGCTCCTGGCGCAGCAGCCGGGTCTGCACCTTGCCGGTGGCCAGCCGGGGTACGTCGCGGAACTCCACCACGCGCGGCACCTTGAAGCCGGCCAGGTGCGCGCGCACGTGGTCGCGCAGCGCCTGGGCCAGCTCGGGGCCGGCGGCCGCGGGGTCGGCGGGCTCGACCACCGCGTGGACGTACTCGCCCATCTCCTCGTCGGGCAGCCCGAAGACCACCACGTCGAGGACGTCGGGGTGCACCACCAGGCAGGCCTCGATCTCGGCGGGGTAGATGTTCACCCCGCCGGAGATGATCGTGAACGCCAGGCGGTCGGTCAGGTAGAGGAACCCCTCCTCGTCGAGGTAGCCGAGGTCGCCGATCGCCGACCAGTTGGGGTGCTCGGGGTGCCGCGAGCCTCGGGTCTTCTCCTCGGCGTTGTGGTACTCGAAGGGCGTCTTGTCGCGCTCGAAGTACACGACGCCGGGCTCGCCGGTCGGCAGCTTCCGGCCCGCCTCGTCGCAGATGTGGATCGAGCCGAGCACGGGGCGCCCGACCGAGCCCGGGTGCGCCAGCCACCGGGTGCTGTCGATGAAGGTCATCCCGTTGCCCTCGCTGCCGCCGTAGTACTCATCGACGATCGGGCCCAGCCACTCGATGGCACGGCGCTTGACCTCCGGCGGGCACGGCGCCGCGGCGTGCAGGAACGAGCGCAGGCTGGAGGTGTCGTGGCGCAGCCGCACCTCGTCGGGCAGCTTGAGCATCCGCACCATCATCGTCGGCACCACCTGGGTGTGGGTGACGCGGTGCTCCTCGACCAGGCGCAGGAAGCGCTCGGCGTCGAACTTCTCCATCACCACCACCGTCCCGCCGAGCTCCTGGGTCGCGACCGAGAACTGCAGCGCTGCGGCGTGGTAGAGCGGCGCCGGCATCAGGTAGACCGAGTCGCCCGCCATGCCGAGCAGCGGTCCGGTGATCGCGGAGGTGCGGGTCGCCGCCGGGTCGTCGACCCGCAGGCCCGACAGCGGCCGCCGGATGCCCTTCGGGTGCCCGGTCGTGCCGGAGGAGTAGAGCATCACCTCGCCGCGCGGCTCCTCCGCCAGCGGCTCCGCGGACTCCGCGGCCAGCGCCTCCTCGTAGGACTCGTAGCCCGCCACCGGCCCGTCGAAGGCCAGCCAGGTGGTGCACGCCGACGCCCGGTCGCGTACCCCGACGGCGCGCTCGGCCATCGCCGCCGAGGTGATCAGGGCGCGGGTGTCGGAGTCGGTGAGGATGTACGCCGCCTCCTCGGGCGTCGCGTGCCGGTTGATCCCGGTGACGTAGAGCCCCGAGCGCATCGCCGCCCAGTAGACCTCGTAGTAGCGCGGGTGGTTCTCGGCCCAGATCGACACCTGGTCGCCCGGGCGCAGCCCACGGGCGCGCAGCAGCCGGGCCAGCCGGGTGGAGCGGTCCTCGAGCTCGGCATAGCTGACGACCTCGCCGGTCTCCATCACCACCGCCGGCTTGTCCGGGTGGGCCAGGGCGTGGGTGCGGGGGTACATCGGGCTCCTCGTCGGTCACGGTCGGTGCGCGCGGGGGGGCATTGACATTCGCCCCCGGTGCCTGCATGTTGTCTGCGTCACACCACTTTGTCTAGTCAAAGTCGCGAAACGATCCGAGTGGGTCGGGTCGCGTCACCGCACCCGAGGAGCCCCGCGCATGTCCCCTGCCCCCGCCGCTGCCGCCACCGACAGCGACGTCGAGACGCTGCTGCGGACCCGGGTCGACGCCCTGGTCCGCGAGCACGGCGTCGACGCCCCCGACCTGCTCGGTGCTCGGTACGACGCGGGGCTGGCCTTCGTGCACCACCCGGAGGGCTTGGGCGGGCTGGGCATCCCCGCGACCCACCAGGCCCGCCTCGAGGAGCTGCTGGTCGCGGCCGGGGTGCCGGCCCCCGCGCCGTACCGCAACCCGCTGGGGACCGGCACCGCGGTGCCGACGCTGCTGGCCCACGGCAGCCGCGCCCTGCAGGAGCGCCACTTCCGCCCCGCCTGGACCGCCGAGGAGATCTGGTGCCAGCTGTTCAGCGAGCCGGGCGCCGGCTCCGACCTGGCCGGGCTGGCCACCCGCGCCGTGCTCGACGGCGACACCTGGGTGGTCAACGGCCAGAAGGTCTGGACCTCCTACGCCCACCGGGCCCGCTGGGGCCTGCTGCTGGCCCGCACCGACCCCGAGCTGCCCAAGCACCAGGGGATGACGATGTTCGTCGTCGACATGCACCACCCCGGCGTCGAGGTGCGCCCGCTGCGCCAGGCCACCGGCGGCCAGGAGTTCAACGAGGTCTTCTTCACCGACGTCGAGATCCCCGACGCAGCGCGCCTGGACGCGCGCGGCAGCGGCTGGGCCGTCGCCCGCACCACCCTGCTCCACGAGCGCTCCGCCCTCGGGGCGCGGCCGGCGCCGCGCGAGGACGGCCACATCGGCTGGCTCGCCGACCTGTGGCGCGACCGCCCGGATCTGCGCACCCCGCAGCTGCACGCCCGCGTGGTCGACGCGTGGATCCGCGCCGAGGCGGTCCGGCTGACCAACGAGCGGATCCGCCAGCTCGCGGCGAGCGGGCGCCCCGGCCTCGAGGGGTCCGCCGCGAAGGTGCAGCACGCCGAGACCACCCAGCTCATCGCGCGAGTGCGCGCCGAGCTCGACCCGGAGGCGGCGCTGCGCTACGACGAGTGGGACCCCGACCTCGCCCCGCCCCGCGAGGAGCGGGTCGCGGGCTACCACTACCTGCGCTCGCGCCCGATGAGCGTCGAGGGCGGCGCCACCCAGATCCTGCTCAGCCAGATCGCCGACCGGGTGCTCGGCCTGCCCCGCGAACCCGCCCTGCCCAAGGAGACCCCGTGGTCGGAGATCCCCCGATGAGCACGCTGTCGCTGCTCGAGAGCGAGGACGCCACCGCGCTCGCCGCCCAGGTCCGCGCCGTCGCCCGGGACTGGACGCCCGGCGCCAGCGCCCCGGACGCGTGGGCGCGGATCGGCGTACGCCTCGGCGTCGCCGGGCTGCTCGTGCCCGCGGCGTACGGCGGCGCCGGTGCGGGCATGCGCGAGGCGGCCGCGGTCGCCCAGGCGCTCGGCCGTGACCTGGTGACGGTGCCGTTCCTGACCAGTGCCGTCACCGTCACCCACCTGCTGGCGGCGGTCGCCGACGACGCGCCGCCCGCCGGGGAGGTCCTGGGCGAGCTCGCGGACGGGTCCGCGGTCGCGGCCCTGGTGCTGCCGGCGACCAGCTCGCCGGGCAGCGGCACCGGCCTGGGCGTCACGGACATCGGCGCGGTCGGCGGCGACCTGGTCCTGCACGGACGGGTCACCGGCGTCCTCGGCGCGGTCGAGGCGGACCGCTTCGTCGTCCCCGTCCTCGACCCCCGCGGCGGGTACGCCGTCGCGCTGGTCACCGGCACCACGGGTGTCACTGTCACCCCCGAGACCAGCCTCGACGAGACCCGCCCGGTGAGCATCGTCGACCTCGACGGCGCGCGGGGGGTCGTGATCGCCAGCGGCGGCCCGGCCCGGTCGGCCGTGCGCGCCGCGCTCCGGGCGGCCGTCGTCGCCATCGCCGCCGAGCAGGTGGGCGCGATGGAGTGGGCCGTCGAGGCGAGCACCGCCCACCTCGGCGTACGACGGCAGTTCGGGCGCGAGCTCGGGAGCTACCAGTCGCTGCGCCACCTCGTCGCCCGGATGTGGATCGACCTCCAGCAGGCCCGCGCGGTCACGCTGTACGCCGCCGCCGCCCTCGACGCCGACGGACCGGCCGGCGACCTGCCCGAGGGCGAGGTCGACCTGGCCGTCAGCCTGGCCTCGGTGCACGCGCGCAGCCGCGCGCTGGCCTGCTTGGAGGACACCCTGCAGGTGCACGGCGGCATCGGGTTCACCTGGGAGCATCCGCTGCACCGCTACCTCAAGCGCTCCTTCAGCCTCACCGCCGTGCACGGCACCCCCGACCGGCACCGCGACCAGGTGGCCCGGCTGGCCGACCTGCCGGCCCCCGGAGACCGCGATGTCTGACGTCCTGGTCGAGGAGGTCGAGCCCGGCCACGTGCTGGTGACCCTGAACCGGCCGCAGACGCGCAACGCGCTGGCGCCCAGCCTGGTCGCCGAGCTCCACGACGTCCTGAGCGAGCTCAACGGCTCCCCGAGCGTGCGCACGGTGGTCCTGACCGGGGCGGGGACGGGCTTCTGCTCGGGGGCGGAGATCAAGCCCGCCGACGACGCCCGACGCGTGCACCCGCGCCCGGACCAGAACCCGGTCTCCCACCTGCTGGGCCAGCAGGAGGCGATCGTGCGGGTCCACGAGCTGGTGCACCGGATGCGGGTGCCGGTGATCGCGGCGGTCAACGGCGCGGCCGTCGGCGGCGGCTTCTCGCTGACGCTGGCCTGCGACATCCGGGTGGCCGCGCGCAGCGCCCGGTTCGGGGCGGTGTTCATCCGGCACGGGATCTCCAACGCCGACATGGGCACCAGCTACTTCCTGCCCCGGCTGGTCGGGGCCTCGCGCGCGGCCGAGCTGATGCTCACCGGGCGGGTCTTCGACGCCGAGGAGGCGCGCGACCTGGGCCTGGTGGTCGACGTGGTCGACGACGGCATCGTGGTCGACCGGGCGCTGGCGACCGCGCGCCAGATCGCGGAGAACTCGGCGCTGGGGGTCTGGATGACCAAGGAGACGATGTGGCAGACCATCGACGCCCCGTCCCTGCGGCACGCCCTCGACCTGGAGAACCGCACGCAGATCATGTGCGCCGGCAGCGGCGAGCTGGAGCGCGCCTTCGCCGCCTTCGGGCAGGGCGGCCGCCCGGAGTGGTCACGCCTGTGACCGCCCGCGACGTCGACGACGGACCGCGCGCGCGGGCAGCCCGCGCGCGCCACGGAGATGGGACGCAGATGGGACGACGCACGAGCACCCTCCTGGCCGGGCTGGTGGTCGCCAGCCTGGCGCTGGCCGGCTGCGGCGAGAGCGGCAGCGAGGAGAAGAAGGACGGGGGAACGGCGACGCCGGGGTTCGCCAACGGCTTCGTCGTGGAGCCCGACGACTCCGGGGACCCCACGCCGGGCGGCCAGCTCGAGGTGGTCACCTACTCCGAGGCCCGGGTCCTCGACCCGGTGCAGACGATCGCGAACGGCAGCAGCGGCGGCACCGAGATGGCCGCGGTCTTCGACCTGCTGGTGCGCTACGACCAGGAGTCGGAGTCCTACGTGCCGCAGCTGGCCGAGGCGCTGGAGCCCAACGCGGCGCAGGACGAGTGGACCCTGACCCTGCGCGACGGCGTCACCTTCAGCGACGGCACGCCCCTCGACGCCGACGCCGTGGTGTGGAGCCTGGACCGCTACGTGGAGAAGGGCGGCGGCCAGGTCTCCTTCCTGACCCACGCCGTACGCCGCTGGACGGCGACCGACGCGCGCACCGTGGTCTTCGAGCTGACCCGCCCGTGGTCGGACTTCGGCTACCTGCTCTCGACCGGCCCCGGGATGGTCGTGGCGAAGGGCTCCGACAAGGGCGGCACGTTCACGCCGATCGGCGCCGGCCCCTATGAGCTGGAGCGCTACACGCCGCAGGAGGACCTGGTCCTCCGCGCCCGCGACGACTACTGGGGCGGCCGCCCCGCGCTCGACGCGCTGCGGTTCTTCCCGATCTCCGCGGAGTCCGGCCGGCTCGACGTACTGCGCAACGGCGAGGCCGACATGGGCTACCTGCGCGAGGCGCCGACCGCCCAGGAGGCGCTGGAGGATGGGTTCGGCGGGTTCATGGAGATCGGCAGCATCTCCCGCGGCCTGCTGCTCAACCACCGCGAGGGCAGCGCGACCGCCGACGTACGCATCCGTCAGGCGCTCATGCACGCGCTCGACGTCGACGTGATCAACCAGCGCACCGCCGAGGGCAAGGGCCTGGTGTCCACCGGCATCCTCAACGACCTCTCCCAGTGGGACCTCGAGGCCGAGCCGCTGGCCTACGACGTCGAGGCGGCCAAGGAGCTGGTCGAGGCCGCGAAGGCCGACGGCTTCGACGGCACGATCAGCTTCAAGGGCGTCGCCAAGGTCTCGGAGGCGATGGGCGTGACGCTCCAGGGGCTGCTCAGCGAGATCGGCCTCGAGGTCTCCCTCGACTACGTGCCGTCGGTGACCGACCTGGTCAACGACATCTACGTCACCCGCGACTTCGACATGGTGATCTGGAGCTTCGGCATGCCGGACCGTGCGGTCTACCCCGAGCTCTACGAGAAGGTGCACAGCACTGCTCGCGGCAACTCCGGCGGGTCCGCCGACCCCGAGCTGGACAGGCTGATCGAGGAGCTCGGCGCGGCCACCACCCCCGAGGAGCAGCAGGGGGTGCTGGAGCAGATCCAGCTGCAGTGGAACGAGACGGTGCCCTACGTGCCGCTTGGCGCCACCCCGGAGTGGAACGCCTGGGGCGAGGACGTCCACGGCGTGGTCCCGAGCATCGACAGCATCATGCTGCTCGACGGCGCCTGGAAGGACTGACCGGATGCTGCTCGACGACAAGGTGGCACTGGTGACCGGGGCCGGCAGCGGGCTGGGGCGGGCGTTCGCGCTCTCCCTGGCCCGGGCCGGGGCGGCGGTCGCGGTGGGCGGACGGCGCCGGGCGCCCCTCGAGGAGGTGGTCGCCGAGATCGAGGCGGCCGGCGGGCGGGCGCTGGCGCTCGAGGTCGACGTACGCGACCCGGCGGCGATCGTGGCCGCGGTCGACCGCACCGAGGAGGTGCTGGGCGGGCTGGACATCGTGGTCAACAACGCCGGCATCCCGGACGCCCGCCGGGCGCACAAGATGCCGCTGGAGCTGGTCGACGCGGTGCTGGAGACCAACCTGCGCGGGCCCTGGCTGCTCGCGACCGAGGCCGGGCGGCGCTGGATCGCGACCGGGCGCCCGGGCCGGATCGTCAACGTCTCCTCGATGTCCGGCTACTACACCGCCGGCAACGCCGCCGCGCTCTACTCGGTGACCAAGGCCGGGCTGAACCGGATGACCGAGGCGCTGGCGATGGAGTGGGCGGCGTACCCGATCAACGTCAACGGCATCGCGCCCGGCTCCTTCCACTCCGAGATGATGGACGGGCTGATCGCGCGGGTGGGGGAGATGTCGGAGTCCTTTCCGCGCAAGCGGATGGGCCACGGCGCCGACCTCGAGGGCACGCTGCTCTACCTGGTCTCCGACGCCTCGGACTTCGTCACCGGCACCGTCATCAAGGTCGACGACGGCCAGCTCCCCCGCTGATCCCTCCCCGGGCCGGCGCTTGTGGTTGCGCGGGCAGGGTCATCGACGGACCGCGAGGACGACCTTGCCCACCGCGGCGCGGGTCTCCAGTGCCCGGTGCGCGGCGGCCGCGTCGGCGAGCGGGAACACGGAACCGACGTACGGCACCCGGGAGCCGTCGGCGGCGGCGTCCAGCGCGGCTCGCTCGAACTCCGCGAGCCGGCTCATGATCGGCGGGCCGAGGATGTCGATCACCGCACGGGAGGGGTCGTCGTAGGTGTTCTGCACTCCGGAGGCCCAGCCGTACCGGATCAGGCGACCTCCGGGACCCAGCCGGTCGTAGAGCGCCTGGCCCACCTCGCCGCCGACGCCGTCGAACACCGCGGTGATCGGTCCGAGGCCGTCGAGTCCGCGCTGCCAGCCCTCGACGCGGTAGTCGATCACCGTGCTCGCCCCGAACCGGGGGAGCAGGGCGGTCTTCCCACTGCCCCCGGCGAGGCCGATCGCGGTAGCGCCGGCGTTCCGGGCCGCCTGGAGGAGCAGCAGCCCCAGGCCGCCGGCCGCGGACGGTACGGCGATCAGGTCGTCGGGCCCGATCGGGGCGAACTCGATGATCGCGGCCGCGGTCCGCCCGGTCCCGATGGTCGCGACGGCGCTCGGCGCGTCGAGGCCATCGGGGATGAGGTAGGCCCGGTTCGCGTCGACGACTGCCTGCTCGGCGTACCCGTTGCCGGCCGGACCTAGGTGCGCGACGACTCGCTGGCCCAGCCAGCTGTCGTCGGCGCCCGCGCCGACCCGGTCGACGACCCCGGCCACCTCCCGCCCCGGGATGGCGGGAAGTGCGGGCGGGGCCCCCAGTCCGAAGGACGCGCCGGCGCGGATCGAGGTGTCGAGGAGGTGGACCCCGGCCGCCTCGACGGCGATCCGGAGCTGCCCGGGTGCCGGGACGAGGTCGGGCAGCTCCTCGAGTCGCAGGACGTCGGAGGGGCCGAAGCTGTGGTGTCGTATTGCGCGCATGACACGATCTGACAACCTCAACTAGGGTTCAGGTCAATGAGTGAGGTCAACGACGAGATCCGCACCCACGACCTGCTCCCCGGTGAGGTCGCGCGCCGCTCGGGGGTGGCGATCTCGGCGCTGCACTTCTACGAGCGCGAGGGCCTGGTCAGCAGCGTGCGCAGCGCGGGCAACCAGCGGCGCTACCACCGCGACGTGCTGCGGCGCCTCGCCTTCATCCGGGTCTCCCAGGGGGTGGGCGTGTCGCTGGCGGAGATCCGCGAGGCCCTGGCGCGGCTGCCCGAGGGGCGTACGCCGACCAGGGCCGACTGGTCCCGCCTCTCGCGAAGCTGGCGCAGCGATCTGGACGCGCGGATCTCGCGCCTGGAGCGGCTGCGAGACACCCTCGACGACTGCATCGGATGTGGATGCCTGTCGATGAGGTCGTGCCGGCTCGCCAATCCCGGTGACGCGCTCGCCGAGTACGGCGACGGCCCGATCCGACTGCTGGGTCGCGCCTCCGACCGCTGACCCGTCCCGAGTCGGCGCTTGTGGCGCCAAAACTCTCGACTCAACCGGCGAAAACTCTCGATTCGACCGTCACAAGTCTCGACTCGACAGTCGGGGCGGGCTACGCGCTCGCCCGGCGGACCAGAGCGGGCGGGAAGAGCACGCGCATGGCCCGGCCGGGGCGGCCGTCCTCGAGCTGGTCGAGCACCAGGCGGGTGGCCTGCTCGGCCATCTCGCCGATCGGGTTGCGCATCGTCGTCAGCGCGGGGGTGGTGCGCTCCGCGACGCCGAGGTCGTCGTAGCCGACCACCGCGACGTCCTCGGGCACCCGCAGCCCGCGGGCGGCGAGCACCGTCAGCGCACCGGCCGCCATCAGGTCCGAGGCGACGACCAGCCCGTCGAGGTCGGGGTGGCGCTCCAGCAGCGCGGTGGCCGCGGCGGCGCCGCCGGCCTCGGTGAAGTCGCCGTGCTCGACGGCGTCGGTCGGCTGCCCCGCGGTGCGCAGCGCGGCGCACCAGCCCTCGAGGCGGTCCACGCCCACGGTCATGTCGGCCGGCCCGGCGATGGTGGCGATCCGGCGACAGCCGCGCTCCAGCAGCACCTCGGTGGCCACCCGGCCGCCGGCGACGTTGTCGGTGTCGACGTAGGCGACCTTGTCCGCGCTCGTCCACGGCCGGCCCACGAACGCGCACGGCAGGTCGAGCGCGGCCAGGTGGTCGGCGAGGCTGTCGCTGCGGTGGTGGGAGACCACGATCGCGCCGTCGAGGTGGCGGTTGCGCAGGTAGCGCAGCATCCGCTGCTCCTCATCGCCCGGTCGCGCCAGCAGCAGCACCAGCTGCAGGTCGCGCTCGGCCAGCACCGCGCTGACCGCGCGCAGCGTGCGCGGGAAGAACGGGTCGGAGAACAGCCGGTCGTCGGGCTCCGGGACCACCAGCCCGACCGAGTCGGTACGCCGGGTGACCAGGCTGCGCGCTGCCGGGTTCGGCGTGTACCCCAGGCTGCGCACCGCGGCGTCGACGGCCGCGCGCGCGGTCGGGCTGACCCGGTTGCCGCCGTTGATGGCGCGGGAGGCGGTGGCGCGGGACACCCCGGCCAGCCGGGCGACCTCGTCGAGGGTGGGGGAGCCGCCGGGGCCCGGCCCGGGGCTCGCACCGTTCACGCGCGCCAACCTACCGGCCACCGATCCGGCCGGACGCGGCGATCTCCGCGTAGGTGAGCGCGCTCGTCTTCGGGGTGCGCCGCTGGGTGGCGTAGTCGACGTGCACCAGCCCGAAGCGCTTGTCGTAGCCGTAGGCCCACTCGAAGTTGTCCAGCAGCGACCAGGCGAAGTAGCCCCGCACGTCGGCACCCTGCTCGATGGCCGCGTGGATGGCGCGCAGGTGCTCCTCCAGGTAGGCGGTCCGCTCCGGGTCGTGCACCTCGCCGTCCGGGCCGACCACGTCGGTGTAGGCCGAGCCGTTCTCGGTGACCACCAGCGGCGGCGCGTCGTACTCGGTGCTGAGCCGCACCAGCAGCCGGGTCAGCCCCTCGGGCTGCACCTCCCAGCCCATCGCGGTCACCGGCAGCCCCCGGCTGGGGAAGCTGACGTCCTCGCAGCCCACGAACGGGGTGCTCGTCGGCCGCTCCGCCGGGCCGGCGTGCGGCGTCGGGCCGTCGGGGTCGCGCCGCGCGGCGACCGCGTCGCCCTTGTAGTAGTTGACCCCGAGCACGTCGAGCGGGGTGGCGATCAGCGCCAGGTCGCCGTCCTCGACGAACGCCTGCCAGCCGCGGTCGCGCCAGCGCAGGTGCTCGGTGTCGCCCAGCAGGTCGGCGGGGTAGCGGCCGGTGAGCAGCGGGTCGAGGAACGCCCGGTTGTGCAGCGCGTCGATGCGCCGCGCGGCGTCGACGTCGCGCGGGTCGCCCGGGTCGGCCGGGTCGGCGACGGTGAGGTTGACGGTGATCCCCAGCTCGGTGCCGACAGCGCCGTCCGCGCCGACCCCGCGCCGGCGCAGCTCGTCGGCGGCCAGGCCGTGCCCGAGCAGCAGGTGGTGCGTGGCCACCAGCCCGGCGACCCCCTCCTGCCGGCCGGGCGCGTGCTGGCCGCCGGTGTAGCCGAGGAACGCCGAGCACCACGGCTCGTTGAGCGTCGTCCACGCCGGCACCCGGTCACCCAGCGCGTCGTGGACGCTGACGGCGTACTCGGCGAACCGGTACGCCGTGTCGCGGGCGGTCCACCCGCCGGCGTCCTCCAGGGCCTGGGGGAGGTCCCAGTGGTACAGCGTCAGCCACGGCCGGATCCCGGCCTCGAGCAGCTCGTCGACCAGCCGGGAGTAGAAGTCCAGCCCGGCGGGGTTGACCGGCCCGCCGTCGGGTCGCACCCGCGGCCAGGCCACCGAGAACCGGTAGGTGTCCAGGTGCAGCGTCTTCATCAGCGCGACGTCCTCGGGCATCCGGTGGTAGTGGTCGCAGGCCACGTCGCCGTGGTCGCCACCCGCCACCGCCCCGGGCACCCGGCAGAAGGTGTCCCAGATCGACGGCGTCCGGCCGTCCTCGCGGGCTGCGCCCTCGATCTGGTACGACGCGGTCGCCGCGCCCCAGGCGAAGTCGGCGGGGAAGGTGAGGGTGCGGGCCGGGGTGGTCTGGAGGTCGGTCATCCCTTGACTGCTCCTTGCATGATCCCGGCGACGAGCTGCCGACCGGAGAGGACGAAGAGCACCAGGAGCGGCACCGTCGAGAGCACGGCCCCGCAGAGCACCAGGCTGTAGTCGACGTAGTACCCGCTCTGGAGCTGCTGGAGGGCGATCTGGACGGTGGGGTTGGTGGCCGGCAGCACGATCATCGGCCAGAAGAAGTCGGTCCACACCGTCATGAAGGTGAACAGCCACAAGATCGCCGCCGCCGGTCGCGCCGCGGGCAGCGCGACGTTGAAGAAGGTGCGGATCATCGAGCAGCCGTCCACGCGGGCGGCCTCGATCAGCTCGTCGGGGACGGCGTCGAGGAGGTACTGGCGCATGAAGAACACGCCGAAGGCGGTGACCAGCGTGGGGACGATGACCGCCCACACGGTCCCGGTCCAGCCGAGCTTGGCCATCTGGATGAACAGCGGGATCACCCCGAGCTGGGTCGGCACCGCCATCGTCGCGACCACGAAGACCATCAGCCCGTTGCGGCCGCGGAACTGGAGCTTGGCGAAGGCGTAGCCGGCCAGGGTGCAGAAGAACACCACGGAGGTGGCGCACACCGTCGAGACCAGCAGGCTGTTGCCGAGCGCCTTCCAGAAGTCCACGGTCTCGAAGACCCGCTGGGCGTTGTCGAAGAAGTGCCCGCCGGGCAGCATCGGCGGGATCCGCTCGGTGGCCACGTCGGCCTCATGCGAGCCGACGATCAGCGACCAGTACAGCGGCCCGGCGGAGCCGAGCACGAACGCGGTCAGCAGGCCGTAGACGAGGAATCCGGGGCGGCGGGTCATCGGGGGACCTCCGTACGACGTCGGCGCCGGCGGGCCCGGCCGCCGGAGGCCCGGCCCACCTGCTGGGAGATCAGGAAGTTCACCAGCGCGACCAGCACGATCAGCCCGAACAGCAGCCAGGCGACCGCGGAGGCGGTGCCGAGGTTGCGCAGCCGCCAGCCGAGCTCCCACAGGTAGAGGGTGACGGTCTGCCACTGCCGGTCCGAGCCGCCGAGCCCGACGTTGTCGTAGAGCCGCGGCTCGGTGAAGATCTGCAGCCCGCCGATGGTCGAGGTGATGATGACGAAGATGAGCGTCGGGCGGACCATCGGCACGGTGACGGAGAAGAACTGGCGCACCTTGCCGGCGCCGTCGATGGCGGCGGACTCGTAGAGGTCGCGGGGGACCGCCTGCATCGCGGCCAGGAGGATCAGCGCGTTGTAGCCGGTCCAGCGCCAGTTGACCATCGAGGCGATGGCGATGTGGCTGGGCAGCGTGTCGACGTGCCAGGCGATCGGGTCGATGCCGATCAGCCCGAGCGCGCCGTTGACCAGGCCGTAGCGGTCGCCGAACAGGTTGCCGAAGATCAGCGCGACGGCGGCCGGGGCGACCACGAAGGGCAGCAGGATGCTCATCCGCCACCAGGTCCGCCCCCGCAGGTTGCTGTCGAGCAGCCCGGCGAGCAGCAGCGCCATCAGCACCTGCGGGATCGAGGAGAGCAGGAAGATGCTGATGGTGTTGCGCAGCGCGCGCCAGAAGTAGCGGTCATCGAAGACCGCGCGGTAGTTGTCCAGCCCGACGTACTCACCCTTGCCGCCCAGCAGGCTCCACTCGTGCAGCGAGACGTACCCGGTGTAGAGCAGCGGGAACATGCCGACCACCAGGAACAGCACGAAGAACGGCGAGATGTAGAGGTACGGCGAGAGCCGGACGTCCCAGCGGGAGAGCCGCTGCCGTGCGGTCAGCCGGCGGCGCGGACGGCCGGCGCCGGGGGTGGTTCCCGCCGGGGACGCCGTGGTGTCGACGTCCCCGGCGGGCGCGGGTGGAGGGTGGAGGGACATGGGTACGGGCCCGGTCAGCCGATCCGCTCGACGTCGGCCGAGAAGGACTCCCAGGCCTCCTCAGGCGTCTCCTGGCCCTCGTCGACGCGCAGGATCGCGGCCTGGAAGGCCTGGATCAGGTCGGCGTACTTGGGTCCCTTGTGGGGCTGCATGGTGACCGCCTTGGCGCGCTCGGCGTAGATCGCGCCGGTCGGGGCGTCGTTGAAGAATGCGTTGGTCGACTCCAGCAGGACCGGGTCGTCGAGCGCCTCGACCTGGCTGGGGTAGGTGCCCTTGGCGGCGAACGCCTTGATCTGCTGCTCCGGCTCGGTCAGCCAGGCGGCCAGCGCCTTGGCCTCCTCGGGGTGCTCGGACTGGGTGGGCACGGTCAGGAACGACCCGCCCCAGTTGCCGCCGCCGCCGGGGAAGGCGTTGGCGATGTCCCAGCCCTCGACGCCCTTGGCGTTGCCCTCGATGATGCCGAGCATCCAGCCGGGGCAGGCCATGGTGGCGAAGCCGTCCTTCTTGAACGACGCGACCCAGTCGTTGGACCACTGGTCCATGTTGGTCGCCAGCCCGGCCGCCTGCATCTCGGTGACGGTGTCGAAGACCTCCTTGAGGTCGGGGTTCTCCAGCGCGACGACGTTGTTGTCCTCGTCCTCGAAGGGGAACTCCAGCTGGTTGATCATGGCCTGGCTGGTGCCCTTGGAGGAGTCGTACCAGGCGACGTCGGGAAGCTCGGCGACGAACTTCTTGCCGGTGTCGAAGTAGGAGTCCCAGCTCTCGAAGAGGGCGGCGACCTCCTCACGGTCGGTGGGCAGCCCGGCCTTGGCGAACAGGTCGGCGCGATAGCAGATGCCCTCGGGGCCGATGTCGGTGCCGTAGCCGATCATCCGGCCCTCGGAGTCGGTGCCGGCGTCGCTCTTCCAGTCCAGCCAGCGCCCCTCGAGGCTGTCGTCGGTGAGGTCGACGAAGGCGCCCTCCTCCTCGAGGATCGCGGGCATCCCGTCGCCCTCGACCGCCTCGATGTCCGCGAGCCCCGAGCCCGCGGCCAGCTTGGTGTAGAGGTTGTCGCGGTGCTCCTCCCAGGTGCCAGTCTTCTTCTGGACGACCTTGATGTCGGGGTTCAGCTCCATGTACTCGTCGAGCAGCTCTTCGTAGCCGAACTCGTTGAACGTCGCGATCGTGAGCTCGGTCTGCCCGTCGCCGGCGTCGGCGTCGTCGCCGCCACAGGCGGAGACGAGGGTGAGGACGAGGGCCGTCACGGCCCCCACGGCCAGCCCCCGACGACGTCGGTGGTGGCGCGCGACGGGCCGGGAACCGGCCCCGGAGTGGGTGTTGGTCTGCACGGTGACGCTCCCTTGTGTGTGCGGCTGCCGGACTCGGGAGGTGGAAACAGTGTGAGAGCGCTTCCACACTTGCGGCTCGCTCAACATGACACGGGTCACAGTCGCTGTCAACGGCTGGCCTAGTGAGGCGGGAGTCTGGAGGTGCTGAGGTGTGGGAGCGCTTCCACTGGACGTGCCGCACGCCGCGTCGTACGGTGGACGCGATGTGACCCGTGCCACCCGCTCGTGGTGGCCGTGCGAGAGGACCAGTCATGGCGTCGGTGCGCTTCGACAAGGCAGTACGGATGTTCCCCGGCGCGGAGCGGCCGGCGGTGTCCGACCTGGACCTGGAGGTCGAGGACGGCGAGCTCATGGTGCTGGTCGGGCCCTCGGGCTGCGGCAAGTCGACCTCGCTGCGGATGCTGGCGGGGCTGGAGGAGCTCACCTCCGGTGCGGTGCTGATCGGTGAGGAGGACGTCTCCGACCTGCCGCCCAAGGACCGCGACATCGCGATGGTGTTCCAGAACTACGCGCTCTACCCGCACATGACGGTGGCCGACAACATGGGCTTCGCGCTCAAGATCGCCGGCGTCGGCAAGGAGGAGCGCCGCACCCGCGTGCAGGAGGCGGCCCGGCTGCTCGACCTCGAGGCCTACCTCGACCGCAAGCCCAAGGCGCTCTCCGGCGGCCAGCGGCAACGGGTGGCGATGGGGCGCGCGATCGTGCGCCAGCCCCGGGTCTTCTGCATGGACGAGCCGCTGTCGAACCTCGACGCCAAGCTCCGGGTCTCCACCCGCACCCAGATCTCCGCGCTCCAGCAGCGCCTGGGCACGACCACCGTCTACGTCACCCACGACCAGGTCGAGGCGATGACGATGGGGGACCGGGTGGCGGTGCTCAAGGACGGCGTGCTCCAGCAGGTCGCCAGTCCGCTGGCGCTCTACGACCGGCCGGCGAACCTCTTCGTCGCCGGCTTCATCGGCTCCCCGGCGATGAACCTGCTGGAGGCCAAGACCGCCGGCGACGGTACGGCGGTGGTCGACGGCTACGCGCTCCCGATCGACCGGGAGGCGGCGGCCCGCTCCACCGGCGCGGTGACCCTCGGCATCCGCCCGGAGTCCTGGCGCCTGGCCAGCGGCGAGGAGGAGGGCTACCCGGTCCGGGTCGCCGCGGTCGAGGAGCTCGGCGCGGAGGCCTACGTCTACGCCACGCCCGACACCGACGTCAGTCACGACCTGCTGCGCCAGGTGGTCGTCCGCGTCGAGGGCCGCCCCGACCTGCCCCGCGGCGCCCGGATCCGGCTCACCACCTCACCGGACAAGGTCCACGTCTTCGACACCACCACCGGCGCCCGCCTCACCCCCTGACCCACTCCGCTGGTTGAGTCGAGAGTTCTGACGGTCGAGTCGAGACCTCTGACCGGTCGAGTCGAGAGTTCTGACGCTCGCGCTCGGCTTCCCGGCGTCGTACGACGTGAAGTCTCGACTCGACCGAGGGGGCAGTGCGGCCCGGTCGCACAGGGCGGCGAGGATGGGGACATGACCGACCAGTCCAGCCCGCGTCCCCGTTGGTTCACCGACACCAAGGACGGCCACTCGCAGTGGTACGTCGAGCGCTTCCGCGCCCTGGCCGCCGAGGGCGCCGACCTGGCGGGGGAGGCCCGCTTCGTCGACGCGATGGTCCAGCGCGGGGCGCGGATCCTCGACGCCGGGTGCGGAACCGGCCGGCTCTCCGGCGAGCTTGCGGCCCGCGGGCACATCGTGGTCGGACTGGACGCGGACCCGGTCCTGATCGAGGCCGCCCGCGTCGACCACCCCGGGCCGACGTACGGCGTCGTCGACCTCAGCGAGCTGGAGCTCGCCGACGTGGGCGAGGAGCCGGTCGACCTCGTCGTCTGCGCGGGCAACGTGATGGTGTTCGTCGCGCCGGGCACCGAGCGCCAGGTGCTCGCCAACCTCTGCGCGGTGGTCCGGCCCGGCGGCCGCGTCGTGGTCGGCTTCCGCCGCGACGAGGCCTACCCCTTCGAGCGGTACGACGCCGACCTGGCCGACCTCGCCCGCGAGGGCGTGGCGCGGGTCGAGCAGCGGTTCGGCACCTGGCACCTGGACCCGTTCACCGACGAGTCCGACTTCGCCGTCACGGTGCTGCGCGTGGGCTGACGGGGCGTTGCGCCCCTCGTCGTACGACAGAAGTCTCGACTCGACTGGTCGAAACCCTCGACTCAACCGTCAGAACCCTCGACTCGACCGTCAGAACTCTCGACTCAACGAGAAGGGCCCGCCCCGCAGCCGAAGCTGCGGGACGGGCCCTGTCGTCGTGCGGGGTCAGGCCTTGTTGGCCTTGCGGGCGCGCGAGGCGGTCTTCGCGCGCTCACCGGCGTCGAGGACGACCTTGCGGATGCGCACGGAGTCGGAGGTGACCTCGACGCACTCGTCCTCGCGACAGAACTCCAGGCACTGCTCGAGGGAGAGCTTGCGCGGCGGGATCAGCTTCTCGAAGTTGTCGGAGGTGGCGGACCGGATGTTGGTCTGCTGCTTCTCCTTGGTGATGTTGACGTCCATGTCGTCGGCGCGGGAGTTCTCGCCGACGATCATGCCCTCGTAGACCTCGGTCGTCGGCTCGACGAACAGGGTGCCGCGCTCCTGCAGCGACGTCATGGCGTACGCCGTGGCCGCGCCCTTGCGGTCGGCGACCAGCGAGCCGTTGTTGCGCGAGCGGATCTCGCCGGCCCAGCGGTCGTAGCCCTCGGAGATGTGGTGGGCGATGCCGGTGCCACGGGTCTCGGTGAGGAACTCGGTGCGGAAGCCGATCAGGCCACGCGCCGGCACGATGAACTCCATGCGGACCCAGCCGGTGCCGTGGTTGGTCATGCCCTCCATGCGGCCCTTGCGGGCGGCGAGGAGCTCGGTGATCGCGCCGAGGTACTCCTCGGGGGCGTCGATGGTGAGGCGCTCGATCGGCTCGTGGACCTTGCCGTCGATCTCCTTGGTGACCACCTGCGGCTTGCCGACGGTGAGCTCGTAGCCCTCGCGACGCATCTGCTCCACGAGGATCGCCAGCGCCAGCTCGCCGCGGCCCTGGACCTCCCACGCGTCCGGGCGCTCGGTCGGGAGGACCTTGAGCGAGACGTTGCCGATGAGCTCGGCGTCGAGGCGGTCCTTGACCAGGCGGGCGGTGACCTTGGAGCCCTTCACCTTGCCCACGAGCGGGCTGGTGTTGGTGCCGATGGTCATCGAGATCGCGGGCTCGTCGACGTGGATGAGCGGCAGCGCGACCGGGTTCTCCGGGTCGGCCAGCGTCTCGCCGATCATGATCTCGGGGATGCCGGCGATCGCGACGATGTCGCCGGGGCCGGCGATCTCGCCGGGCTTGCGCTCGAGGCCCTCGGTGATCAGGAGCTCGGTGATCTTGACGTTCTTGAGCGAGCCGTCGCGGCGCATCCAGGCCACGGTCTGGCCCTTGCGCAGCGTGCCCTCGTGGATGCGGACCAGCGCGAGGCGGCCGAGGAACGGCGAGGCGTCGAGGTTGGTGACGTGGGCCTGCAGCGGCGCGCCCTCGGTGTAGGTCGGCGCCGGGATCGTGTCGATGATCGTCTTGAAGAGCGGCTCGAGGTCCTTGCCGTCGGGCAGGGTGGCGTTCTCGGGCTTCTCGAGGCTGGCGATGCCGGCCTTGCCGGAGGCGTAGACGACCGGGAAGTCCAGGGCGTCCTGGCCGTGGGTGTCGTCGAGCAGGTCCATGAACAGCTCGTAGGTCTCGTCGACGACCTCGGAGATCCGGGCGTCGCCGCGGTCGACCTTGTTGACGACCAGGACGACGGGCATCTTGGCGTTGAGCGCCTTGCGCAGCACGAAGCGCGTCTGGGGCAGCGGGCCCTCGGAGGCGTCCACGAGCAGCACGATGCCGTCGACCATCGACAGGCCGCGCTCGACCTCGCCACCGAAGTCGGCGTGGCCGGGGGTGTCGATGATGTTGATCGTCATGCCCTCGGGGGCGGACGGTCCGTTGTAGTGGATCGCGGTGTTCTTCGCGAGGATCGTGATGCCCTTCTCGCGCTCGAGGTCGCCGGAGTCCATCACGCGGTCCGCGACGCTCTCTGCCTCGTGTTCGGAGAAGGCGCCCGCCTGGCGGAGCATCGCATCGACCAGCGTGGTCTTGCCGTGGTCGACGTGCGCGACGATCGCGACATTGCGCAGGTTGGCGGACTTGGTGTCAGACATCAGGTGGGGAGTCACTTCCGATCGGGGCGTGGGACCCAGAAGGGCCGCGCCGATCTTACGACCGCTTGGGGTATCGCTCCGCATCGAGACGTACGTCGTGCAGCCGCTGTGACGTGAGACGCACCGCGCGGGCGAGCATCGGCACGAACCGCTCCACCGGCGCGGCCCGCCCCGGCAGCCCCACCGAGATCGCGCCGACGGGGCCGTCGGGACCCACGATCGCGGCCCCGACCCCGCGCAGCTCCCAGGGCATGTCGTCGCTGGTGATCGCGATCCCGTGGCGGCAACGGATGGTGTGCAGCCGCTCGTGCAGGTGCCCGCTGGCGCGCCCGTCGAGCAGGATCCGGTCGACCTGCTCGGGGGGCAGTGCGGCGAGCATGGCACGGCCGGCGACGGCGTCCTCCGCGCGGTAGCGGGTGCCGATGGTCGTGGGGATGTCCGGCAGGTGCCGCCCGCCGACCTTGTCGAGCACCTCGACGCTGCTGCCCTCCAGCACGGTCAGGTGCACGACCGCGGAGGTCGCCGCGTGCAGCTCCTCGAGCGCCTCCGCGGCGGCCGCGCGCAGCGGCACGCTGCCCTCGACGCGGCGCCCCAGCTGCCGGGCGCGCGCACCGAGGCGGTAGCCGTGCGGGCCGTGCTCGAGCCAGTGCATCGCGATCAGCTGCGCCAACAGGCGGTACGTCGTGGAGCGCGGCAGCCCCGACAGGTCGGCGACCTCCTCGAGCAGCAGGTGGTCGGGGCCGACCAGGAACACGTCGAGGATCCGGGTGAGCCGCTCGACCATGCCCGCGCGGGCCTGCGGCCGGGGTCGCGCCTCGCCCTCGCCCATCGGGTCCCCCTCCCAGGTTCCAACCAGCGGGAACGAGTGTGACACAGCGCACACCCACCCCGGAGCCTGCCGCGCATGGCCCTCCACATCGCCGACCTCGTCGAGCACGCCGTCGACGCGGTCCCCGGCCGCGCCGCCCTCGTGGCCGGCGACGTCCGGCTCACCTACGCCCAGCTCGAGGCCGCCGCCAACCGGGTCGCCCACCACCTGCTCGACGCCGGCGTGCGGCCCGGCGACCACGTGGGGCTGATGGCCCGCAACACCGCCGAGCACGTCGTGGCGATGCTCGGGTGCTTCAAGGCGCGCGCGGTCCCGATCAACATCAACTACCGCTACGTCGCGGCCGAGCTGGACCACGTGCTCGGCGACTCCGGGATGGTCGCGCTCGTCCACGAGGCGCGCTACTCCCCGGTGCTCGATGAGGTGGTGCCCGCCCACGAGCGGCTGCGCCACGTGGTCGTCATCGACGACGGCACCGAGCCGCGCCCCACGGCGTACGACTGGACCTCGTGGGACGACGCGACGACCGGCCGGTCCGCGGAGCGCGACTTCGGCCCGCGCAGTCCCGACGACGTCTACATCGTCTACACCGGCGGCACCACCGGCTACCCCAAGGGCGTGATGTGGCGCCACGAGGACGTCTGGCGCACCCTCGGCGGCGGCCTCGACTTCGTCACCGGCGAGCCGATCGAGGAGCACGACCAGTCCCGCGCCGCCCTCACCGGGCCGCAGCTGACCTGCCTCCACCTCGGCCCGATCATGCACGCCAACGGCCAGTGGGGGATGCTCCTGCGCTTCTTCGGCGGCCACACCAACGTGCTGCTCGCGAAGTTCGACCCCGCCCAGGTCTGGCGCACCGTCGAGGCCGAGCGGGTCAACACCCTCTCGCTGATCGGCGACGCGATGGCCCGGCCGCTGATCGAGGAGCACGAGCGCGGGGCGTACGACGCCTCGAGCCTGGCCACCGTGACCAGCGCGGCCGCGATCTTCTCCGTCGAGGTCAAGGAGCGCTGGCTGCGCGAGCTGCCCGACGTGGTGGTGCTCGACGTGATCGGCTCCTCGGAGACCGGGATGACCGGCAACGGCCGGATCCGCACCGAGACCCTCGCCGACAAGGGCAGCCTGGTCGAGGTCGGCCCGGAGACGGTCGTGATCGACGAGGAGGACCGCATCCTCGACCTGGACGCGGACGTGGGCGCGATCGGTCGGATGGCCCGGCGAGGGAGCATCCCGCTCGGCTACCTCGGCGACCCGGAGAAGACCGCGCGGATCTTCCGCACCATCGACGGCGTGCGGCACGCGGTCCCCGGCGACTACGTGCAGATCGAGCCCGGCCGCCGGCTGACGCTGCTCGGGCGCGGCTCGGGCTGCATCAACACCGGCGGGGAGAAGGTCTACCCCGAGGAGGTCGAGGTCGCGCTCAAGTCGCACCCGGACGTCTTCGACGCCGTGGTCCTCGGCCTCCCGGACCCGACCTACGGCCAGCAGGTGGCGGCGCTGCTCCAGGCGCGCCCCGGCGCCCTGCTCGACGTGGAGGACGTACGCCGGCACCTGCGCACCCGCCTGTCGGGCTACAAGGTGCCGCGCACCGTGCACGTCGTCGCCCGGGTCCCGCGCCACGTCACCGGCAAGGCGGACTACCGGCAGGCCCGCGAGCTCGCGGACGCCCTGGCGCCCGAGCCCGCCGTGGCACCGGGGCCCGCGTCATGAGCTTCGTCGAGGTGGACCGCCCCGAGCCGGGCGTGGCGGTGGTGACGCTGAACCGCCCCGAGCGGATGAACGCGATGGCCTTCGACGTGATGGTCCCGGTGCGCGACCGGCTGGTGGGGCTCGGCCGCGACAACACGGTCCGGGCGGTGGTGCTCACCGGCGCCGGGACCGCCTTCTGCTCCGGGGCGGACCAGGAGTCCGCGGGCCGCCCGCCGTACGCCGACGGCCTGCCGCGCCCGGCGTACGCCCTGCGCTCGCTGGAGATGCTCGAGGACGTCGTGGGCACACTGCGCCGGATGCACCAGCCGGTCATCGCCGCGGTCAACGGGGCCGCGGTCGGCGGCGGGCTGTGCCTGGCGCTGGCCTGCGACCTGCGGATCGCCGGGAGCGGCGCGTACTTCCGCGCGGCGGGGATCAACAACGGCCTCACCGCGAGCGAGCTCGGGCTGAGCTACCTGCTGCCGCGGGCCGTGGGCTCGAGCCACGCCGCCGACCTGATGTTCACCGGGCGCGACGTCGACGCGGCCGAGGCGGCCCGGATCGGGCTGGTCTCCCGGGTCGCCGACCCGGTGCTGGCGGAGGCGGTGGCGATCGGCGTACGGATCGCGGAGCTCTCCCAGCCCGGCATCGAGCTCACCAAGAGGACCCTGCACGCCGGGATCGCGGCCGGCTCGCTGGAGAGCCACATGCCGGTCGAGGGGATCGGGCAGCTCTACCTGCGGCTGCTCACCGACAACTTCGAGGAGGCGACCCGCGCCCGCAAGGCCGGGCGCGCGGCGCGGTTCAGCGACGACCGCGCCGCGGACCAGCCCGCGGACCAGCCCGTGGACCAGCCCGTGGACCAGCCCGTGGACCAGGCAGGTGTCCAGGGCGCGGGCCCGGGGTAACGGCGCGGAAACGTTTCCGACCGAGAGGCACAACCCCGTGGCGACGTACGACTCCAACCTGCAGGCGGCAGTGGACGCGACCTCCCTGGCCAGGGACACCGGCGAGAAGGACCTGGTCGCCTACCTCAAGGAGCAGCTCACCGACCGCGACATCGAGACCAACGACCAGGCCTGGGTCGAGCGGACCGTCGAGCGGCTCCGCGAGAACCCGGACTACATGATCGAGGACGAGCCCGACGACTATCGCCCGCAAGGATGAGGTAGGCCGCTCGTCCGCACGCCGTTTGGCCCCGCGCGAGTGGGGCATTGAGAGTCGTCGGCCTCACCGAGGCCCCAGAGAAGGAGCCCCCACCGTGAACACTCGCACCATCGCCGTACTCGCCCTGGTCCTGGTCGTCATCGTGCTGCTGGTCCTGCTGCTCTGAGGTCGCCTGCGGTCGCCGACCCGCGTCCCGACGTCCGAGTGGCGGGGGACCGGGTCGGTCAGGCCGGACTGGTCAGGACCAGACCGGTCAGGCCAGGGCGCGATCCAGCGCCGCGGCGACGTGGAGCGTGGTGCTGGGGAACAGCGGGACGTCCGCGTCGGCCTGCTTGACCAGGAGCTCGAGCTCGGTGCAGCCGAGGATGACTCCGCCCGCGCCGGCGTCCCACAGCTCGTCGATCACCTGCACGAGCGTGCGGCGCGAGGAGTCCAGCGCCCGCCCGTGGACGAGCTCCTCATAGATGATCCGATCGATCTCCGCGTGCCGCGCCGCGTCCGGCACGTGCACCGTGAGGCCCTGCGCGGCCAGCCGGTCGGTGAAGAACGAGCGCGACATGGCGAACGACGTGCCCACGAAGCCCACCGAGGTGACCCCCTGCGCCGTGCAGGCCGCGGCGACCGTGTCGGCGAGGTGGAGCAGCGGGATGTCCACCGCGGCCTCGACCTGGTCGGCGACCCGGTGGAACGCGGTGGTGCACATCAGGAGGAAGTCCGCGCCGGCCCGCTCGACGCCGCGCGCGGCCTCGACCAGGACGGCGGCGACGTCGTCCCAGCGCTCGGCCTCCTGCAGGGCGGTGAGCTCGGCGAAGTCCACCGAGCTGAGCACCGTCCGGGCCGAGGCGAGGCCGCCGACCCGTTCCTCGACACCGCGGTTGAGAGCTTCGTAGTAGACGGCGCTGCTCTCCCAGCTCATGCCGCCGATCATCCCGATGGTCTGCACAGCAGAAGTGTGGCACCCGCCCGCGGTGAGCGCGGAGCAACGGGTGTGCACAACGAAAAAGACGTGCCGATACCGCTAACCAGTTCACCCTCGGGGGGTGGTGACTGGCACAATCGAAGGTGGTGAGTACCGACATCCGCAACCCTCGGTCTGCCGTCGCGCTACGAGTGCTGCGACCGGCAGCGCTTGAAGTCGTCTCTGTTTTGGTGCTCTTCGGCGTCTACAACCTCGGGCGCATCATCGCCACCGGTCGCGTGGCCTCCGCCGACGACAACGCGATCGCCATCGTGCGCTTCCAGAGGCTGCTGCAGCTGCCCGACGAGGCGTCCCTCCAGGCGTCGGCGCTCGGCGTGCACCACCTCGTCGGGCTCGCCGATCGCTACTACCTCGTGCACTTCCCGGTCACGATCGCCGTACTGGTCTACCTCTACCTTCGGCGCCGCGACGTCTACTACTGGGCCAAGCGGGCGCTGGTGCTGGCCACCGCGGCCGCGATGGTGATCCACATCGTGTGGCCGGTGACCCCGCCGCGGCTGCTCGAGGCCTCCGGGATGGTCGACACCGGCCAGAGGGCCGGCACCAGCGTCTACGGTGGCGGGCCGTTCGCCGCCATGGCCAACGAGTACGCCGCGATGCCGAGCCTGCACGTCGGCTGGGCGCTGCTGCTCGCCATGGTGCTGATGACGCTCACCACCAGCCGGTGGCGCGTGCTGTGGATGCTGCACCCGCTGCTGACCACCGTGACGGTCGTGGTGACCGCGAACCACTACATCCTCGACGCCGCCGCCGGTGCGCTGATCGTCGTGGTCGCGCTCGCGCTCAGCCGACCCGGTGGACCTTGTGCTGTGCGGCCTGGGCGCGGGGGCGGATCACCAGCTCGTCCACGTTGACGTGCGCCGGCCGGGTGAGCATCCACCCGATCGCGTCCGCGACGTCCTCGGCGACCAGCGGCTCCGGCACGCCGGCGTAGACCGCGTCGGCCCGGTCCTGGTCGCCGTCGAAGCGCACCAGTGAGAACTCCTCGGTGCGGACCATGCCGGGAGCGATCTCCATGACCCGCACCGGCTGGTCGAACAGCTCCAGGCGCAGGGTCTCGGTCACGACCTTGGTGCCGTGCTTGGCGGCGGTGTAGCCCGCGCCGCCCTCGTAGGCGGTCCGGCCAGCCGTCGAGCCGACGTTGAGGATGGCGCCGGCGCCGCTGGCGATGAGCGCGGGCAGCAGGGCGCGGGTGACCTGCATCAGGCCGATCACGTTGATGTCGTACATCCGGCGCCACTCCTCGGTGTCGGCCTCCGCGACCGGGCGCATGCCGAAGGCGCCACCGGCGTTGTTGACCAGCGCGTCCAGGCGGGGGCCGACCCGCTCGGCCAGCGCGGCGACGGACGCGGCGTCGGTGACGTCGCAGACCACCGCGGTGCCGCCGATCTCGGCGGCCAGCTCCTCGATCCGCTCGACGCGGCGGGCCGCGCAGAAGACGTGGTAGCCGGCGGCGGCCAGCGTGCGCGCGGTCGCGGCGCCGATGCCGCTGCTGGCGCCGGTGACGACGGCGGTGCGGGGGGCGGCGGTCTCAGGGGTGCTCATCGGGCCATTGTGCACTGGATCTGTCGACTTCGCCTCGGGGATCGCCGGGCATCTCGCGGAGTGATGCCGGTGCCGCGGAGAGACATGGCCTCCGAGATCATGGACATCGGGAATCTGCGGGCGTTCCCGGGTGTTCGCCCCGATGGACCGCTGGACCCGAGGAAGGACAGGCGTGGAGGACATTCGCGACGACGTCAGGCGCGTGGCGATGATCAGCCTGCACACCTCGCCCCTCGACCAGCCCGGCACCGGGGACGCCGGCGGCATGAACGTCTACGTCATCGAGCTCGCCCGGCGCCTCGCCCGCCAGGGCGTCGAGATCGACATCTTCACCCGCGCGACGAGCTCGGCGCTTCCGCCGCAGGTCTCCGCCGGCGACGGCATCTGCGTGCACCACGTGCCGGCCGGCCCGTTCGAGGGACTCACCAAGGCCGAGCTGCCGGCGCAGCTGTGCGTGTTCGCGCGCGAGGTGATGCGCGCCGAGGCCGTGCAGCCGGTCGGGCACTACGACGCGGTCCACTCCCACTACTGGCTCTCCGGCCAGGTCGGGGCGCTGGCCCGCGACCGCTGGGGGGTGCCGCTGGTGCACTCGATGCACACGATGGCCAAGGTCAAGAACGGCGCGCTCGCGGCCGGGGACACCCCCGAGCCGACGGCCCGGATCATCGGCGAGGAGCAGGTGGTCGCCGCGGCCGACATGCTCATCGCCAACACCGACCTCGAGGCCAAGCAGCTGATCAACCTCTACGACGCCGACGCCGGTCGCGTCGAGGTGGTGCACCCCGGCGTCGACCTCGGCGTCTTCCGCCCGATGGACCGGCTCGCCACCCGCCGGGAGCTCGGGCTGCCCGAGGACGCCCACGTGCTGCTGTTCGCCGGCCGCATCCAGCCGCTCAAGGCACCCGACGTGCTCCTGCGTGCCGTGGCGGTCATGCTCGAGCGTTCGCCCGGCCTGCGGGCGCGACTGGTCGTCCCGATCGTCGGAGGCCCCTCCGGCACCGGCCTGGAGCGCCCGGAGTCGCTGGCCGCGCTCGCGCGCGAGCTCGGCATCGCCGACGTGGTCCGCTTCGTCCCGCCGGTCACCCAGCCCGAGCTGGCGCGCTGGTACGCCGCCGCCACCGCGGTCGCGGTGCCGTCCTACAACGAGTCCTTCGGGCTGGTCGCCGCCGAGGCGCAGGCCACCGGCACGCCGGTGGTCGCCGCGGCGGTCGGCGGGCTCACCACCGTGGTGCGCGACCGGCACAGCGGGCTGCTGGTCGACGGCCACGCCCCCGATCGCTGGGCGGACGCGCTCTTCCGGGTGCTCGACGAGGACCTGCGGGTCCGACTGGAGGCCGGCGCGCTGGAGCAGGCCCGGGAGTTCTCCTGGGAGGCCACCGCGAGCCGCACCCTGGACGTCTACCGCCGCGCGGGCGCGCTGATGCGGGAGCCGGCCCTGTGAGCGGCCAGCAGAGCGCGGAGGCGGCCGCCGTCGTCCGTGAGCACCTCGCCGCCTCCGGCCTGGAGTACGACGAGGACCGGCCCGGGTTCTTCTCCTTCGCGCTGCCCGGTGAGAAGAAGCTCCAGACCGCCGTGCGCCTCGACGTGGGCGAGCACGCGCTGGGCCTGCACGCGTTCGTGTGCCGGCGCCCCGACGAGAACCACGAGCGTGTCTATCGCTGGCTGCTCGAGCGCAACCTGCGCCTGTACGCCGTGGCGTTCGCCGTCGACACGCACGGCGACATCTACCTCGACGCGCGCCTGCCGCTCGCGGCGGCGACCCCCGAGGAGCTCGACCGGCTGCTGGGCGCGGTGCTGAGCGCCGCCGACGACTCCTTCAACACCATCCTCGAGCTCGGCTTCGCCTCCTCGATCCGCAAGGAGTGGGAGTGGCGCAAGCTGCGCGGCGAGCCCACCCACAACCTCGAGGCCTTCCGCGGCTGGCTCGACCCCGCCCCCGAGGACTGACCCACCCCTCGCCGAGTCGGCCCTCATGGTGGGCGGCTCAGGGAGTCCTGGCCGGCGCGGCGGCGACGGTGCGGGGCTTGCGCCGGGACACCGCCACCCCGACCAGGGCGAGCGCGCCCCCGGCGTACGCCATCGTGGGCGGCGCCTCGGAGAGGAAGAGCACGCCCATCACGATCGTCAGCGGCGGCACCAGGTAGGTCGTGACGCCCAGGTTGCTGGCGCTCATGTGCGACAGCGCGTAGGCGTAGGTGCTGAACGCGATCGCGGTGGGGAAGACGCCGAGGTAGACCACCCACAGCACCGAGCTCAGCGGCGCGTCGGCCACCTCCCCGGCGAGCTGGCCGGCGAACGGCAGGCAGGAGACCGCGCCGACGGTGCAGGCCAGCCAGGTGACGTGCAGGCCGGAGAGGCGCGCGACCAGCGGCTTCTGGAGCACCAGGCTGATGGCGTAGACCCCCGCCGCGAGCAGGCACAGCAGTACGCCGACCAGGTCGCGCTCGTTGCCCTCGGAGGTGGACATGCTGATCAGCGCGACGCCGGCGAAGGCGAGCGCGAGGCCGACCCCGAGGTAGGCCGTGAACCGCTCGCCGAGGAACATCGCGGCCAGCAGCGCGATCAGCACCGGCGCGACCTGGATCAGCATGGCGGCCGTGCCGGCGTCGACGCGCTGCTCGCCCTCGTTGAGCGCCACGTTGTAGACGCCGAACCACAGCACGCCGATGGCCACGATCGAGACCCACTCACGCCGCGTGGGTCGGGGCAGCCCCTTCGGCAGGGCGACCGCGGCGAGGACCAGTGCCCCCACGAGCAGGCGGCCCAGCGACAGCGCGCCGGGGGAGAAGTCGTCGGCGAGGTGGCGGATCGCCACGAACGCCGAGGCCCAGCACAGCAGCGTGACCGCCACCGCGGCCAGCGGCAGCCAGCCCGCCGTCGAGGTGGCGGGGTCCGCAGGAGTGCCGGCGTCGCGGGAGCCGGAGCCGGAGCCGGCGGAGCGGTCGAGGGGAGTGCGCACCGACCGATCCTAGGAACTCCGGATACCCCGGGTCTCGCGGATTCCGGACAGCGCACCGCGAGATCCCGCCACGCCCCGCCGTACGGCGCCACAAGCCCCGACTCGGGCAACCACAAGCCCCGACTCGGCGAGTGGGTCAGAGGTCGAGCTTGTAGCCCAGCCCGCGGACGGTGACCAGGTAGCGCGGGTCGCTCGGGTCGGGCTCGAGCTTGCTGCGCAGCCGCTTGACGTGGACGTCGAGGGTCTTGGTGTCGCCCACGTAGTCCGAGCCCCACACGCGGTCGATCAGCTGCCCGCGGGTGAGCACCCGACCGGGGTTGCGCAGGAACATCTCCAGCAGCTCGAACTCCTTGAGCGGCAGGCGCTGCTCCACGCCGTCGACGGTGACGATGTGCCGCTCGACGTCCATGCGCACCGGGCCGGCCTCGAGCGCCGCGGGCGCGCTCTCGGGCTCGTGGCCGCGGCGCAGGACCGCGCGGATGCGGGCGACCAGCTCGCGGGGGGAGTAGGGCTTGGTGACGTAGTCGTCGGCGCCCAGCTCCAGCCCGACGACCTTGTCGACCTCGTCGTCCTTGGCGCTGACCATGATCACCGGGACGTTGGAGGTGGCCCGGATCTGGCGGCACACCTCCGTGCCCGGCAGCCCCGGCAGCATCAGGTCGAGCAGCACGATGTCCGCGCCGTTGCGGTCGAACTCGGCGAGGGCGGCGTTCCCGTCGGCCGCGACCGCGACCTCGAAGCCCTCCTTGCGCAGCATGTAGGCGAGTGCCTCGCTGTAGCTCTCTTCGTCCTCGACGACGAGTACCCGGCTCACGGGCGGTCCTCCTGCTTCATCTCGGCACCGAAGTGCTGGGGAAGGGTCAGGGTGAAGGTGGAGCCCTGGCCCTCGATGGACCACACCCGGACCTCCCCTCCGTGTGTGGCGGCAACGTGCTTGACGATCGACAGGCCGAGCCCGGTGCCGCCGGTGGAGCGGTGGCGGGCCGGATCGACGCGGTAGAAGCGCTCGAAGATCCGGTCGATCTCGTGCGAGGGGATGCCGATGCCCTGGTCGACCACCGAGACCTCGACGGTGCCGTCCTCGGTGGCCTTGCGCCCGACGACCACCGAGGAGTCGGGCTCGGAGTAGGCGATGGCGTTGGCGACCAGGTTGGTGACCGCGGCGGTCACCTGCTCCTGGCTGCCGAAGACCTGGAGCCCCGGCGTACCGCGGGTGTGCACCCGGATGCCGCGGGACTCCGCGTCGATCTTGCTGGTGTCGACCGCGGCGGCGACGACGTCGTCGAGGTCGACCACCGAGGGCGCCTCGAGCGGGTCGTCGGCCTGGAGGCGCGAGAGCTCGATGATCTGCTGCACCAGCGCGGTCAGCCGGTCGCTCTCGGTGAGCATCCGGGAGGCGAAGCGGACCACGGCCTCGGGGTCGTCGGAGGCGTGGGTGACGGCCTCGGAGAGCAGCCGGATGGCCCCGACGGGGGTCTTCAGCTCGTGGCTGACGTTGGCGACGAAGTCGCGGCGTACCGCCTCGACCCGGCGCTCGCGGGTGCGGTCCTCGACGAGCGCCAGCATCAGGCGGGGGCTGAGCGGGGCGACGCGGGCGGTGACGTGCCGGGCGGGGGCGCCGCGGCGCTCGATGACCAGCTCGGTGTCGCGGATCTGGCCGTCGCGGCGGACCTGGCGCACCACGTCGGCGAGCTCGTCGGAGGCCAGCCGGTGCCCGCGCACCAGGCCCAGCGCGTACGCCGGGGCGGAGGCCTTGAGCACCACGTCGGCCTCGTCCACGACGACCGCGCTGCTGCGCAGCACCGAGAGCACGGTGGCGACGCCGGGCGGGACCAGCGGCTCCTCGGCCGGGGTGACCCGGCGCTGCTGGCGGTCGCTGACGTGCCAGGCGAGCACGGCGCCGCCGGCGACGATGGCCCCCATGACGGCGGCAAGAAACGCCTGGGTCGTTGGGTCCACGACCTCAGCGTACGGCGGTCCCGCGGTTTCGGTCGCGCGGACCGCTCCGGCTTCGCAACGTTCATCTCTCGTTCACGAGGTCACCCCGATCCGTCACCTCCAGTGGTTACGGTCGCTCCATGCGTGATCTCTTCAACGACCAGCTCGACCGGATGATCGCCGACCTGGCCAGCATCTGCGACGACGTCCGGACATCCGTGCACGACGCCACGACGGCTCTGCTGACCGGCGACGCCGCCGTGGCGGAGCGGGTGATCAGCGCCGACGACGCCATCGATGCGGCCCGCGAGCGGCTGGAGGACGCGGCGTTCTCGCTGCTGCTGCTCCAGCAGCCGGTCGCCCGCGACCTGCGCACGATCGTGTCCGCGCTGCGGATGGTCAGCGAGCTCGAGCGGATGGGCGACCTGTCGGTGCACGTCGCGAAGGTGGCCCGCCTGCGGGTGCCCCACATGGCGGTCCCCGACGACGTGCGCCCCACGATCGAGCGGATGGCCGAGGTGGCCGAGACCATGGTCAGCGAGGTGCGCCAGGTCATCGCCCAGCGCGACGTCGAGGCGGCCATCGAGCTCGGCCGCGCCGACGAGGAGATGGACGAGCTGCGCCGCGAGAGCTTCACCCAGCTGCTCGCCGAGGACTGGCCGCACGGCGTCGAGGCCGCGGTCGACCTGGCCCTGCTGGGGCGCTACTACGAGCGCATCGCCGACCACGCCGTCTCCATCGCCCGCCGCGTGGTCTTCGTCGTCACGGGGGAGGACCCGCGGTCGGTGGAGGTGTGACCCCCACCAACAGGTAGTTCGTGACGTTGGGGACTGTGGAGAACGTCATCCACCGTCCCCAACGTCACGAACTACCTCGCGGTGTCGTGCGCGCTCGGGGAGCGTCGGTCGTCAGCGACCCTGGTTCGCGACCGCCGCGGCAGCCTCGGCGGCCGCCTCGGGGTCGAGGTAGACGCCACCGCGGACGGTGGGCCGCAGGTCGTCGTCGAGCTCGTAGCGCAGCGGCATGCCGGTGGGGATGTTGAGCCCGGCGATGTCCTCGTCGCTGATCTGGTCGAGGTGCTTGACCAGCGCGCGCAGGCTGTTGCCGTGCGCCGCGATCAGGACCGTGCGACCGGCGCGCAGGTCGGGGACGACCTCGCTCTCCCAGTACGGCAGGAAGCGCGCGATGACGTCCTTGAGGCACTCGGTGCGCGGCATCTCGGCGCCGAGGTCGGCGTAGCGCGGGTCGCCGACCTGGGAGAACTCATCGGCGTCGTCCAGCGGCGGGGGAGGCGTGTCGAAGGAGCGGCGCCAGAGCATGAACTGCTCCTCGCCGTACTGCTCCTTGACCTGCTTCTTGTCCTTGCCCTGGAGGGCGCCGTAGTGGCGCTCGTTGAGGCGCCAGGAGCGCTTCACGGGGATCCAGTGGCGGTCGCAGGCGTCCAGCGCGATCGCGGCGGTGGTGATCGCGCGACGCTGCAGGGAGGTGTGCACGATGTCGGGCAGCAGGCCCGCCTCGCGCATGAGTACGCCGCCACGCTCGGCCTCGCCGCGACCCTTGTCGGTCAGGGCCACGTCGACCCAGCCGGTGAAGAGGTTCTTGGCGTTCCACTCGCTCTCGCCGTGGCGCAGCAGGATCAGCGTGGCAGCCATCAGTGGTCGCTCCCGCTCTCGCTGTGGGGGTCGGGGAACTCGCAGGAGTACGCCTCCGCCAGGTCCTCGCCCTTGCCGGTCTTGACGGAGGTGTCCATGCCCTCGAAGGAGTCGCAGTTGGTCACGACCGGGACGTTGACCTCTACGGCCTCGCCCGTGTCGAACTCCAGCTGCAGCGCGACGTGGCCGCCCGCGGCGACGTCGCCGTCGAGGTGGATGTCCTCGTCGGCGAGGTTCACGTAGCCGCGCGGCGGGATCTCGAGCTCGTTGAGCCCCTTGACGTTGACGCCCTCGCCCGCGACGGAGACCAGCGTGCGCGGCTCCTGGGGGTCGTTGTTGGAGAGACCGGCGACGAAGGTGCCGCTGCCGGGCTGGGCCGCGACGACCACGGCGCCGACGACGTCGACATCCGCGTCGCGGTTGTTGGTGCCGGCGGCCGGGGTGTAGACCCGGTCGGTCGCGTAGTCGAACCCGCACGAGCTGAGGACGGGGACGGCCAGCACGGTGGCGCTCACGGCCAGGGTGAGCTTGCGGCGCAGGTGCATTCGGGGTGCCTTCGTGGTCGAGCGGGCAGAACGTCGCCAGCCTATCGCCCGCTCGCGCCCCGTCTCGGCCGGGTCGCCTGTGGTGGTTGGGGGCGGAGCGGCGGGGTCAGCGGGCCAGGCCGACCTGGGTGCCGACGACGCCCAGCGCGCCGATCACGAGCAGCAGGTAGACGGTGGCCACGGTGAGCAGCCGCGACGCGCCCAGACGCAGGCCGAGGCGCAGCGGCAGCGAGCGCCAGCCGTCGGCGTTGTCGGGCACCAGGCCCCACAGGGAGACCAGCAGGTGCACGCCGATGCCGAGGAACGCGGCGAGGACGACCATCACCGGCTCGGGCGCCGAGCCGGTGTCGGCGCCGCCCCACCCGCCGTAGGAGAGGTACGCCGGGTAGAGGGCGTAGGAGGCCGCCCAGGGCAGCCAGGACAGCAGTCCGCGGCGCAGCACCAGGTTGCCGAGCATGCCGATGGCCAGGGAGACGAGGTAGCACAGCCCGGCCGTGACGCCGGTGGCCACGGAGAGGGGCACGACCAGCAGCACGGCGCACAGGAGCGCGAACCAGGTGGTGCCCGGGTCGAGCAGGCCCTGCGCGATCGGCTTGCCGGGCAGGTCGTGGCGCCGGTCCCGCTCGCGGTCGACCAGGTCGTTGTGCCAGCCCAGGATGGTCTGGCCGACCAGGACTGTCGCGAGCACGACGCCGGCCTCGCGTGCCGGTCGCCCGCTGATCGCCGCGGCCGCGGCCAGGCCCACCGCGGTGAGCACGCCCTGCTTGGCGTGCGCGGCGCGCAGCAGCAGCAACGGGGTCGCGTCCGCGACCCGACGACGTCCGGGCGCGGTGCCCGGGGGCTCGTCGTCGTCCGGGTGGGCGGCGGTGTGCGGCAGGTCGGTCCCGAGATCGGTGTCGCCCGCCTCCGCCACCGTGGATCGCCGGCGCCAGGGCATGGGTTTCGCCATGTCCGGCAGTATCGGTCACGCCTGCCGCGAGGGGGTGCAACTACCGCTTTCACCAGCGGTTTTCCCGGTTTTGTCCCAACCGACGAGATGGCGTCCACCACACGGTCGGCGGGCCTGTCAAGCCTCCTCTGGGGTGCTTAGCCGCGCTGACCTGCGGAAACGTCTCCGATGTCGACGCTGACACGTGTTAGACTGCTTCCCTAGGAAGGGGAACCTGACATATGTCTTTCACCGTGGGCGAAACGGTCGTCTATCCGAATCATGGGGCCGCGGTCATCGAGAACATCGAGACCCGCAAGATCAAGGGAGAGGACCGGGAGTACCTTGTCCTGCGCATCGTGGCGCAGCAGGACCTGGTGGTACGCGTCCCGGCTGACAACCTCGACCTCGTCGGCGTCCGTGACGTCGTCGACAAGGAGGGCCTCGACCGCGTGTTCGACGTGCTCCGTGCCGCGCAGGTCGAGGAGCCGACCAACTGGTCGCGTCGTTACAAGGCGAACCTCGAGAAGCTGCACAGCGGCGACGTCATGAAGGTGGCCGAGGTCGTGCGCGACCTGTGGCGCCGTGAGCGGGACCGCGGCCTGTCGGCCGGCGAGAAGCGGATGCTGGCCAAGGCGCGCCAGATCCTCGTCTCCGAGCTGGCCCTGGCCGAGCGGACCAACGAGGACAAGGCCGAGGCCATCCTCGACGAGGTGCTCGCCTCCTGATCCACGCCGGCTGCCGACCCTCACGGGTCGCGGCCGGCCCCGCGACGGCCCCCTGGTGAAGACCCGGGGGCCGTCGGCGTTTCCCGACCGCCTCGCCCCTACGGTGGGTGCCATGACTGAGCTGGGCGCCACGGAGCCGGACCACACGGGGCTCGACGAGGACTGGCGCGCCTCGGCGCTGCCGGCGCTCGGGGTCGTCCTGGACGAGGGGCGCGGCGCGCTGCCCTTCGCGCTGCTGCACGGCGAGGCGCTCGTGGCGTGCGCGTCGTGGGCCCTGGGCGAGGCCCAGGTGACGACGGTCGACCTCGGTACGCCGTGGTGGGCGGTGCAGGAGACCGACGAACCGCTGGTCCTGCACGACGTGCTGTGCCCGATGACGCCCGCGGAGTTCATCGCCGGCTGCGTGACGCGCGCCGTCGAGGAGGACGTGGTGGTCGTGGGCGTGCGCCCGGTCACCGACACCGTCAAGCACGTCGAGTCCGGCTTCGTCGGGGAGACCGTCGACCGGGCCGGCCTGCTGGCGGTCGTCTCGCCGCTGGTGCTGCCGGCCTCCGTGGTCGCGGCCCTCCCGGACTGGCCCGGCGACGACCTGGCCGCGCTCGTCGACGTACTCGCCCGGGAGCACACGGTGGTGCCCGTCGAGGCGCCGCCGACCGCTCGCCGGGTGACCAGCGAGGAGGACGTGCGCGTCCTCGAGGCGCTGACCCGCCCGGAGGGCGACGGCGGCGACCTGCTCGGCGAGCTGCGCTGAGCCGCGTCAGGCAGGTCAGGCAGGTCAGGCAGGTCAGTCCAGGAGCGCAGCCGCGAGGGCGACGTCCTCGGGGAAGGTGATCTTGAGGTTGCGCGGACCGCTCGGCACGGCCGCGATCCGGACGTCGCTGTAGCGCGCGAGGCAGCCGGCGGTGTCGGTGGCCTCGAAGCCGTCCGTGGCCGCGGCGGTGTAGGAGGCCAGCAGCTCGCGCGAGCGGAACGCCTGCGGCGTCTGGACGCCGGCCAGCGGCCCCGGGACGGTGCGCAGGTCGGTGGTGAGCAGCCCGGACAGCGGCGCGACCGGCAGCGCGCCCCCGTGGATGCGTGCCGCGCTGGTCACCGCGGCGAACAGGTCGGTGTCGGCCAGCGGACGGGCGCCGTCGTGCACGGCGACCACCTCGATCTCGCCGGACTCGATGTGCGGGGCGAGCACGCGCACGGCGTTCCACTCCGAGGCGTGCCGGGTCTCCCCGCCGGTGACGACCACGACCTCCCGGTCGCCCAGGTGCGGGGCGACGCTCGCGGAGACCGCCTCGAGCTCGCCGGGTCGTACGACGAGCACCACCTGGCGCACTCCGGGCAGGTCCAGCGCGGCGCGGAGCGACCAGGCCAGCACCGGGCGCCCGTGCAGCGGCAGCAGCACCTTGTTGGTCGCGGCACCCACCCGCGACCCGGACCCGGCCCCGAGGACGACGACGGCAGAAGCTGGCATGTCGCTCACGGGCCCCGAGGCTACCGGCCCGGGCCGCCGCGCCGGCGCGGGCCAAGACGGGAGCCGGGTCAGGGTTTTCCTGGTCGTTACATGGCGAAACAGGGGCCGAACACGGCGGACCTACGTTCGGGAGCCTGAAGGAGGCCCCATGTGCTCGCTCCCCCCGAACCATCCGCCCGCGCTCCATCCGCGCCGTCCGCCCGCGGAGACCCCCGTCCCGGGGCCGCCTCGATGACGCCGCGTCCCTCCGCGGCGGAGGAGTGGCAGCCGGTCTGCCAGTTCAGCGATCTCGAGGCCGAGCGCGGCGCGACAGCCCTGGTGCACGGCCAGGCGGTCGCGATCTTCCGCACCGCCGACGACCGGGTCTACGCCCTCGGCAACCACGACCCGTTCGCGAAGGCCTCGGTGATCGCCCGCGGCATCGTGGGCACGCGCGGCGGGGTGCCGTTCGTCGGCTCCCCGGCGCACCGCCACGCCTTCGACCTGCGCAGCGGGCGGTGCCTGGAGGACTCCCACGTCTCGGTCCCGGTGTACGCCGTGAAGGTGGTCGACGGGGTCGTGCTGGTCGGCTCCCGCAAGCAGGTCGACGCCGCCTGAGCCGCACGGACCTCGGGCCGGCCCGCGGTCCCGACCCGCCCCACCCTGGAGGAGGCAGCGATGAGACTGGTGACCGTGGCCCGGCGTACCGGCGTGCCGAACCGGGTCGCCCACGAGGTGACCGAACGAGCCGCGCACGCCCTGGGCGTGCCCGGGGTGGTCTCCTACGACCCGGTCGTCGGTGACCCCGCGAGCATCGTGGTCCCGCTGCTGCTCTCCTCGGCCCACGACCTGACGGTGCCGCCGCTCGGCCCGCACCCGCTGATCGCCGCCGCCCAGGCGGCGCGGCTGGTGAGGGCCGGCGCGCGCTCCGGGACGCCGGTGGTGATGGTCGCCCGGGGCGCCCATGGGCCCGGCATCGCCGGCCACCTCGAGCGCGCCGTGGAGCTGCTCGCGAACAGCTGGACCGGCCCGGTCGAGCTGGCGACGCTCACCGGTCCCGGGCCGCGGCCCGAGGAGCTGGTACGCCGCCGGGTGGCGGTCTCGCCGTACCTGCTCTCGCCCGGGACCGACGCGGACCGGATCCGCGGGGTCGCCCGGGGCGCCGGCGCCACGGTCGTGGCCGACGTCGTGGGCGCGCACCGGTTCCTCACCGACCTGGTCGTCCGCCGGTTCCGGGTCGGGCTCGCGCGGTCCCGGGCGGCCTGAGCGGGCCGCGCGGGAGCGGAGCGGTCAGGACGTCGCCATCACCAGCGCGGTCGCGATCGCGGCCACGCCCTCGCCGCGGCCGGTGAGGCCCAGGCCGTCGGTCGTGGTCGCGGACAGGCTCACCGGAGCGCCGACGGCGGCGGAGAGCGCGGCCTCGGCCTCGGCACGACGCGAGCCGATGCGCGGGCGGTTGCCGATCACCTGCACCGCGACGTTGCCGACCTCGAAGCCGGCCGCGCGCACCCGCCGTACCGTCTCGGCGAGCAGCGCGGCACCGGAGGCGCCCGCCCACTCGGGCTCGGAGGTGCCGAAGTTGGTGCCCAGGTCGCCCAGGCCGGCGGCCGACAGCAGCGCGTCGCACGCGGCGTGCGCGGCCACGTCGGCGTCCGAGTGTCCGGCCAGGCCCTGGGCCTCGTCGGGCCACGACAGTCCGCCGAGGTGCATCGCCACCCCGTCGACGAGCCGGTGCACGTCGGTGCCGATGCCGGTGCGGAACGGGAACGCGAACGGGGCGGGGGAGGAGGGCGAGGAAGGGGCGTGGTCCACACCCTGATCATGCCGTGGGCCACAATCGCCTCGTGACGACATCCCGCACCTGGTCGATCGCCGGCATCGTCGCCGGCGTCGCAGGCCTGGCGACGAGCTATGCGGTGGCCATGGCGCTCACGATCCGCGACTCACCGGTCGTCGCGGTCGCCGAGCGGGTGATCGCCTGGACGCCCGGCAAGGTCGCGGAGTACGCCGTGCGCTACCTCGGGCAGCACGACAAGACGGTGCTGCTGCTCGTCATCGTGCTGGTGCTCCTGGCCCTCTTCGCCTGGGCGGGTCGCCTGGCCGGTCGGACCTGGTGGGCGCCGGCCGTGCTGTTCACGGTGCTGGCCGGTCTCGGCGGCTGGGCCGTGCTGGCCCAGCACAACGCGACCTCCGTCGACCTGGTGCCCGTCGCCACCGGGCTGGTGACCTGGCTGGTCTGCCTCTCGCTGCTCACCGACCCGCTGCGCCGGCGGGACCGGGCGGCCTCGGAGCAGGCGTCGGAGCAGGCGTCGGGCCGCGACCCGTTCGTGGTGCGCGGCGAGAGCGCCACGCCCGGCGAGGTGCACGACCACACCCGACGCACGTTCCTGCTGCGCGCCTCCCTGATGACGGCGGTCGCCGCCGTCCTTGGCACGGTGGGGCGCGGGATCGGCCGCGGGCGGCGCCACGTGGAGGAGACCCGGCGGCTGCTGAAGCTGCCCGGGGTCACGCTGCCGCAGCTGCCGCCGGGCGTGCGCGTCGACGTACCCGGGGTGACGCCGTGGCAGACGCCGACCGACGACTTCTACCTGATCCACACCGCGATCGCGGTCCCCACGATCGAGCCGGCCGACTGGACGCTGCGCATCCACGGCATGGTCGACCGCGAGATCGTGCTGACCTACAGCGACCTGATCGCCCGCCGCACGACCCAGGCCTGGATCACGCTCAACTGCGTGTCCAACGAGGTCGGCGGCACGCTGGTCGGCAACGCCTGGTGGAGCGGCGTGCGGGTCGCGGACCTGCTCGCCGAGGCCGGCGTACGCGCGGGGGCCGACGCGGTGCTGCAGACCTCCGAGGACGGCTGGACCTGCGCCACGCCGATCGAGGCGCTCACCGACGACCGCGACGCGCTCCTGGCGGTGGCGATGAACGGCAAGCCGCTGCCGCTGGAGCACGGCTTCCCGGTCCGCACGATCGTGCCGGGGCTCTACGGCTACGTGTCGGCGACCAAGTGGGTGGTCGATCTCGAGGTCACCCGCTTCGAGGACGTCGAGGCCTTCTGGACCCAGCGCGGCTGGGCCGAGCGCGGTCCGGTGAAGATCGCCTCGCGCATCGACGTGCCGCGCAACCAGGAGGTGCCTCCCGGGCCGTTCCGCGTCGCGGGCGTCGCCTGGGCCCAGCAGACCGGGATCGCGGCGGTGGAGATCGCCGTCGACGGCGGCGCCTGGCAGCCGACCACGCTGGCCGAGGTGCCCCACGTCGACACCTGGGTGCAGTGGGCGACCACGCTCGACCTCGCCCCCGGCGAGCACCGCCTGCGGGTGCGTGCCATCGACCGGGCCGGCGTCGTGCAGACCGGCGTGGTGGCGCCGCCGGTGCCCGACGGGGCGACCGGCTGGGACGAGGCCGGGGTCCGGGTGCTCGAGGAGGCCTGAGGCATTCACCCCCGCCCCGCGGTCAGCGGGTGCGGGCGGGAGGGGTCACCAGTTGCCCGGCGAGGGCGACGGGAGCGGGTGGGCGGCGTCGCGGATGATGTAGGCCAGCCCGCCGGAGCGGGGCAGCCAGGCGTTCTCCAGCTGGCCGCGGTCATAGGTACGGCGCACGCCGGCGCGGGTGCTTGCGGCGGGGTCGTTGACGACGACGTCGCCGGACGCGGTGAAGCCGACCACGACCAGCAGGTGGCCGTTGGTGGCCGAGATCGGTGCGCCGGCGAGCTCGCCGCGGCCGAAGGACACCGAGATCACCACCGGGATGCCGGCCAGGATGAACCGCTCGACCTGGAGCATCGAGGTCAGCCGGGTGACGAAGGCGTCCCCGGCCAGGTTCGCGGCGTAGGCGGTGTTGAACGGCCAGTTGCCGGTGCCGCGGTAGGAGTGGTCGTAGGTCATCCGTGCCGCGTGGTCCACCCACGGATCGGGGTGCCCCGCCCCCACCCAGGAGTACGCCGCCGGGCGCGGCAGCCGGCCGTAGTGGCCGAGCACCATCGAGGTCGAGGTGGGCGAGCACCACGCCTGCCCGCCGCCGCCCCACTGCGGGGAGTGCCCCTGGTGGGTCATCTGGGAGTAGCGCGGCACGTCGAGAACCACGCCGCGGGCCTTGCCCGCCGCGGAGGTGCTCACCGCGCCGCTGGGCAGCCGCGAGGACATCGCGCCGACCGAGACGAGCTTGGGCTTGGCCGCGGTGCCGGCCTTGCGCAGCAGCGTGACCCGCAGCTGCCAGGAGCGCAGCCCGGCGGGCTGGCGCGCCACCCAGGTGTCGACGTTGACCGAGGCCAGGTCGTCGTCCTGCCCGGAGACGGTGGTCCGCCTCACCTGCTGGTCGTTCGCGGCCCAGCGGGCGAGCACGTCCCAGCTGGAGAGGGTGCCGTCGGGCGCGCGGCCGCGCACGCTGACCTCGACCAGGGACGCCGCGGGGGTGCGCGCCGCCCAGGAGGCGATCAGCTCGGAGTAGTCGAAGCCCGGCGCGGTCCACGGCGAGAGCCAGGTCCCCGCGTCGTACCGCGTGCCGCCGAGGCGTCGGGTGGCCGTGGCCCCCGACAGCACCACCCGGCCGCGGTGCACGGTGGTCCCGCGCATCGTCCCGCGGCCCAGCTCGGCCGGCGTGGCCCAGCGGGTCAGGTCGACCCGGCGGGCGGCAGTGCGCGCGGCGGGAGCAGCACCCACCGCCGATCGCGCGCTGGGCGCACTCACGGCGCCGTCGGCCGCCGAGGCGGCGGGCGGGACCGGCGCGAGCGCGGGGAGGGTGATCAGGCTGGTGACCAGGGCGGCGGCGAGGGGAAGGCGCACCCGCCCCACGATACGACGAGTCGTCACTCCTGTCCCACGTGTCACACCAGTCAACCGGACCGGGCCCACGGGGCGCAGGCGGCGCACGGATGCGGTCCCGGGGCAGCGCTCTCCCTAGACTGGCCCGGTGACATTCAGGCTCTACGACAGTGCGACCCGCGAAGTGCGTGACTTCGTCCCCCTCGAGGAGGGGAAGGCGGGTCTCTACGTCTGCGGTCTCACGGTGCAGTCGGAGCCGCACGTCGGCCACGTGCGCTCGGGCGTCAACTTCGACGTCCTCCAGCGCTGGCTGCGTCACCTCGGCTACGAGGTCACCTTCATCCGCAACGTCACCGACATCGACGACAAGATCCTGGCGAAGTCGGCCGAGCAGGGTCGTCCCTGGTACAACCTCGCCTACGACATGCAGCGCCAGCTCAGCGCCGCCTACGCCGCCCTCAACGTCGCCGCGCCGACCTACGAGCCGCTGGCGACCGGGCACGTCCCGGAGATGGTCGAGCTGATCGCGCTGCTCATCGAGCGCGGCCACGCCTACGCGGCCGAGGACGGCTCGAGCGACGTCTACTTCGACGTGCGCAGCTGGCCCGAGTACGGCGCACTGACCCGTCAGGGCGTCGACGACATGGAGCCGGCCGGCGACGCCGACCCGCGCGGCAAGCGCGACCCCCGTGACTTCGCGCTGTGGAAGGGCCGCAAGGACTCCGAGCCGGAGACCGCCTCGTGGCCCAGCCCCTGGGGCCGCGGCCGCCCGGGCTGGCACATCGAGTGCTCGGCGATGGCCGGCAAGTACCTCGGCACCGCCTTCGACATCCACGGCGGCGGCGTCGACCTGCGCTTCCCCCACCACGAGAACGAGCTCGCCCAGTCCCGCGCGGCCGGCCAGCACTTCGCGTCGTACTGGATGCACAACGCCTGGATCACCACCGCCGGCGAGAAGATGAGCAAGTCGCTCGGCAACAGCCTCACCATCCCCGCGGTGCTCCAGCGCTTCCGCGGCATCGAGCTGCGCTACTACCTCGTGGCCGCGCACTACCGCAGCCACGTCGAGTTCAGCTTCGAGGCGCTCGAGGAGGCCGCGTCCGGCTTCCGCCGCGTCGAGGGCTTCCTCGAGCGGATGCCCGACATCGAGGGCGGCTCCGTGCCGGCCGCGTTCGCCGCGGCGATGAACGACGACCTCGGCACCCCCGCTGCCGTCGCGGTGCTGCACGACACCGTCCGCGAGGGCAACCGCCTGCTCGGCGCCGGCGACGAGGCCGGGGCGCGCGCGAAGGCCGCCGAGGTCCGCGCGATGCTCGCCGTGCTCGGGCTCGACCCCGCGGACCCCGCCTGGGGCGCCCCCGCGGGCAACGACGACCAGCTCACCCACGCCGTCGACGTCCTCGTCGCCGGCCTTCTCGAGCAGCGGGCCCAGGCCCGCGCGGCGAAGGACTTCGCCGCCGCCGACGCGATCCGGGACCGGATCAAGGCGGCCGGCGTCGAGGTCACCGACACACCCGACGGACCGAAGTGGAGCCTCGCCTGATGGCAGGGAACAGCAAGCGCAAGGGCGCGATCCGCAAGACCAGCAAGGGGCCGACCGTGGGCTCCGGCGGTCGCGTGCGCCGAGGCCTGGAGGGGAAGGGGCCGACGCCGAAGGCGAAGGACCGCCCCTACCACAAGGCCCACAAGGAGGCGAAGCGCGCCGAGCGCTCCGGCGGCCAGGGCGGCCGTCCGCGCCGCAAGACCTCCGGTGACGCCGAGTGGATCGTCGGGCGCAACCCGGTGGTGGAGGCGCTGCGCGAGGGCGTCCCGGTCATCGGCGTGTACGTCGCCGAGGGCACCGAGCGCGACGCCCGCCTGCGCGAGGTCTTCCGCCTCGCCGCCGAGCGCGGCATCGCGCTGCTCGAGGTCGCGCGCTCCGAGCTCGACAAGATCACCAGCGTGGCGGTCCACCAGGGCATCTCCGCGAAGGTCCCGGCCTTCGAGTACGCCCACGCCGACGACCTGCTCGAGCTCGCCGCCGAGAACGTCGAGAAGCCGCTGATCGTGATGCTCGACCACGTCACCGACCCCCGCAACCTCGGCGCGGTCATCCGCTCCGCCGCGGGCTTCGGTGCGCACGGCGTCGTGATCCCGGACCGCCGCTCGGCCAGCATGACCGCCGCCGCCTGGAAGACCAGCGCCGGTGCCGCGGCCCGGATCCCGGTCGCCCAGACGGTCAACCTGGTGCGCCAGATCAAGGCCTACCAGGAGGCCGGCTGCATGGTGGTCGGTCTGGCCGCCGACGGCGACATCACCCTGCGCGAGCTCGTCGCACCCGACGGGCTGGCCGAGGGCCCGCTCGTCGTGGTCGTCGGCTCCGAGGGCGAGGGGCTCTCGCGCCTGGTCGCGGAGACCTGCGACCAGCTCGTCTCGATCCCGATGGCCAACTCCTTGGAGTCGCTCAACGCCGGTGTCGCCGCGAGCGTCACCCTGTACGCCGTCGCCGAGGCGCGTGCGGCCCGCTGATCCGACCGCTCCGGGCACCGCCGCGGAGCAGGGCTCGCCGGGCGGGAGCGCCCGGCGAGGTCCGCGACCCCTCCTGGTCGCGGCGTACGTCGGGGTGTGGCTGGTGCTCGCGCTCGCGATCGGCCTGGCGCAGTTCCTGGGCAGCTCCAAGGCGGTCTCCGTCGCCAGCCACGACGCGATGCTCACCCCGGACTTCTCCGGTGAGGTGGTGCTGCTGACCGGTCCGGTCCTGCCCGACCTGCGCCTGGACTCCGGCAGCCCGATCGGCATGGAGCTCCAGCTGGGCAAGACCGACGCCGCCTCCACCGACGCGCTCTTCGAGCGCTACGGCTACATCGCCAGCCAGCCCGACGGTGTGCGCGCCCGGTTGAGCGCGGCGGTCGTGGACCTGGCGGTGGACGCCGCGGTGCGCGGCGCGCTCCTCGCCGCCGTCCCGGTCGGCCTGTGGGTGCTGCTCGGCCCGCGACGGCGCCGCGAGCTGCTGCGCCTGGTGCCGACCTGGCAGGGCGCCGTGGCGATGTGGCTCACCGGCGCGCTCGTGCTCGGCCTGTGGGCGCCGTGGCGCGACGACGGGCCGGTCGAGGACACCGACCGGTGGATGACGCTGGGCACCTTCCTCGGCTCCCAGGTGCCGATCCCCGCCGAGGCGGCCGGCCTGGAGGTGCGCGGAGACGTGACCACCGCCCAGACCCGCCGGCTGCTGGAGAGCGCCGTCGAGACCTACGACAAGAGCAAGACCTTCTACGCGGCCGCGGAGGCGAAGGCCGTCGACCTCGACCTGCGCGAGCCCGGCCCGGACGAGACGGTCGCGCTGCTGATCTCGGACCGTCACGACAACATCGGCATGGACGCGGTGGCCCGCGCGGTCGGCGACGCCGCCGGTGCGACGGCCATCCTCAATGGCGGCGACGACACCTCCACCGGAGCGGAGTGGGAGGGGTTCTCGCTGGACTCCCTCAGCGCCGCGTTCGACGAGGAGCCCTACGAGGACCGGCGCTACGGCATCGCGGGCAACCACGACCGCGGCGACTTCGTCCGCGACCGGCTGCTGTCCGACGGCTGGCAGATGCTCGACGGGGAGATCGTCGAGGGCCCCGGCGGCTCGACGATCCTCGGCGTCGACGACCCGCGCTCCAGCGGCCTGGGAAGCTGGCGCGACGAGGGCGACCTCAGCTTCACCGAGGTCGCCGACCAGCTGGCCGACACCGCCTGCACGGCCGCCGAGGACGAGGGCGAGCCGATCGGCACCCTGCTGGTGCACGACGCCAACCTCGGCGACGAGGCGCTGCGCCGCGGCTGTGTCGACCTCGTGGTCGGGGGCCACCTGCACGTCGACGTCGGCCCCGAGCGGGTCGTCGCCGAGAACGGGTCGGTCGGCTACAGCTACACCACCGGCACCACCGGCGGCGCGGCGTACGCCATCGCGATCGGCTCGAAGATCCGCCGGCCGGCCCAGATCAGCCTGATCACCTACCGCGACGGGCGCCCGGTCGGCATCCAGCTCGTCGAGCTGCAGACCAACGGCCGCTTCGACGTCGCGCCGTACGTCGCGCTCCACCGCGACTGACCCGCCCGCCGGACCCACCCGCAGGCGTCCGCGACGGCTGTGAGCGTGGCGGCCGTCACCTTTGCCGCGGGACCTCGTTGACGAACTGGTACCTGTTCTAGTTCTCGGTGGAGGATCCAGTGGCTCGTCTCGCTCGCCCCGCACCCGGCCGACGCCCCTCGCGGCGTGCGGCCGTCCCGGCAGCGGCCGCCTCGGCGGTGCTCTGCCTGGTCCTCGCCGCCTGCGGCTCCCAGCTCGAGCCGGAGACCGTGCTCGGCAGCGGCGGCACCGCGGGGCAGGGGGCCGGCGCGCTCGACGCGAACGGCCAGCCGCTGCCCGAGGGCGCCGCTCCCGACGGCTCCGCGCCCGGCGGCGGGGCGGGTGCCCCGGGCGGCGGCTCCGCGGACCCCGGCAGCGGCAGCGGCGGCTCCGGAGCCGGCGCCGGGGGATCGGGCGGTGGCGGCGGGGACGCGCCCGGCGCCACCGAGGGCGACGGCGCGAACGCGCCCACCGGCCAGGTGAAGGCCGGCAGCTGCACCGGGTTCAAGAACCAGACCGGCATCACCGCCGACAAGATCGTCATCGGCAACGCGGCCGACGTCTCGGGCCCGGTGCCGGGCCTGTTCGAGGCCAGCCAGGACGCCGTGCGCGCCTACGTCGCCTACTTCAACGCCACCACCGACCTGTGCGGGCGCAAGCTCGAGCTGAAGACCTACGACAGCCGCAGCGACGCGGGCGCGAACCAGACCGCCTACACCGACGCCTGCGACACGACGTTCGCGATGATCGGCTCGATGTCGGCCTTCGACTCCGGCGGGTCCAGCACCGCCGCGCAGTGCGGGCTGCCCGACATCCGCTCCGCGGCGGTGAGCGCCGACCGGGCCGGGTGCGGCACCTGCTTCGGCGCGCAGTCCACCAACGCCACCGAGTTCCAGAACGCCGTGCCCGACTACGTCGTGCGCAACCACGCCGGCGCGGCCAAGAAGGCGGCGATGCTCTACGTCAACGCCGGCGCCTCGAGCGAGAACGCCAAGTACCAGGCCGCCGCGATGGGCAAGCAGGGCATGAGCTTCGTCTACGTGCAGGGCCTCGACGTCGCGGAGTTCAACTACGCGCCGTACGTGCAGGCGATGAAGGACAAGGGCGTGGAGTACGTCCAGATGATCGGCGCCAGCGCGCAGTTCGTGCGGATGGCGCAGGCGATGAAGCAGCAGGGCTTCGAGCCCGAGGTCTTCATGCTCGACCCGACCGCCTACACCAAGGAGTACGTCGGCGGCGGCGCCGACGTCGAGGGCACCAAGCTGTTCATCAACTTCACGCCGTTCGAGGAGCAGGCCAGGAACAAGGAGCTCCAGCTCTACCTGAGCTGGCTCAACCAGGTGAAGCCCGGCGCCCAGCCCAGCTTCTTCGGCCTCTACTCCTGGTCGGCCGCGCGGCTGTTCGTCGAGCGGTCCACGGCGCTGGGCGGCAAGCTCAGCCGCTCCACCCTGGTCGCCGACCTCAAGGGCGTGTCGAAGTGGGACGCCAACGGCCTGCACGCGCCCCAGAACGTCGGGGCCAAGCGCACCGGGGACTGCTGGCGCTTCCTCGAGCTCAAGGGCGGGCGCTGGGTGCCTGCGGGCGGCACGGCGTACTCCTGCAAGGGCACCACCAAGGTCGGCTGAGCGCGATGACCGTGTCCATCCGGGCTCGCCGTCACCTCCGGCGCCGCGCGTCGTTGCACCTGCTACCCGTCCCCGCCCGCCGTCAGCCCCCGAGGAGGTCTGAGCCGTGAGCACCTTCCTGGCCTTCACGATCTTCGGGCTGTTCAGCGGCGCGGCGTACGCCATCGCGGCGAGCGGCCTGGTGCTGACCTACACGACCACCCGCGTCTTCAACATCGCCCACGGCGCCCTCGGCATGGTGATGTCCTTCCTGTTCTGGGACTTCAGCGTGCGTCAGGGGATGCCCACCTGGCTGGCGCTGGTGCTGGTGCTGCTCGTGGTCGCCCCGGCCGTCGGCTGGTTCCTCCAGCGCTTCGTGTGCCGCGGGCTGGGGGAGGGGCCGGTCAGTGTCTCGCTGGTCGTCACCGTCGGGCTCCTGGTCGGCTGCATCGGCCTGGCCACCCAGGTCTGGAAGCCGGAGGCGCGCAGCGTGATGCCCTTCCTGCCCGAGACCCGGGTGGAGCTGGGCACCGTCACCGTCACCGGTCACCAGCTGATCACGATCCTGCTGTCCGCGGTCGTCGCCGCCGGGCTGTTCCTGCTGCTCAGCCGCACCCGGATCGGCACCGCGATGCGTGCCTCGGTGGACAACCCCGAGCTGCTCAAGCTCTTCGGCGGGCGGCCCGACACCGCCGCCGCCCTGTCCTGGGCGATCGGCACCTCGCTGGCCGCGCTCGCCGGGGTGCTGCTGGTCTCCCAGGTCGGCCTGGACTACTACGCGCTGACCCTGCTGGTCATCAACGCCTACGCCGCCGCGATGTTCGGGCGGCTCAAGAGCCTGCCGATGACGTTCGTCGGCGCGATGGTGCTGGGCCTGTCCACGTCGTACGCCTCGGGCTACCTGCCGACCGAGGGCGTCTTCAACAGCGTCCGCAACGTCCTGCCCGCGCTGTTCCTGTTCGCGGTGATCGTGGCGCTGCCGCAGGCCCAGCTGCGCATCGGCCAGGTCAAGGGCAGCGTCGCCGCGCCGGTGCCCTCACTGCCCAAGGCGCTCGCCTGGGGCGGGGTGCTGCTCGGCGTCGTCGCGCTGCTGTCCGGCTCGCTGTCGAGCGCCCACCTGCTGCTGCTCGGCACCGCCGCCACCTACGCGATGGTCATGCTCTCGCTGGTGCTGCTGACCGGGTACGGCGGCCACGTCTCGCTGGCCCAGCTCTCCTTCGCCGGCGTCGGCGCGCTCGCCTACGCCAAGCTCGACGAGCCCTCGCTCTACGGCCTCGCGCTGGCCTCGCTGATCGCCGCCGGGGTCGGCGCGCTGGTCGCGCTGCCGGTGCTGCGGCTGACCGGGCTCTACCTCGCGCTCGCCACGATGGCCTTCGGCGTGATCATGGACAAGCTGGTCTTCCAGCACGAGTCCGCCTTCGGGTTCAACGGGACGCTGCCGGCCGGGCGGATGTCGTTCTTCGGCACCACGGTGGGCTCGACCGGCGGCTACGTGATGCTGATGGCGCTGTTCTTCATGCTGATGGCGCTGTTCCTGCTCGCCCTGCGCCGCGGACCGCTCGGGCGGGTGCTGATCGCGATGCGCGACAGCCCGGCCGCCTGCGGGACCCTCGGGCTGGACATGCGCTGGTTCCGCGTCGGGCTGTTCGCGCTGTCGGCCGGGATGGCCGGGATGGCCGGCGCCCTGTTCGCCGGGCTGCGCGAGACCATCGGCGCCGCCGACTTCCAGTTCTTCAACAGCCTGCCGCTGCTCCTGCTCGCCGTGGTCTTCGGCGTCACCACCGTCACCGGCGCCACCTTCGGCGGCATCGGGCTGATGCTGATGCCGGTCCTGCAGAGCGACCACCCCGAGCTGTCCGGGCTGATCTTCGCGGTGATCGGCTTCGGCGCCGTCGCCCTGGGCCGGGACCCGAACGGCCTGGCCAACCTCCTCTTCAAGGGCGGACGGCTGGCCCAGACCCGGCTGCTGCCGCAGCTGCGCGCGCGGCTCCCGGTGCTGCCCGAGCGGGGCGGCGCCCAGCCCGGCCCCGCGTCGTACGACGGGGACGAGTCCGAGCAGTCCGACCGGCCCGAGCAGTCCGAGCAGAAGGAGGTGCCCGTCCATGCCGCTCCTTGAGGTCGACGACGTCGTCGTGCAGTTCGGTGGGGTCACCGCGGTGAACCACGCCTCCTTCGAGGCCCACGCCGGCCGGATCACCGGCCTGATCGGTCCCAACGGGGCCGGCAAGACCACCTGCTTCAACGTGATCAGCGGGCTCCAGAAGCCCACGAAGGGCCAGGTCCGCTTCGAGGGCCGCTCGGTGACCCGGCTGCCGGTCAACCGCCGGGCTCGTCGCGGGATGGGCCGGACCTTCCAGCGCCTGGAGGCCTTTGGGTCGCTGACCGTGCGGGAGAACGTGCGGGTGGCCTTCGACATCCACCGCGGCGTCCTGGGGATGCTGCGCCCGGCCGCCACCGACGTGGACGCGCTGCTCGAGCGGGTCGGCATCGCGGCCTACGCCCAGGAGCGCGCCGACTCGATCCCCACCGGCACCGCGCGCCTGCTGGAGCTGGCCCGCTGCCTGGCCGGCGAGCCGGCCCTGCTGCTGCTCGACGAGCCGTCCTCGGGCCTGGACGAGTCCGAGACCGACGCCTTCGGCGACCTGCTCGCCGACCTGGCCCGGGAGGGCCGGGCGATCCTCATGGTCGAGCACGACATGGACCTGGTGATGTCGGTGTGCGACGACATCCACGTCCTCGACTTCGGCTCGGTGATCGCCTCCGGCGCACCGAGCGACATCCGCCGCGACGCCGCCGTGCAGAAGGCCTACCTGGGCTATTCCGACGGCGACGACGACGGCCCACGAACAGGTGCGGGTCACGTCGGCCGTGGGGGTGTCGACGTGACCCGTACCGATCTCGCGCCGGTCGACCCGGCGCGCCCGGTCGACCTCGGCGGGGCGACCGACGAGACGACCGTCCTGCCGCCGGTGAGGGAGCCGATCCGATGAGCGTGCCGATCCTCGAGGTGCTCGACCTGCGCGCCGCCTACGGCCGCATCGAGGTGCTGCGCGGCGTCGACCTGACCGTGCCGAAGGGCGCGGTGATGGCGCTGCTCGGGCCCAACGGCGCCGGGAAGTCGACGCTGGTCAAGGTGATCTCGGGGCAGAAGCAGGCGACCGGGGGCGACATCCACCTCGGCGGCGTCCACGTCAGCGGCGCCGACTCCGCCGAGCTCGCCCGGGTCGGGCTGTGCACGGTCCCCGAGGGCCGCTCGGTCTTCCCCAACCTCACCGTGCAGGAGAACCTCGTGCTGATGTCGTACGCCGGCGTCCCGGCCGACGCGGTCCTGGACACCGCGTTCTCCTACTTCCCGCGCCTCGCCGAGCGCCGGCACCAGCTGGCCGGCACCATGTCGGGCGGGGAGCAGCAGATGCTCGCGATGTCGCGAGCGCTGGCCTCGGACCCCGCGCTGCTGCTGCTCGACGAGCTGTCGATGGGCCTGGCCCCGCTGATCGTCGACGAGCTCTACGACACGGTGGCCCAGATCGCCGAGAGTGGCGTCTCGATCCTGTGCATCGAGCAGTTCGCCCGCACGGCGCTGCGGGTCTCCGACTACGCCGCGGTGATGATCGGCGGCCGCGTGGTCGCGACCGGCGAACCCGCCGAGATCCTCGAGACCATGGACGACGTCATCCTCGGAGGTGTCGCATGACCCCCTTCCCGCGCCGACCCCACACGCGGCGGCCCAGGCGGGGGGCCCGGCTGGGCGCTCCGCTGCTCGCCGCCGGCCTGCTGGCCGCGGTGCTGCCCCTCGGCGTACCGGCCGCGGCCAGCGAGACGACCAGCGAGACGACCAGCGAGACGGCCAGCGAGACGGGCGCCGGGGCGGGCACCGACGGCGCCTTCAGCGGCTACAACATGTCCGGTTGGGCGGCGCCGATCCGGCTGGAGGTCTACGAGCCGGTGCTGCCGATCCCGGCGCAGCCGCAGCTGGAGCTGATGCTGGGCTACAGCAAGGTCCTCGCCGACTCCACCAGCGGCAAGGGCCGGGCCAGCTACCTGTGGCCCGGCGACCCGCTGGGCGAGGGACTCAAGACGTTCCTCGAGCAGCTCGGCTTCCCGCAGGCCGGCGTCGACGCGCTGGCCGGCAACGGCTACCCGGTGCAGGTGAACTCCGGCTTCCCCTCGGGACCGACGACCCAGCGCCAGGAGCCGCTCCCCGGCGCGGTCATGCGAACCACCGCGAAGGAGGGCTCGGTCGTCGCCAAGACCGGCTTCTCCACCGACTGCGACGTGGAGAAGTCCGACGCGGACCTGCTGGGCGGCCTGCTCGACGGAAGCCTGCTCCCCGGCCTCGCCGGTGGCCTGCTCGGCGGGGCCGTCCCCGCCCCGGCCGGCCACGAGGGCGATCCGTCGGCCGAGGCGGCGCAGGAGGAGACCTGCCCGATCCCCGCCGCGATCGCCGCCCTCGTCGACGTCGACGGGTACGTCGCGCTGACCCGCTCCTCGGTGACCGGCGGCGAGGCGTCGCTGGTCTCCAAGGCGGCCCTGGGGGAGGTCAAGGTCCTCGGCGGCCTGCTCACCCTCTCCGGCATCACCGCCGACGCCTCGGCGCTCAGCGACGGCGCCCGGGGCCGCGCCGAGGGCGCGGCGAGCTTCGGCACCCTGGAGGTGCTCGGCCAGCGGTTCGGCATCGGCCCGGAGGGCGTGGAGGCGGCGGGCGAGCGGTTCCAGATCCCCGGCCTCGGCACGGACCCGGCCTCGGCGCTGAAGAGGCTGGGCATCACCGTCACGCTGCCGAAGGGCACGCGGACGGTGAAGGGCGACCAGGCCACGACCACCGTCTCCGCGCTGCAGGTCGAGGTCGACACCGCGATCCTCAGCCCGCTGCTCAAGCAGCTCCGCGGCCCGCTCGACGAGCTGATCAAGAACATCCCGTTCCCCGAGGAGGCGGCGATCGTCAAGAGCCTGCTCTCCTCGGTCCCCGACCTGGCGCCGCGCCTGGTGCTGACCCTCGGCACCGCGACCGCCACGGTTGACACCGTCCAGGGCCTCGAGCCCCCGGTCATCGACCCGCCCACCGAGCCCACCGGGCCCGAGACGGAGGCCGGCACCGAGCCGGGCGCGGGCGACGGCGCGGTGCCGCCGGGTGCCGCCGGCTCCGGCGCCGGCAGCGATCCCGCGGCGCCCGCGCCGGGCGGCGACGTACCGGCTGGCGGCGGGGGTGGCGGCGACGCCGCTCCCGGTGGGGAGCTGCCGGCGGCCGCCCCGGTCGCGGCCGGCCTGCCCGCGCTGTTCTCGATCCCCGGGATGCTCCTGCTCGGCGGGATCGCCCTGGCCGGCGCGGCCGGCTCCTACCTCCGCAAGATCGGCGCGCTCGCCCTCGGGGGCGGGGCGGCGTGCACGCACGGCCTCGACAGCGGCCTGCCCGACCTCCGAAAGGCCTGATCCGCGATGACCATGACGCAGCCCGCCGACTCCCGCCACACCGGCACGCTTCCCTCCCACCTGCCCCGCGCCGGCGGCCGGGGCGCGCAGAACGGGTCGGGAGCGGCGCCGCTGAAGAACAACCACTACCAGCTGCTCCAGCTCGTGTTGTTCTGGGCGGGCGCGATCCTGCTGCCGCTCGGGCTCGTGGTGATCGTGCTGGGCTGGTACGGCGCGGCGAACACGCCGTACCAGTACGACCAGCTCTCCTACCTCGTCTCCGGCGGCCTGCTCGGGCTCGGGCTGACCTTCTGCGGCGGGTTCCTCTACTTCGGGGCCTGGCTGGCCCGGATCGCCGACGACGGCCGGGAGTCCTCCAAGCGGCTGGCCGACACCCTGCTGGTGCTCGCCGATGTCACCTCCCGCTCGGCGGCCCTCAACGACCAGGGCGTCGACGTCTCGGCCCTGCCGGTCACCGCGGGCGACGGCACCACCATCCACCGCCGCGACTGCGCGCTGATCGCCCACCGCGAGGACCTGCATCCGGTCGGCGAGGACAACGCCCACCTCACCCCCTGCCGCGTCTGCCGCCCCTGACCCCTCGGCGCGTCAGGGCGGGCTCAGACGTCGAGCGTCGGGGTGACCAGCTCGTCGGGGCGTCCGGGCAGCACGCCACGGACGTAGTCGGCCGCGGTGTCGAAGATGCCGACCTCGTGACCGGCGCGCTCGGAGAGGTACCACCGGTGCACCAGCACCTCGTGGAAGAACTCGGCCGGGTCGAGCTTGCCGCGCAGGTCGGGCGGGATCATCGCGATCAGCGGCTCGTAGACGTCGGCGAGCCAGCGCGCCGCGACCCGGCTGCGGTCCTCCCGCCCGAGGTCGTGGTGGGCGGTGTAGGCCGCGAGGTCGTTGAGCAGCCGCCGGGCCTGGGCGTCCTCGACGTCGAGCCCGGTCAGGGCGCGCAGCTCGCGGCGGTGGTGCCCGAGCTCGACGACCTTGGGCTGGATGCGCACCTGGTCGCCGTCGAAGTCGGTGACGATGTCGAGCTCGTCGACGTCGAAGCCGAGGTCGTTGAGGCGCTCGATGCGCTGCTCGATGCGCCACATCTCGGCGACGGAGAACTCCTCGACGTCGGTCAGCTCGGCCCACAGTGCGGTGTAGCGCTCCTGGATCGACATCGCGATCGCGTGGGCGGGCGCGTCCGGGTCCAGGGCTCCGGAGGCCTGGAGGTCGAGGAGCTCGGCGAAGACGTTCTCGGTCGCGATCGTGAGGTCGTGCTCGCGCATCGGGCGCGACAGCGTCGAGCGCAGCTCGCCGGTCTCGGCGTCCACGAGGTACGCCGCGAACCCGCCCGCGTTGCGCCGGAACAACACGTTGGACAGCGACACGTCACCCCAGAAGAAGTCCGCGAGGTGCAGGCGCACCAGCAGCACCACCAGCGCGTCCACCAGCGCCGGCACCCGGTCGACGGTGAGGCCGTGGGAGAACAGCGTGCGGTAGGGCAGGGAGAACGCCAGGTGCTCGGTCAGCAGCGCGGCGGGCAGCTCCTCGCCCTGCGCGTCGACCCGCCCGGTGACCACGCTGTGCGGCGCGACCGACGGCAGCCCGAGCCGCTGGAGGTCGCGCAGCAGCCGGTACTCGCGGAACGCGATCGCCTCCACGGTCTCCTTCACCGCATAGGTGCGCGGCCCGATCCGGATGAACCGGACGACGTGGCGCGACAGGCCGCGAGGCAGCGGGAGGACGAACTCGTTGGTCCAGTCCTCCAGCGGCACCGACCACGGGACCCGCAGCATGGCTGGGTCCGGGCGGGTGGCGACGATGCGCAGCGCCATCGCCCCACCATAGGGCGCACCCCCGCCGGTGGGAACGGACCTCAGAGGCGCCACACGGTGAGCGAGGCGCCGTCCGCGGCCGGCACCACGACCGCGGTGTCGTCCTGCTCGAGCGGGCCCGGCGCGCCGTCGGTGGCGACCACCACCGTGCCGTCGAGCTCGCCCGCGGCCCCCAGCAGCTGCCCCGCCGGCAGTCGTACGGCGGGCCCCGCCGCGCGCCGTGCGGCGACGAGGACGTCGCCCTCGGGGTGCTCGCGGACGAAGACCAGGGTGTCGTCGTCGACGTGCGCCCAGCGCAGACCGCCGCGGCGCAGCGCCACGTGTTCGCGGCGCGCGGCGGCCAGCGCGGCGTACGCCTCGAGGGTGGTGGTGTCCCAGCGCTCGCGGTGCTGCCACGGCATCGGGCGCCGGGAGTCCTCGCCCGCCACCCCCTCGAGCCCGATCTCGTCGCCGGCGAAGACCATCGGCACGCCGGGCAGGGTGAACTGGAGGCCGGCCGCCACCCGGTGCCGCGCGGGGTCCTGCGTGACGGTGCGGATCCGGGCGCTGTCGTGGGAGCCGAGGATGTTCCACGACGCGCTCGCGGCGCGCCAGCCGTAGCGGGCCTGCCACTCGCGGAAGGTGCGCTGCACCAGCGGCCCCGGCCGCACCGGCACCGGCAGCGGACGCCCGAAGGGGCGCGCGGGGGAGTCCGGGGAGCGCAACCAGGACCACACCGGCCAGGAGAACCCCGAGTAGTTCATCGTGCCGTGCCAGCCGTCGCCGTCGAGGTCCTCGGAGGCGTCGTGGTTGTGCTCGCCGATGACCAGCGCATCTGGTCGCTCGGCCTGGGCGGTGCGCCGCACCGCCCGAGCGACCTCGTGGTTGACGTCCAGCGCCCCGAGGCGCCCGGTCATGTTCGCCACGTCGATGCGCCACCCGTCGACGTCGTACGGCGGGCGCAACCAGCGCGCCACGATCGAGGTGGGCCCCTCGACCATCGTCGCGCGCAGGTCGGGGTCGGCGAGGTTGAGCTTGGGCAGGGTCGCGAACCCCATCCAGCACTCGTAGCCGCCATCGGCGTCGAAGTGGTACCAGCTGCGGGTCGGGGCGTCGGGGGCGGCGGCCGCGCCCACGAACCACTCGTGGGTGTCGCCGGTGTGGTTGGTGGTGAGGTCGCCGAGCAGGCGCCACCCGCGGGCGTGGACGGCGCGGGCCAGCCGCTCGTACGCCGCGTCGCCGCCGAGCTGCGGGTCGACGCCGTCGAAGGTGGAGGCGTTGTAGCGGTGGTTGCTCTCTCCCGGGAAGACCGGCGTCGTGTAGAGGATCGTGGCGCCGACCTCGGCGACGTGGTCGAGGTGCTCCACGACCCCGTCGAGGTCCCCGCCGAAGAGCTGGACCGCGGTGCGCGGGTCGCTGAGCTCGAAGACCACCTCGTCGTCCCAGTCCGCCGGCAGCGCCCAGTCGGGCGTCGCGCGCTCCTCGGCGGCCGCGGACCGGGCGAAGCGGTCGGGGAAGACCTGGTAGACCACGCCGTCGCGGCCCCAGTCCGGTGCCGGCTCATGCACGGTGACCCGGTGGTCGAAGGCATCCGAGACGTCGTGCTCGGCGATCCCTGCCGCGGTCAGCCAGCGCTGGTTCCCGGCCGCGTCGGCGAGGAGGAACCGGTAGCGGGTGAGGGGGTTGTGCACCGGCAGCGTGCCCTCCCACCAGGTCGTGGCGGCGTCGCGTGAGGTGACCGTGCAGGGGTGGTAGACCGGCTCCGCGTCGTACGTCGTGCGCAGCCAGACCTGCTCGACCGGGTCGCCGGCGGCGGTGCGCAGACGCACCGTGACGCTGGCGCCGAGGGCTGGCGCCTCGTCGTCGAGGTACGTCGGGGAACCGTCGTGGTGGGGCTCGTGCAGAAGGCTCACGCGCCCAGCGTCCCCGATCACCCCGCCGGGCCCACGGTGCGGGCCCGCGAGGTGCGTCACACGGGGGACGCTTGACATGCGCGCCAGACTGGGGCCCGGTTTCGCGCTCGGGGCGAGCCCGGAGGACACTAGGAGCGACCGCGTACCGTCGGTCGCGCCGCCCCACGCACCCGAGGTGACAGATGCCCGAAGAGCAGCCCGTCGCTGCCCCGTCGGACGTCCCCGCGCCCGCCGGCCGGCGCAAGGCCAAGCCGCCGCGTCGCCACACCGTGGCCAAGGTGGTCGTCTCCATCGTCGTCGCCCTCGGCATGGTCACCGCGCTGGGCACGGTCTGGCTCTACCGCGACCTCACCGACAACATCACGGTGTTCGACCTCGCCGACCAGCTCGGCGACGACCGCCCGGACAAGGCCGTCGACGACGGGCCGCAGGAGCCGCTCAACATCCTGGTGATGGGCTCCGACGCCCGTGACGGCGACGGCAACAACATCGACGGCCTGACCGGCGGCGGCCAGCGCTCGGACACCACGATCCTCTTCCACCTGTCCGGTGACCGCTCCCACGCCTACGGCGTGAGCATCCCGCGCGACTCGCTGGTCACCCGCCCCGACTGCATCGCCGAGGACGGCAGCGTCATCGCGGGCGCCGAGAACGCCATGTGGAACGACGCGTTCGCGCTCGGCGGCCCGGCGTGCACGATCCACCAGTTCGAGGAGCTGACCGACGTCCTCGTGGACCACTTCGTGGTCGTCGACTTCGCCGGCTTCAAGGACATGGTCGACGCGATCGACGGCGTCCCGGTGTGTGTGCCCGAGGACATCGAGGACCCCAAGCACGGCATCTTCATCGAGGCCGGCACCCGCGACCTGAACGGCGAGGAGGCACTCAACTACGTGCGCGCCCGCTACACGCTGGGCGACGGCTCCGACATCGGCCGGGTCAAGCGCCAGCAGGCGTTCATCGCCGCGATGGCCAACAAGGTGGTCTCCGGCGGCGTGCTGGCGCGTCCGGACCGGCTCATCGGGTTCCTCCAGGCCGCGACCAGCTCGCTGACCGTGGACCCGGGGCTGAGCAACCCGCTCAAGATCAGCAAGGTCGGACTGGGCTTCCAGGACATCGGGCTGTCCAGCATCCGCTTCATCACCGTGCCGTGGGCCTACGACACCCGCGAGGAGTTCCGCGGCCGCGTCGTGTGGACCGAGGACGCCGCGAAGGTCTGGAAGCGGGTGCGCAACGACTCGCAGATCTCCCGGCGCCTCGACAGCGGCGCGATCAACGCCGCCACGGTCCCCGGCGCCGGTGGCAAGGGCAACGGCTCCGGCAAGGGTTCGGGCGGCGGCTCCGATGGCACGGGCGCCTCGCCCAGTGCCGACCCGGAGGAGGCGGCGCGCGACGAGGAGCAGCGTCAGGCGCTGGCCGATGCGGGGCTGTGCGTGTGAGCGCGGAGCGAGCCGAGGCTGCGGGCGGGTCCGCCGGGGTCCGTGGGGCCCGCGAGTCCGCGTGGGAGCGCCGCAAGCGTCTCGCCGAGGTCTTCGGCGAGACGCTCCCGGAGACCACGCGCGACGAGCGCGAGCCCGAGCCGGGCCAGGACCGCGGCAACGACGCCTGGCTGCGTGCGCAGGTGCCGCCGCACCACGGCTCCTGACCGCTGCCCTACGGGGTCAGACCCCCGGGTTGGTGGTGCCGGGTCCGTCGGTGACCCCGGGGTTGGTGGTGCCGCCCTGCCCGGTGCCGCCCGCGCCGCCCTGCTGGGTCGCGAGCAGGTCGCGGATCTCGCCGAGGATCTTGATGTCCTCCGGCGTACCGGGCGGGGCGCTGGGGAAGTAGCGCTCCTTGGCCTTCGTGTACGGCGTGACGATGAGGAAGTAGACGACCGCCGCGAGGATCACGAACGAGATCAGGGCGGTGATGAACGCGCCGACCGAGACGCCCTTCGGCTCGTAGTTGGAGAAGTCCTTGACGCCCCCGGCCTTGCCGACGAGGTCCATGATCACGTCCACCATCGCGGTCACCACGGTCGCGAAGGCGCCGCCCATGATGAACGCGACGGCGAGCTCGACGAGGTTTCCGCGCAGCAGGAAGTTCTTGAATCCGCTCAGCATGGGTGCTCCTAGGGGAGTGGCCTGAGGAAAGCCGGATCTCGCAGGCTAGCCGCTGTAGGAGAAGCTGAGGTAGTGCCGGACGGCCGCGTCGGCCAGGACGGGCACGTCGGCCTCGAGGGCACCGACGACGACCAGCCGGCCGCCGAGTCCCTGGGCGCCCGCGTCGGCGGTGTGGTCCGGGACCGCCAGCACCGGGACCGCGTGCGCGACCACGGCGGGCTCACCGCCCTGCGGGTCGGCGGCCACCAGGTCGACCACGTCGCCCACGCGCAGCAGCGCGACCATGCCGGCGTCGGGGAGCCGCACCGGCACCGCGACCAGGCCGGGATGGGCGCGGGTCAGCGCCGGGCCGACGAGGCGTACGTCGGTCACCGCCTCACCGGCGCGCAGCGGTGCGGCGAGCACCCGGCCGACCGGCGCCTCGGCCAGCCCGGCAGGCGCGGTGCCGGGTGCGAAGCTGACCTCGACCAGGTCGTCGGCGGCCAGCGCGGCCCCCGACGGCAGGTCGCGCGCAGCGACCAGCACGATGTCACGCCGTGGGGGCGGGTCGGCACTGGCCTGCAGCCCGGCGGCGACCGCCACGGCGACCAGCACCGCGGCCAGGAGCCGGCGACGCGCCAGCACCGCACGGCGTACGGCGCGCGCGGCGCGGACAGGTCGGCGAGGGGTGACGGGGGAGAGGTCGAGGGGCACCCCTCGACGCTAGGTCGCGATGCGGCCCTCCGCCGCGGCCCTCCACAGGGTCAGCTGCTGGAGGACGCCGCCGGGGTCGAGGAGGAGCTCGTCGTCGACGTCGAGGTGGAGGAGCTCGAGGAGGACGAGGAGGACCCAGCGTCGCTGGAGCTCGAGGACGAAGACGAGGAGCTCGCGGCCGGCTCGCTCGCGGAGGACGAGGAGCGGCTGTCGGTGCGGTAGAAGCCCGATCCCTTGAAGACGACGCCGACGGCGTTGTAGAGCTTGCGGAGCTTGCCGGTGCAGGCGGGGCACTCGGTCAGCGCGTCCTCGGAGAAGCTCTGGACCTGCTCGAACTGGTGGCCGCACTCGGTGCAGGCGTACTGGTAGGTAGGCATGGGGGCTCCGGGGTGCTCGGGACTGCTCGGCGGACGGGAGGGTCCGCGCAGGAAGGTCTGGTCGTCGTCGCAGTGACGGCGCTGGCACTCGACGTGCGCGAGTGCCAATGATACGACACGGCAGAATGGCGCGCGATGACGAACGCCACATCCTCGCAGGGCCGGGTCCGCCGGTGGACCCGGTCGTTCGCGCGCCAGCCGCGCGCCGTCCGCGTCACGACGTACCTCGCCGCCGTCCTCACGCTCGTCCTCGTGGTCGGGGTGCTGGTCGCGGCGGCGCTCGAGCGCCGCCCGCTGCCGCAGGTCGACGGCGCCCGCGACCTGCCCGGCCTGGGCGCCGACGTGGAGGTGCTGCGCGACGCGCACGGCGTGCCGCAGCTGTACGGCGACTCCCTGGAGGACCTCGTGCGCGCCCAGGGCTACGTGCACGCGCAGGAGCGGTTCTTCGAGATGGACGTGCGCCGGCACGCCACCGCCGGCCGGCTCGCCGAGCTGTTCGGCGAGGACGCGGTCGAGAGCGACGCGATGGTCCGCACGATGGGCTGGCGGCGGGTCGCCGAGCGCGAGCTGGCGCTGGTCGCCCCCGAGACCCGGGAGGCGCTGGAGGCGTACGCCGCAGGGGTGAACGCCTACCTCGCCCAGCACTCGCCGTCCCAGATCGCCGTGGAGTACACCGTGCTGCGCCTCGGCGGGCTGTCCTACCGCCCCGAGGAGTGGACGCCGGTCGACTCGCTGGCCTGGCTCAAGGCGATGGCGTGGGACCTGCGCGGCAACATGGGCGAGGAGATCGGGCGGGTGCTGGCCGAGGCGGAGGTCGGGGCGGCGCGGGCTCGCCAGCTCTGGCCGGCGTACCCGTTCGAGGAGCACGCACCGATCGTCGGCGAGGGTGCGGTGATCGACGGGGTCTTCGAGCCCGGCGCCTCGGGCCCGGACAGCCGCAACCCGCTGCGCCCCGGCTACACCGCCGGCGAGCGCGCGGCCCTGCGCGACGTGGGGGCGAGCGTGCAAGCGCTGCCGGCGCTGCTCGGGCGCGGCGACGGCATCGGCTCCAACAGCTGGGTCGTGGACGGCGCGCACAGCGAGACCGGTGCGCCGCTGCTCGCCAACGACCCGCACCTCGGCGTCACGATGCCGGGGGTGTGGATGCAGATCGGGCTGCACTGCCGCACGGTCTCGCCGGACTGCCCCCTCGACGTCGCCGGCTTCAGCTTCTCCGGGGTCCCTGGCGTGATGATCGGGCACAACGCCGACATCGCCTGGGGGTTCACCAACCTCGGCCCCGACGTCACCGACCTCTACCTCGAGCAGATCGACGGCGAGCGCTGGCTCGACGACCGCGGCTGGCGCCCGCTGGTGACCCACACCGAGACCATCGAGGTCGCCGGCGGCGACGACGTGCAGCTCGAGGTGCGCCGCACCGACCAGGGCCCGGTGCTCTCCGGGGTCTCGGACCAGGTGGCCTCGGTCGCCGACGAGCGCGGGGCCCGCGACGGGCGGGAGTACGCCGTGTCGCTCGCGTGGACCGCGCTGGAGCCGACGCCCACCGCCGACGCGATCCTGGCGATGAACCTGGCGACCGACTGGGACTCCTTCCGCGCGGCGGCCGCCGACTTCGCGGTGCCGGCGCAGAACCTCGTCTACGCCGACCGGGCGGGGCACATCGGCTACCAGGCCCCCGGGCGGGTGCCGGTGCGCAAGTCCGGCAACGACGGCCGACTGCCGGGGCGGGGCTGGCGCGCGGAGGACGAGTGGACCGGCACGTCGGTGCCGTTCGCGGCGCTGCCCTTCGCGCTCGACCCCGACGAGGGCTTCGTCGTCACCGCCAACCAGGCGGTCGTCGGCCCGGGCTACCCCTACCACCTCACCGAGGACTGGGACCGCGGCTACCGCGCGCAGCGGATCCGTGACCGGCTCACCGACCGGCTGGCCGACGGCGGCGAGGTGTCGGTCGAGGACATGCTCGACGTGCAGCTGGACCGCCACCACCCGTTCGCCGCCACGCTCACGCCGTACCTCCTCGACGTGGAGCTGCCCCAGGGCTATGCCTCCGACGGGCAGCGGGTGCTGGAGGAGTGGGACCACAGCCAGGACGCGGACAGTCCCGGCGCGGCGTACTTCAACGTGGCGTGGCGCAACCTGCTCGAGCTCACCTTCCACGACGAGCTCTCCGAGGAGCTGTGGCCCGACGGCGGGCAGCGCTGGTACGCCGTCGTGGCACGCCTGCTCGAGCGCCCCGACGACCCGTGGTGGGACGACGTGCGGACCGCCGAGCGCGAGACCCGCGACGACGTGCTGGCCGCCGCGTTGACCGAGGCCCGCGACGACCTGACCCGACTCTCCGACAGCGACCCCGAGGCGTGGCGGTGGGGGCAGCTGCACCGCCTCGAGCTGCGCTCCCCGTCGCTCGGCGAGTCCGGCATCGGAGTGGTCGAACGCCTGGTCAACCGCGGCGGCTGGCAGGTCGGCGGCGGCAGCTCGACGGTCGACGCCACCGCCTGGGACGCCGCCGAGGGCTTCGAGGTCACCGCCGCGCCGTCGATGCGGATGGTCGTCTCCCTCGCCGACCTCGACGAGTCCCGCTGGATCAGCCTCACCGGCGTCTCCGGCCACCCCGCGAGCAAGCACTACACCGACCAGACCGACCTCTGGGCCCGCGGCGAGACCATCCCCTGGCCCTTCGAGGTCGACGCCGTCGAGGACGCCGCCGAGCACCGGCTGGTGCTCAAGGCGGTCGAGGACGACGAGGGCTGAGCGCCGCGCCCCTTGGTCGAGTTTGCTGAGGCCCACGCAGCGGTGCGGCCCCGCCGGCTGGGTGCTGACGGGGTTCGGGGCGGTGGATCTACTCGTCCGGCGGGTGCGCGGCGACGAGGCTCGTGGTGCCGTGATCCTTCACGAGGTGGAGCCCGTGCGGGGATCGCCAGAGATAGGTGGCGGCGTCGGTCTTGTCGTAGGTCCACGCCGTGTGGGTCTTGGCGCGATGGTGGCGCCGGCACAACGGGGCCAGATTGCAGCTGCACGTCGGGCCAGCATCACCGTGGGCGGTGACGTGGTCGGTGTCGCAGCGGCGGGCTGGTCGTTCGCACCACGGGAAGGCGCACACCGGCTGGCCCAGCCGGGTCTGCTCGACGAGTCGGTCGGGGATCGCGTAGGCGTCGGTGTGGTGATGGGCCTCGAGGTCGATGACCGGCTTGATGGTCACGTGAGCGTCGGGGCTGGCGCACCAGTCGCGGACCTGCTCGGTGGAGACGATGGAGCGGGTCTCCTCGATGCTGGCGAAGCCGGCCTCGTCACGGCTGATCGCGGCGTGGGAGAGGTGGACGTGGATGACCACCTGCCTCGGCTTCACGACCGACGCGGTGCCCTCGGTGGCGCTGCCAGCTTCGGTGCGCAGGTCGAAGGCGAGCTGCCGTCGGGCGAGCTCGCCGGCGGCCATCGAGCGGCGCACGTCCAACGACTCGGTGGACCCGAGGGTGGAGAGCTCGTCGGCGCCCTGGCGGATCGCGGTGTCGAGGTCGATCGCGTCGGTGAGGTCGAGGAGCCCTTCGACGTGGACGGTGCCGTCGTGGCTGGCCTCGCGGGTGTGCACGTCGAAGCGCCGGCCGTCGGCGGCGGCGAGGCGGTCCTTCTCCGCGCCCTCGGGGTCGTAGGCGACGCGGGCCTGGTCGACGAGGCGCTCGATCGCGGCCCAGCTGATCTTGCCCACGAAGCCGGCGAGTTGGCGGTCGACGAACTCTGCGCCCTCCATCGGCAGGGAGGTGGTCAGCTGCGCCAGCCGCCGCGCCTTCCACAGCGGCACCTTGCCCGCACGCGCCAGCTGCCAGGTCCGCTTCAGCCGGTGCGCCAGCTCCAGCGCATCACCGACCAGCGCCCGCGCGCCGTCGGTCGACATGCCCAGCGCGGCACCGAACTCCATCGGCGCGAACTCCGCGACCAACGGCGTGCCCTCACCCGCGAGCGGAACGGCGACCTCGCCGAAGACCGAGCCCGTGGAAGGCGCCTCGACCACCGACTCCTCCGGGTGCATCGCCGCCCACACCACAGCGGCCTCCAGGACGTCGACCTCCGCCCGCTTGGCAGCGGCGTTCTAGTCGAACGCACGTTCGACGACAAGGGCTTCTCCACCGCGGTCTCGACAAGCTCGACCCACGGCCCTGCCCTACCAACGGTCCCGCTCGGTCGACCGTCCTAGAACCGCACCAACCCCGCCGGCGAGCAAGCGGCACGGACCGGGCGGTCGTGGGGCTCGGCGGGGACGTCGATGCCGACCTCGTCGTCGTACAGCAGCACACAGGTGAAGGTGCCGGCTGGCACCCGGCCCAGCGCCCGGTCGTAGGACCCGCCGCCGCGGCCCAGGCGCATCCCGTGCTCGCCGACCGCCAGTCCGGGCACGAGCACCGCGTCGGCGGTGGCGATCGCCGCGACGCCGAGGGAGTCCTCGGGCTGGAGCAGTCCGAGCTTCGCGGGGGCGAGGGACTGCTCGCCGCGCCAGGTGCCCCAGTCGAGGTCGCCGTCGGGCATCAGGCGCGGCAGGATCACCCGGCGTCCGGCCTGGGTAAGCGCCTCGAGCAGCGCGGTGGTGCCGGGCTCGGTGCCCACCGAGACGTACGCCGCGATGGTCGCGGCCCGCGCCACCTCCGGGGTCTCGACGAGGTGTCCGGCGATCGCGCGCGCGGCCGCGCCGATCTCGGTCAGCGGCAGGCGCCGGCGTGCCGTGAGCAGGCGATCGCGCACGGCGGTCTTGGCGGCCGCCGCGCCGACCGGTGGGATTCTGGGAGGAATTTGTGGCTCGGGCACACGGCGAGCCTACGATCGCCCCATGGGTAGTGCAGGCCTGACACAGGCGCGCGAGAAGATGATGGCCGCCGGAGTGGACGAGGTGGCGATCGAGACGTTCGCCCACTACTACCGGCTGCTCGAGCACGGCGAGACCGGGATGATCCCCGAGTCGACCATCGAGCCGGTCGACATGGAGGCTCTCGCGGACGTCGAGGTCCCCGACGACGTCGCCGCCGAGGCGGTGCGACACACGGCGGTGATCAAGCTCAACGGCGGCCTCGGGACCTCGATGGGCATGGACCGCGCCAAGTCGCTGCTGTGCGTGCGTCGCGGGCTCTCGTTCCTCGACATCATCGCCCGCCAGGTGCTCCACCTGCGCCAGCAGTACGACGCCACGCTGCCGCTGATCTTCATGAACAGCTTCCGCACGTCGGCGGACACGATGGCCGCGCTGACCCGCTACGAGGACCTGCCGGTCGAGGGCCTGCCGCTGGAGTTCCTCCAGAACAAGGAGCCCAAGCTCCTCACCAAGGACCTCACCCCGGCGAACTGGCCGGCCGACCGGGACCTCGAGTGGTGCCCGCCCGGCCACGGCGACATCTACACCGCGCTGCGCGGCACCGGCCTGCTCGAGCGACTCATCGAGGCGGGCTACCGCTACGTCTTCGTCTCCAACTCCGACAACCTCGGCGCCGTCCCGGACGCCCGGGTCGCGGGCTGGTTCGCCCAGAGCGGCGCGCCGTTCGCGATCGAGGCGGTACGTCGTACTCCCTCCGACCGCAAGGGCGGCCACTTCGCACGCCGCCTCAGCGACGGGCGGATCGTGCTGCGCGAGAGCGCGCAGACCCTCGACGCCGACAAGGACGCGCTCGCCGACCTCGGCCGGCACCGCTTCTGCTCGACCAACAACCTCTGGTTCGACCTGCAGGCCATGCAGCGCACCCTCGACGAGCGCTCCGGCATCCTCGGGCTGCCGATGATCCGCAACGTCAAGACCGTCGACCCCGGCGACCCCTCGAGCCCCGAGGTGGTCCAGATCGAGACGGCGATGGGTGCCGCGATCGAGGTGTTCGAGGGCTCCCGGCTGATCGAGGTCGGTCGCGACCGGTTCATCCCGGTGAAGACCACCAACGACCTGCTGGTGCTGCGCTCCGACGTCTACGACATCCGCGACGACTTCGTGCTCGACCAGTCCGCCGCGCAGGTGCCCTTCATCGACCTCGACACCGGGTTCTTCAAGCTGGTCGGCGAGTTCGACAAGCGCTTCCCCGAGGGCGCGCCCTCGCTGCGCAAGGCCAGCGCCTTCCGCGTCGACGGCGACGTCACCTTCGGCAAGGGCGTGGAGGTGGTCGGCGACGTGGAGGTCAAGGCCGAGTCCGCCCGCCGCGTCGAGCCGGGCACCGTCCTCGCGGCCGAGAGCTGAGCCGCGCGTGAGCGACGCGACGAACGAGTCCGGCAACGCCCCCGCGCCCGCGGACCGGCTGGTCAGCGTCGAGGAGCACCTCGACCGGGTGCTGCGCGACCTGCGACCGCTGCCGGACCACCCGCAGCCGCTGATGGACGCGCTCGGCCTCGCCTGCGCCGAGGACGTCGTCGCCGAGGTCGCGCTGCCGTCGTTCGACAACTCCGCGATGGACGGGTACGCCGTGGTGCACCGCGACGTCGCCAGCGCCAGCGCCGACGCCCCCGTGCACCTGCCGGTGGTGGGGGAGATCGGGGCCGGCAACGCCCAGCTGCTCGCGCTCTCGCCCGGGACCGCGGCCAAGATCATGACCGGCGCCCCGGTGCCGGCCGGCGCCGACGCGGTGGTGCCCTATGAGTGGACCGACCGCGGTGTCGCCCAGGTCCGCATCGACCGGGCCCCCGCGCGCGGTCAGCACGTGCGCCCGGCCGGCGAGGACGTCTCGATCGGCGACCTCGTCGTCGAGCACGGCACCGTCCTGGGCCCGCGCCACCTCGGGCTGCTGGCCTCGCTGGGCCGCGCCACCGTGCGCTCGCGCCCGCGCCCCCGCGTCGTTGTGCTCTCCACCGGCTCCGAGCTGCGCGAGCCCGGCACGCCCCTGGGCCACGACTCGATCTACGACGGCAACTCCTTCCTCCTGGCCGCCGCCGCGCGCCGTGCCGGGGCGCTGGCCTACCGGGTCGGGATCGTCCCCGACGAGCCGGCGGCGTTCCTCGAGGCGCTGGAGGACCAGCTGGTCCGCGCCGACGTCGTGGTGACCTCCGGCGGCGTCTCCCAGGGCGACTTCGACGTCGTCAAGGAGGCGCTCGCGCCCACGGGCGTCTGGTTCGGCGGCGTCGCGATGCAGCCGGGCAAGCCGCAGGGCTTCGGGTTCGTCGGTGAGGACCGCACCCCGATCTTCACGCTGCCGGGCAACCCGGTCTCCTCCTACGTCTCCTTCCAGCTCTTCGTGCTGCCGGCGCTGCGCCGGCTGATGGGGATGGAGCCGCCGGTGCGCCCCACCGTCCCGGCCCGGCTGACCCGGTCGGTCGCCTCGCCCGCCGGCAAGCGGCAGTTCCTGCGTGCCGAGTACGTCGTCGAGAGCAGCGGGGCCTCGGTCGCGCCGGTCGGCGGCGCGGGCTCGCACATGATCGGCGAGCTGGCCTCGGCCAACGCCTTGATCGTGGTCCCCGAGGACGCCACCATGATCGCCGCGGGCGAGCGGGTCGACGTGATCCCGCTGGACACCGAGCGCTGAGTCCCGGCGTTTCCCGCCTCGTCCCCTGGAGGACCCCATGACCGACCGCCCGGCCCAGCTGACCCACGTCGACGAGACCGGCGCGGCGCGCATGGTCGACGTCTCCGCCAAGGAGGTGACCGCGCGTACGGCGTCCGCCTCCGGGCGCGTCCTGGTCTCCGCGGACGTGGTCGCGCTGCTGCGCGGCGAGGGCGTGCCGAAGGGTGACGCGCTCGGGGTCGCCCGGGTCGCGGGGATCATGGCCGCGAAGCAGACACCCGCCCTGGTGCCGCTGTGCCACCCGCTGGCGATCTCGGGTGTCACCGTCGACCTCGACGTCGAGGACGACGCGGTCGCGATCCGCGCGACGGTGCGCACCACCGACCGCACCGGCGTCGAGATGGAGGCGCTCACCGCCGTCTCGGTCGCCGCCCTCACGGTGGTCGACATGGTCAAGGCCGTCGACAAGGGCGCCGTGATCACCGACATCCGCGTGGAGGCCAAGTCCGGCGGCCGGTCCGGCGACTGGAGCCGCGCGTGAGCAGCGGCCCCGACGCGGGCACCCAAGGGGAGGCCCGCGGGCTCCCCGCCGCCGTCGTCGTCGCCTCCAACCGGGCCGCCGCGGGTGTCTACGAGGACACCACCGGCCCGTTGATCCGCGACGCGCTGCGCCGCCTCGGGTTCACCACCGGTGAGCCGGCCGTGGTGCCCGACGGCGCACCGGTCGGTACGGCGATCCGCGCGGCGCTCGACGCCGGCGCCCGGGTCGTGCTGACCACCGGCGGCACCGGCCTCACCCCGACCGACCGGACCCCCGAGGTGACCCGGGAGCTGCTGGACCGCGAGGTGCCGGGCATCGCCGAGGCGATCCGCGCCCACGGGGTCGCCCAGGGAGTGCCCGCCGCGGTGCTCTCCCGGGGTCTCGCCGGGGTCGTGGGGGAGTGCCTGGTGGTGAACCTCCCCGGCTCGCGGGGTGGGGTCAAGGACGGCCTCGCGGTGCTCGAGCCGGTGCTGGTGCACGCGGCCGAGCAGGTCGTGGGGAGCGACCATTGAGCGGCGCGCGGGTCTCGCCGTCCGCCGGCGTGGCCTGGCCGGTGCGGCTGAGCTCCGGGCCGGTGCTGCTGCGCCCGCTGTCGCTGCGTGACCGCGACGCCTGGCGCGAGGTCCGCTCGCGCAACGCCGCGTGGCTGGTGCGCTGGGACGCCACCGTGCCGCCGGGCGCCGACGCCCGCCCCACGTCGTACCGCGCCCTGGTGCGGACGCTGCACCGTCAGGCGCGGCAGGGCACGACGTACCCCTTCGCCATCGACGTGGACGACCGCTTCGTCGGGCAGGTGACGGTCAACAACGTCGTGCGCGGGTCGGCGCAGTTCGCCTCGATCGGCTACTGGCTGGACCGCGAGGTCGCCGGGCGCGGGATCATGCCGCGCGCGGTCGCGATGGTCATCGACCACTGCTTCGGACCGCTGGGGCTGCACCGCATCGAGATCGCGATCCGCCCCGAGAACTCCAACTCGCTGCGGGTGGTGGAGAAGCTCGGGCTGCACGAGTACGGGCTCGCGCCGCGCTACCTGCACATCGACGGCGACTGGCGCGACCACCGGCTCTACGCGATCACCCGCGAGGAGCGCCGGGGCTCGATGCTGGACCGGCTCGACAAGTCCTGAGCTCCGGCAGGTCGCCCCGGGCTGCTCGGGGGCTTTCGGATGTCCGGTGGGCGAGACGGGCCCGAGAAATGTCGGCCAGTCACAGGAGCCTCACCAGTAGTTTTGCGACACACCTGCCGATCTCCGGAAGTCGGTGGGGCCGCGCTCCTAGGCTCTTGACTCGTGAACCCGAGCGCACTCATCTTCCTCGCCCTGGCTGTGGCGTGGGCGGTCTATCTCGTCCCGAAGGCGCTCAAGCACCACGACGAGGCGGTCCGCAGCCGCTCGGTGGAGCGGTTCTCCGACACCATGCGGGTGCTGGCGCGCCGTGAGCCCGTGGACCGTGGCTCCCGCACGGTGCTCACTCCGGGCCGCACGCCCTCCGCGCCGGTCGTGGCGATCAAGCCCTCGGGGTCCTCGACTCCCTCCGCTCCCTCGGTCGAGGTGCCCGCTGCGGCCCCCGTCGTACTCACCCCCGCGCAGCGCCGCGCGCGCCGCGAGGCCGCCAACCGCGCCGCGGCCCGTCGTCGCCGGGTGCTGGTCGCGATCCTCGGCGCCAACGCCGTGGTCATCGGGCTCGCGTCGTTCTCGGTGATCTCGTGGTGGTGGGTCGCCGCCCCCGTGGCCGTCCTCGTGGCCTGGCTGGTCGCGTGCCGGCTGATGGTGCGCCAGGAGCGCGGCCTCTCCGCGCGCGTCGCGCGTCCCGCTGCCCCCGTCTCGGCGGCGGCCGAGGAGTCGCCGGCCGAGCCCGAGCAGGCTCCCCTGGTGTCCGCGACGGCCGAGGAGGCCGACCACGAGGCGCCCGGCGAGAGCACCGAGGAGTTCAGCGTCGTGACCGTCACCCCCGACGCCGAGACCGGCCTCTGGGACCCGGTGCCGGTCACCCTCCCGACGTACGTCTCGAAGCCCGCGGCGGCGCGCCGCTCGGTGCGCACCATCGACCTCGACGACACCGGCGTGTGGACCTCGGGTCGCACCGACGCCGACAGCCAGATCGCCCGCGAGGCCGCGGACGCCGAGCGTGCCGAGCGCGCGGCCCGCACCGAGGGCGACAGCCAGCGGGCCTTCGGGTCCTGACCCGCTCCTCGCCTCGGGCCGATTGGCTGGCCCGGGGGAGCGGGTGCTAACGTTTCGCCCGCGTCATCACGACGCGATGGGGCTGTGGCGCAGTTGGTAGCGCGTCTCGTTCGCAATGAGAAGGTCAGGGGTTCGAATCCCCTCAGCTCCACCGAAGACACGAACGGCCGGCGAGGATCTCGCCGGCCGTTCCTGTATTTCCGCCCCGGTCGCGAGACCGTCCGGGACGCTCCGCCCGCGCGTCACCCGGACGGGCGAGATCGTGCCGCGCTCGAACGGGTGACAGGGGGAAGCCGATCCTCAGCAGCGGGGCTCGGTTGGTACGACGTCGAGAGACGTCCTGTCTGAAGGCGAGACGACGATGCTGACCCTGAGTGTCATCCTGGCCGCCCTTGCGCTGGCGGCGTTCGTCACCCGCGTGCTGGTCCCGACCTGGCAGCACGACGCAGAACGGCGACACCACGGCACGCCGGGACGGGTGGGCCGCCACGCCGATCGGACGCCGCGGGGCGGCCTCGCGCGGTGAGGGCGGGCCGGCCCGGCCCGGCCCGGTCACCCGCTGCCGCGTCACCCGCTGTGTTCGCGCGCGGACTGGCGCAGCCGGCGCCGCATGGCCCGGGCTGCCGGCGGGAGCGTGGCGGGTCGCGGGCGCTCGGCACGCCGTGCCGCGGCGCGGTAGAAGGAGTGCTTGGTCGCCTCGGCGGCGACGACGTAGGCCAGCGTGATCAGCACCAGGGACCCCAGCACGGCGGCGGGCAGCGGACGCAGGCCGAGCAGGGAGGCGCCGGTGGAGTAGGGGATCGCGATGGTCACGACCGCGACCACGCCGGAGGTGATCAGCAGGGCCCTGCCCGGGCGGCTGCGGTACGCCGGCCGGCGGGTGCGCAGCACGAGCAGGACGGCCAGCTCGGTCAGGGTCGACCCGACGAACCAGGCGGAGCGGAACAACGTCGAGCCGGCGTCGAAGACCTGCAGCAGCACCGCGAAGGTCAGCAGGTCGAAGGCGGTGCTGAGCAGGCCGAACAGCACCATGAAGTCCCGGATGAACCCGATGTCCCAGCGCTGCGGCCGCTCGAGCTGCTCGGCGTCGACGTGGTCGGCGGCGAGCGTGGTGCTGGGGATGTCGGAGAGGAAGTTGAGCAGCAGGATCTGCCGGGGGAGCAGGGGGAGGAACGGCAGGAACGCCGAGGCGACCACCATGCTCGCCACGTTGCCGAAGTTCGCGCTGACGGTCGTGGTGATGTACTTCAACGTGTTGGCGAAGGTCTGGCGGCCGAGCCGGACGCCGTGCTCCAGGACCGCGAGGTCCTTGTCCATCAGCACGATCGCGGCCGCGCTCTTGGCCACGTCCACGGCGGTATCCACCGAGATGCCGACGTCGGCGAGGTGCAGGGCACCGGCGTCGTTGATCCCGTCGCCGAGGTAGCCGACCGTGGCGCCGCCGGAGCGCAGCGCCCGGATGATCCGCTCCTTCTGCGCCGGGTCGACCTCGGCGAAGACCTGGGTCTCGCGTGCCTGCGAGACCAGCTGGTCCTCCTCCAGCCGGTCGATGCCCGCGCCGGTCAGCAGCCCGGCCGGGTCCAGGCCGACCTCGCCGGCGACGTGTGCGGCCACCCGCTGGTTGTCGCCGGTGATCATCCGGACGCTGATGCCGGCGGCGGCCAGCTCGCGCAGGACCGGGGCGGCGTCCTGCTTGGGCGGGTCGGTGAGCACGAGGAACCCGGCGAACACCAGGTCCCGCTCGTCCTCGGCCGTGACGGTGTCGACCCCGGGCAGCTCGCGCTGAGCGAGCGCCAGCACCCGGTGGCCCGCGTCGCTGAGCTCGCGGAACCGGGCGTCCAGCTCGGCGTGGGGCGTCTCGGGGACGCAGACCCCGATCACCGAGTCGTAGGCGCCCTTGCAGACCAGACGACGGCCGTCGGGGCCCTCGACGAGCACGCCGAGCCGCTTGCGGGTGAAGTCGTAGGGCACCTCGTCCACCGCGGCGTACGCCGGGTCCGGGGCGCGGGCGGCCACGACGGCGGCGTCGATGGGGTTGGCATACCCGCCCTGCAGCCCCGCGTTGAGCGCGGCGAGCGCGAGCACCTCCTCGCTCGGGGTGCCGGCGGCGTCCAGCGCCGCGTGCAGCCGGACGGTCCCCTCCGTGAGCGTCCCGGTCTTGTCGGTGCACAGCACGTCCATCGCGCCGAAGTCCTCGATGGCGTCCAGGCGGCGCACGATCACCCGCTCGGACGCCATCCGCCGCGCGCCGACGGCCAGGCTGACCGCCACGATCGCCGGCAGCATCTGCGGGGTCAGCCCGACCGCGAGGGAGAGGGAGAACAGCAGCGACTCGGCGAACGGCCGGTCCAGGCCCAGGTTGAGGCCGAAGATCACCAGGCCCAGCACGAAGGTGACCCGGGCGAGCAGCAGCCCGAAGCCCCGCACGCCGCGCTCGAACCCGGTGGTCGGGGCGCTCTCCTCCAGTCGTCCCGACAGCCGGCCCAGCTCGGTGCGCGCGCCGGTGCGCACCACCACCGCGAGCCCGCGACCGCTCACGACGTGCGAGCCGAGGAACAGCGCGTCGTGCCGCTCGGCCAGCACCGTGTCGGCGCGCACCGGCTCGGGGTGCTTGTGCTGGGGGAAGGTCTCGCCGGTCAGCGGCGCCTGGTCCACCTGGAGCGCGTCGGCGTCGAGCATCCGGCAGTCGCCGGGCACGACGTCCCCGGCCTTGAGGACGACGACGTCGCCGGGCACGACCTCCTCGACGGCGACCTCGACGTCGGTGCCGTCGCGGCGCAGGTCCGCATGCACCTGCACCAGGGCGAGCAGCCGTTGCATCTCCACCGAGGCGCGGTGCTCCTGGTAGAACCCGAGCAGTCCGCTCAGGGCCACGATGGTGAGGATGATCGCGGCGTCGGTGACGTCGCGCAGCACGATCGAGACCAGGCTGGCGAAGACGAGGATGAGGATCACCGGGTCGGCGAACTGCTGACCGAGCGTCCGCAGCCAGCTGCCGTGCCGGGCCTCTGCCAGCCGGTTCGGGCCGACCTCGTCGAGGCGCCGCGCGGCCTCCTGTGCGGACAACCCGGCCTCGGTCACCTCCAGCGAGCGAAGGACCGTGTCGGCCGGTGTGGCCCAGTAGGTGTCGAGATCCCGCGGGGGCGGACCCATCTCCCGATCATGGGCGGCGGTGTCCCGGGCGTCCACCGCCATCGGACCCGGGCCGGACCCGGCATCGGACCAGGGCCGGGCTCACCGGCAGGTCAGTCGGCGCCCAGCAGGGAGAGCGCGGCCAGGATCGCGGTCTCGCGCAGCTGGCGTACGTCGTCGCCGTCCTCGGCCGCCCGGGCGACCAGCTCGCGCAGCCCACCGATCAGCACCAGGGCGAGCGGTGCGCGGGCCGCGAACAGCTCGCCGGCGCCCGCCTCCTCGGCCACCCGGGCGATCAGGGAGGCGAAGGAGTCGTTGGCCATCCGGGTGAGCTCGCGCCCGGCGGCACCCAGCGCCGGGACCTCCCGGATCCAGGCGAGGGTCAGCCCGGGGTCGGCGGCGACCTCCTCCACCCAGGCGCTCACCGCCTGCACGACCTGCTCGGTCAGCGGCAGCGAGGAGTCGATCGCGGCCTCGATGCTGGCGACGGTCTGGGTGTTGCGGTCCTGCAGGAGGGCGACCAGGCAGGCGTCGCGGTCGGCGAAGTGCTGGTAGAAGGTGCGGCGCGAGGTGCGCGCGCGGCGCACGACCTCCGACACGGTGACCTCGGCGAACGGGTTGTCGCGCAGCGCCTCGGCCATCGCCGCGAGCAGGCGGGCACGGTGCTCCGCGGGGGGAGAGGTGGCGGGTGCGGGGTCAGCGTGGGTCATCGGGACTCCTTGCCGTGTCGGGCCCTCCGCCGTACGGTAGTTGGTACGGCAACGTACCGATATGGGAGGTACCTGTGGCACAGGTTAGTCCGCCCCTCGCCCGGACGCGCGCGTCGGTGCGGTGGGGCCTGGGCCACGCGCTGCCCCGCACGGCGATGACGCTCGCGGCCCGCCGCGGCGACCTGCACGCCCGGCTGGTGGTGCACAGCGGTGCGGGCGGGGAGGAGTTCTGGAGCATCGCCGAGGAGGTACGCCGGGCGGGTCCGCTGACCCGCAGCCGGTTCGCCCACGTCACCTCCTCCCACGCGGTGGTCCGTGAGGTGCTCGGCAGCCCCGACCTGCGCTCCGGCGTCGCGGTCGCGCCGGCCCGGGGACCGCTCGCCCGGCTGGCCGAGTGGGGGTACGCCGACGCGCCGCTCGGGCCGCTCTCGCCGCCGTCGCTGCTCGTCACCGAGCCCCCCGACCACACGCGGTACCGCAAGCTGGTGACCCGGGTGTTCTCGGCGCGCGCCGTGCAGGACCTCACCGAGCGGACCCGCGAGATCGCCGAGCGGCTCGCCGACGACCTCGAGCGCCGGGCCCGCACCGAGCCGAGCCTCGACCTGGTCCCGGCGTACTGCGCGCTGCTGCCGGTCACCGTCATCGCCGACATCCTCGGCGTGCCCGCGCAGGAGCGCGACGTGGTCCTGCGGCTCGGCAGCGCCGCCGCGCCGAGCCTGGACCTGGGCCTGTCCTGGTCGCGCTTCCACGCTGTCGAGGCCGCGCTGCGCGACTTCGAGGCCTGGCTGACCCACCGCCTCGAGCAGGTACGCCGCGCGCCGGGGGAGGACCTGCTCAGCCAGCTGGTGGCCGCGCAGCACGACGACGGTAGCGGAGGGCTCACCGACACCGAGCTGCGCTCCACCGCCGGGCTGGTGCTGGCGGCCGGCTTCGAGACCACCGTCAACCTGCTCGGCAACGGCGTCGCGCTGCTGGCCGCCCACCCCGAGCAGCGCGAGCTGCTGGGCCAGCAGCCGGAGCGCTGGCTCGACGCGGTCGAGGAGGTCCTGCGCCTGGACCCGCCGGTGCTGCTCACCGGCCGAGTCGCCGCCCGCGACACCGTGCTCGCCGGGGTGGAGGTGCCGGCCGGGTCGGTGATCACCGCGCTGCTGGCCGCGGCCAACCGCGACCCGGAGGTGTTCGCGGACCCCGCGCGCTTCGACGTGACCCGGGCCAAGGCCCGAGAGCACGTCTCCTTCTCCTCCGGGCGCCACTACTGCCTTGGAGCGTCGCTGGCCCGGATGGAGGGCCAGGTCGGTCTGGAGACGCTGACCCGGCGCTTCCCTGCGCTGACCGTGGAGGCGGGGGTCCGACGCCCGACCCGGATCCTGCGCGGCTACGACATGCTCCGCGTGGCTCTGCGAGCCGGTTGTGCTCCGGAGGTGGCATCGCGCTAGCATCGGTGCCAAGCACCACCTCCCGGGACTCGCCGTCCCCTGGTCCGCGTCCTGTCGGATCCACGCGCACGGCCCTGGGAACCGCATCACGATCGCCGGGCGATCGACCCGCGACTTCGTCGTACGACACGGAGAACGGGCCCGGCGTGCACCACGTGCGGGGTGCCGCACGCCTCGACCGGGGCGGAAGGCAGTCCAGAGGAGGACCCTTGGCCCGAGGAGGCCAGCGCCAGGCCGGCGCTACCCGCAACGCACCCCGAGCCCGTCGTCGTCAGCGAGAGCTGGACAACGAGGGGCTCATCCCGGTGCTCGCACGCGCCGTGCGCGAGGTCGAGACCGGGGTGCAGCGCAAGGCGGTCCGCCCCTCGACCCGCACGAAGTTCCAGGTCGTGGCCCTGCTGGTGCGCGAGGAGCGCACCCGGGTCAAGAACGACACCGGGCTCAGCGAGGGCCGTCGCGCGGAGGAGCTCAAGCGCCTCGACGGCATCGGCACGATCCTCGCCAAGACCGCCGCCCGCGACCCCTCCCTGCTCGCGCTGCTCGCCGAGGACGCCAAGGTCACCGAGGAGGCCCGCGAGCTGCGCCGCGAGATGGTGCTGGCCGCCGGTCTCGAGCCGGTCGTCGAGGAGGAGCCCGAGGCCGAGGAGGTCGCCTCGCCCTTCGCCCACCCCGAGCGCCAGGTCGTCCCCCAGTCGGTGATCGCGCGCAAGCTGGCCAACCCGTTCCTCGCCCCCGACTTCACCTTCGCCACGCGCAACGGCCACCCGCGCCGGCTCGCCGGCTGGGAGCTGCTCGGGCCGCTGTTCCGCTCCTTCGAGCAGGCCGGGCCCAGCGCCTGCATGCCGCTGCCGGAGGAGAGCGCCGTACGCGCCCCGCAGGGTCTGGAGCTGATGCCGCACCAGGCGCGCGTGATCGCCGCCGCGGCCGCCGGGCACCGCACCTTCCTGCTCGCCGACGAGCCCGGCCTGGGCAAGACCGCGCAGGCGCTGATGGCCGCGCACGCCGCCGACGCCTACCCGCTGCTGGTCGTCGTGCCCAACGTCGTCAAGACCAACTGGGCCCGCGAGGCGCACCTGTGGACGCCGGGGCGCACCGCCACCGTCATCCACGGCGATGGCCACGACGTCGACGGGTTCGCCGACATCGTCGTGATCAACTACGAGATCCTCGAGCGCCACGTCGGCTGGCTGAGCGACTTCGGGTTCCGCGGGATGGTCGTCGACGAGGCGCACTTCATCAAGAACAAGACCTCCCAGCGCTCCCAGCACGTGCTCCACATCGCCGACCGGATCCGCGAGCGGATCGCCTCGCCGCTGATGATGGCGCTCACCGGTACGCCGCTGATCAACGACATCGAGGACTTCCGCGCGATCTGGCAGTTCCTGGGCTGGATCGACGACGTCAAGCCGCTCGGCACCCTGATGGAGGCCCTCGAGGACACCGGGCTGACCCCGGCCGAGCCGGCGTTCTATCCCGCCGCCCGTGGCTGCGTGGTCAACATGGGCATCGTGCGACGTCGCAAGATCGACGTCGCCAAGGACATCCCCGCCCGCCGGGTGGCCGACCTGCCGGTCGAGCTCGACGACGAGGCCGGCCGGTCGATCCGGGCCGCCGAGCGCGAGCTGGCCCGCCGCCTGGTGGAGCGCTACCTCTCCGCGCTGGAGGTGCGCGGCCAGTCCTACGACGGCATCGACGAGGAGCTCGTACGCCGCGTCGCGACGTGGGAGCGCGAGGACACCGTCTCGGCCAAGGACGGCGAGAACGTCTTCAGCATGATGCGGCGCATCGGCCAGGCGAAGGCGGGCCTCGCGGCCGACTACGCCGCGCAGCTGGCGCGCAGCGTCGGCAAGGTCGTCTTCTTCGCCAAGCACGTCGACGTCATGGACGCCGCGGAGGAGACCTTCGCCCGCCGCGGGCTGAAGTACTCCTCGATCCGAGGCGACCAGACCCCGAAGGCGCGCCAGAAGGCGATCGACGCGTTCGTCGAGGACCCCGAGGTCGCGATCGTCGTGTGCTCGCTGAGCGCGGCCGGCGTCGGGCTCAACCTGCAGGTGGCCTCCAACCTGGTGCTCGCCGAGCTGTCGTGGACCGACGCGGAGCAGACCCAGGCGATCGACCGCATCCACCGCATCGGTCAGGAGGAGCCGGTCACCGCGTGGCGGATCATCGCCGCGCAGACCATCGACACCCGGATCGCCGAGCTCATCGACAGCAAGGCCGGCCTCGCCGCCCGTGCTCTCGACGGCTCCGACGAGGAGATCGGCGGCTCCGCGGACGTCCAGCTCGAGGCCCTTGTCAGCCTCCTCACCGACGCCCTGCAGCAGCGCTTCGGCCGCTGACCGCGGGGACTCCCGGGCCTTCGACCTGATGGTCCGGGCGTCAGCGGGGGGCGACCAGGGCGGGGCCGAAGACGAAGCGGTCCACCTCGAGGCGCAGGGCGACGCGCTGCGGGTTGGGGTGCGGGGTGCGGTAGCGGGCGGTGTAGCGCTCGATCGCGCGGGCGACGGAGTGCTCGTCGTCGCAGACGGTGGCGGTGCCCTCCAGGCTCGACCAGCGGGGCCCGTCGACCGAGCAGGCCGCGACCGGCGCGCCCGGGCCCGCGGCCCGCACGTTCGCGACCTTGCGCGAGCCCGCACTCGTGATCACCCAGGCGCACTTCTGCTCCAGGTCCAGCGACACCCCCACCGGTACGACGTGGGGCCGGCCGTCGGGGCGCAGCGTCGTGAGCGTGCAGATGTGGTACTCGGTCCAGAAGTCGAGCAGCGGCGTGGGGATGGTGTCCCAGCCGGGACGGAAGGTCGTCATCGCGTCAGTATCCGGTCGGGTCAGCGCGCGGCCGACATCGGCGTGGACGTGCGCACTCGGCGCCCCTGCCCGCCCCGCTCGCGCGGCACCGGGGGCAACGCTGCGGCGGCGAGCAGCAGCACCGCCGCGCACAGCCCGGCGGCCACCGCGGTGGGCAGCGACTCGGGGGTCTCGGCGGTGCGCCCGACGGCCACCCAGGCAAGCCCCCACGCACTGGCCAGCGCGACCGCCCAGCGGGCGCCGTATCGCCAGAAGAACCCCACCTCGAGGGTGGTCAGCAGCGCCAGCAGGGCGATGGTGCCGACCACCGCGATGGTGTCCTCGGAGGAGACGTCCCAGCGCGAGTCGCCGACCGCCGCGGCGGTGTTGGCGCAGGTCGCCACGGCCACCCAGCCGAGGTAGAGCCCGAACGTCGCGTCCACGGCCAGCCGGTCCCCCCAGCCCTCGGCACGGTGCCGGGCCAGGCGGCGTACCAGCTCGACGAGGACGGCGAGGAGCACCACGATCACCACGACGCTGAGCCAGACCAGGTCGGCCTGGGTCACCAGCAGCCAGGTCGCGTTGAGCACCATCGACGCGGCCGCCAGCCATCCGGTCGCGCGGGCCCGGACGTCGGTGGCGTTGCCGGGCAGCAGCTGCCAGATCGTGTACGCCGCCAGCCCCAGGTAGATCACCGACCAGATCGAGAACGCCGTCCCGGCCGGTGCCACCAAGGTGGCGTCCGCGGACAGCGCGCCCCCGGCCGTCTCCGCGACCGGGGTGCCGATCACGCCGGTGCCGACCAGGGTCCCGACGACGCAGAACACCTCCGCGAGCACGACGACGAGCTGGCGGACACGGTCGGTGCGTGTGGGGCCCATGGCCCCGTAGTACCCCGACGGGTCAGATCCAGCGCTCGAACCAGATCCGGTCGAGCCACTCGCCGTGGGTGAGCAGGCCGTGGGTGAGGACCGGCCAGAACCACGCGAAGTTGAGCAGCGCCAGGACCACGAACGCCCCCGACACGATCACCCCGGTCGTACGCCGCGGCGTGGCGGCCCGCGACGGCCCGATCAGGCGCCCCATGGTCAGGGTCAGCGCGAGCACCAGGAAGGGCAGCGTCAGGACCGCGTAGAAGAGGAAGATCGGCCGGTCGTCGTAGAGCAGCCAGGGCAGCCAGGTCGAGGCGGTGCCGACGACCGCGACGCCGAAGCGCCAGTCGCGTGCGCCGACCCAGGCGACCACGGCGAACAGCAGCGCGAGCAGGCCGCCCCACCAGATCACCGGGGTGCCGATCAGCAGCACCTGGCGCAGGCAGTCGCTGTCCGGCGCGGCGTCGCAGCCGCGGGTGCCGGGCTCGATGCCGGTGTCGGCGGAGACCCCGACCGGGCGGTTTAGCAGCAGCCAGCCGAGCGGCTTGGAGGCGTAGGTGTGCTCGGAGTCGTTGAGGAAGTGGGTGTGGAAGGTGTAGACGTCGCGGTGGTAGTACCACAGCGAGCGCAGCGACTGGGCCACCTCGCCGAGCCCGTCGGCGTCCGGCTCCTGGGCGGTCGGCCAGGTGGCGTCGCCCTCGGCGACCGCGCGGTCGCCGTCCATGTGGCTGTAGCGGGTGTACTGCGTGGAGGAGAGGTGCTCCTCGTACTCCTCGGCGTGCACCATCCAGCCGGTCCAGGTCGCGGTGTAGACGACGCCGGCGAGCACCACCAGGTAGCCGAACGCCGGGAGCCCGTCGGTGAGCGCGGAGCGCAGCACCGGGCGGCGTACGCCGAGGGTGCGCCGCGCGCCCGCGCTCCACAGCCAGCACAGCAGCCCGAACGCCGCGAGCGGGTAGAGCGCCGTCCACTTGGTGCCGATCGCCAGGCCCCACGCGATCCCGCCGGCGAGCAGCCACGGGCGCCACAGCATCGCGCGCACCGGCCCCCAGCCGTGGGTGACCTGGTCGGGCACCAGCCGGGCGAGGCGGGCCCGGGACCAGTCGCGGTCGTTGACGATGCACGCGACGCCGCACAGCATGAACAGGGCCAGGAAGATGTCGAGCAGGGCCAGGCGCGAGAGCACGAAGTGCAGCCCGTCCAGGCTCAGCAGCAGCCCGGCCACGCAGCCGAGCAGGGTGGAGCCGGTCATCCGGCGGACCAGGCGGCACATCACGAGCACCATCAGCGCGCCCGCGACCGCGGCCGAGACCCGCCAGCCGAACGGGTTCATCCCGAAGGCCCACTCGCCGAGCGCGATCAGCCACTTGCCGACGTCGGGGTGCACGATCATCGACGGGTCGTCGGTCCACAGCCCGGTCGTGGTGCCGTCGAGGATCTTCTCGTCGGCGCCGTCGACATGGCTGCGGACGTAGCCGTGGTGGAGCAGCGACCACGCGTCCTTGGCGTAGTAGGTCTCGTCGAAGGCGAACTCGCGCGGCGTGCCCAGGCGCCACAGCCGCAGCACCAGCGCGAGCAGCGCGATCCCGAGCGGCGCCAGCCACCCGATCAGCGGGTCGCTGCCGGTCAGTCGGCCGCGCATCCGGACCCAGGCCGAGGGGCGCGCCTCGACGGGGATCCGAGGCGGGCCGGCCGCGGGGGCCGGGCGGGTGGACGTCACGGGCACGAACAATACGGGCGCAGCGGGCCGGGAGGGCCCGGGCTGACATGATCGGGCCATGACTGGCGTGCTCGTCCTGGCCGCGACTCCGATCGGACAGGTCGGCGACGCCCCGCCCCGGCTGACCCAGGAGCTGACGACGGCGGACGTGATCGCCGCGGAGGACACCCGGCGCTTCAAGCGGCTCACCACCGACCTCGGCGTCACCGTCACCGCGCGGGTGGTCTCCTACTTCGAGGGCAACGAGGCGGCGCGCACCCCGGTGCTGCTCGAGGCGCTGCTCGCCGGTGAGCGGGTGCTGCTGGTGACCGACGCCGGGATGCCCAGCGTCTCGGACCCCGGCTACCGGCTGGTCGCCGCCGCCGTCGAGCACGACGTACGCGTCACCGCGGTGCCCGGACCGTCCGCGGTGCTGACCGCGCTCGCGGTCAGCGGGCTGCCGGTGGACCGGTTCTGCTTCGAGGGCTTCCTGCCCCGCAAGGCGGGCGAGCGCGCCCGCCGGCTGGCCGGGCTGGCCCGCGAGGAGCGCACGATGGTGTTCTTCGAGGCCCCGCACCGCACCGAGGCCGCGCTGGCGGCGATGGCGGAGGCGTTCGGGGAGGACCGGCCAGGCGCGGTGTGCCGCGAGCTGACCAAGACCCACGAGGAGGTACGCCGCGGCCCGCTCGGCGAGCTGGTGGCCTGGGCCGCCGAGGGGGTACGGGGGGAGGTGACCGTGGTCGTCTCCGGGGCCGAGCCCGGGAGCACGATCGGGACCGATCCCGAGAGCCTGCGCGCCGCGGTCACCGAGCGTGAGGAGGACGGGATGACCCGCAAGGAGGCGATCGCCGAGGTCGCGAAGGTGGCCGGGGTGCCCAAGCGCGAGGTCTACGACCTCGTGCACCGGGGGAGCGGGGCATGAGCGCCCGCCTGACCTCCTTCGAGCGCGACGGGCTGGTCTTCGACGTCCGCGACGAGGGCCCGCTCGACGGCGATCCGGTGGTCCTGCTGCACGGGTTCCCCGAGCGCGCCACCTGCTGGCGCCGCGTCGAGCCGCTGCTCGCCGAGCACGGCCTGCGCACCTACGCCCCCGACCAGCGCGGCTACTCGCCGGGCGCGCGCCCGTCGGGTCGCCACGCCTACCGCACCGGCGAGCTGGTCGCCGACGTCGTGGCCCTCATCGACCGCATCGGCGGGCCGGTGCACCTGGTCGGCCACGACTGGGGCGCCGCCGTCGGCTGGGGCCTGGCGATGACGCGCCCCGACCTGGTGCGCACCTGGACGGCCGTCTCCGTGCCGCACACGGGTGCGTTCATGTCCTCGATGCTCACCTCCACCCAGGGCCTGCACTCGACCTACATGGCGTTCTTCCAGCTGCCGCTGGTGCCCGAGCTGCTCGCCCGGCGCGGGCTGTTCGAGCCGTGGCTGCGCAGCGCGGGCATGGACGCCGAGGACCTCGACCGGTTTCGCACCGAGGTGCTCGAGGACGGTGCACTGCCCGGCGGGCTCGCCTGGTACCGCGCGGTGCCGTTCTCCCTCGGCGGCGCGAGCGGTCGCCAGGTCACCGTGCCGACCACGATGGTGTGGAGCGACGGTGACGTCGCGATCACCCGGGCGCCGGTGGAGGCCACCTCGGCGTTCGTCGAGGCGCCGTACGAGCTGGTCGTGCTGGAGGGGGTCTCGCACTGGATCCCCACCCACGCGCCGCGCGCGCTCGCCGACGCCGTGCTGGCCCGCATCGGGGCCGCATGAGCCAGCGCCCGCCCGTGCCGGAGCCGCTTCCGCACCCCGTCGTCGACAACCACTGCCACCTCGACATCGCCCGGGGCGACGAGCCGGCGCTGCCGGTCGCCGACGCGCTCGCCTCGGCCGCCGCGGTCGGCGTCACCCGGATCGTGCAGATCGGCTGCGACCTGCCCGGCGCGCGCTGGGCGGTCGAGACCGCGGCGACGTACGACGCAGTGGTGGCCGGCGTCGCGCTGCACCCCAACGAGGCGCCGCGGCTGGCGGCGACCCCGGGCGGTCTGGACGCGGCGATGGCCGAGATCGAGGCGCTGGCCGCCGCGCACCCGAAGGTCCGCGCGGTGGGGGAGACCGGGCTCGACCACTTCCGCACCGGCGAGGACGGCCGCGCCGCCCAGGTCGAGTCGTTCCGGCGCCACATCGACCTCGCCAAACGGCTGGACAAGACCCTCGTGATCCACGACCGCGACGCCCACGACGACGTGCTGGAGGTGCTGGGGGAGGAGGGCGCCCCGCCGCGCTGGGTGATGCACTGCTTCTCCGGCGACGCCGACTTCGCGCGGGCCTGCCTGGACCGCGGCGCCTACCTCTCCTTCGCCGGCACCGTCACCTTCCGCAACGCCCAGCCGCTGCGCGACGCGCTCGCGGTCACCCCGCAGGACCGGGTGCTGGTCGAGACCGACGCGCCGTACCTCACCCCGCACCCGCACCGAGGCGCGACCAACGCGTCGTACCTCGTCCCGCTCACGATGCGCCTGATGGCCGAGGTGCGCGGCGAGGACCTCGGCGAGCTCTGCGCGGCGGTCGACGCCAACACCGAGCGGGCCTTCGGGGGCAGCTGGTAGCGGTCGGTGCGGCTGGTCGCGGAGCCCGCGAGAACCTGCACTCCGCACCCCCGGAAACGGCGTCCGGGAAGCACGAGACGCTGCCCACACCGCCACAAGATGTGGGACGAGGGTTTGCAATCGGTCCGAGATCTTGTTGCAGTAGACGACTTGTAGGCCGGGATCGGGTCGATCAGACCAGTGCACCGCGGCCGGCCAGGGCCCCCATCGCGGCCCGCCAGCCGCCCCGAGCACGACGTCCGCACTGGGGAGCACGAGGCTGTGCTCGCACTGACACCCGAGGCCCGGAGAGCACGACGTATGGAGAATCGTGGCTTCCACGCTGTCCACCCTGCGCGCCCGTCTGGGCCGCATCACCCGTAGCCGGGCCATCCTCGGCACCCTGGCGGCCGTCGTCGTCCTCGCGGTCGCCGGCACCACTCTCGGCTACAGCGCCCTGACCACCACGGTGACCCTGTCCCTGGACGGCGAGTCCCGCGAGGTCCGCGCGATGGGCGGCACCGTCGGCGACGTCCTCGAGTCCGAGGGCATCGAGGTCGGCAAGCACGACATCGTCGCCCCCGGCGTCGAGGAGGAGGTCTCCGACGGGTCGAAGATCTCGGTCCGCTTCGGGCGCCCCCTCGAGGTGACCATCGACGGCGAGACCCAGACCTACTGGGTGACCTCCACCGAGGTCGACGACGCGCTGGACGAGATCGGCCGCTCCTTCGCCGCCGCCCGCCTCTCCACGAGCCGCGGCGCGCTGATCAGCCGCTCGGGCCTCGAGCTCGAGGTCGTCACCCCCAAGAAGCTCACCTTCGCCATCGCCGGTCGCAAGCCGGTGCAGAAGACGGTCACCGCCCTCACCGTGCGTGAGGCGCTGCGCGCGATGAAGGTCAAGGTCGACGACCTCGACCAGGTGAGGCCCGGCCTGAAGACCGAGGTCGAGGACGGCGACAAGATCGTCCTCACCGACATCCGCAAGGAGACCCGCCGGGTCGAGGGCGAGCGCATCGACTTCTCGACCGAGGAACGCGAGGACGCCTCGATCTACGAGGGCGAGGAGAAGGTCGAGCGCGAGGGCCGCGCGGGCAGCCGCGACGTCACCTACCGCCTCACCTACCGCAACGGCGAGGTCGTCGAGCGCAAGGTCGTGAAGCAGAACGTCACCGCCAAGCCCGTCTCGCGCATCGTGCTGGTCGGCACCAAGGAGAAGCCCGCGCCGGCCCCCGCCGCGCCGGCCCCGAACTACGCCGGTGGCGACACCGTGTGGGACCGCCTGGCGCAGTGCGAGTCCGGTGGCAACTGGGCCACCAACACCGGCAACGGCTACTACGGCGGCCTGCAGTTCAGCGCCTCCACCTGGGCCGCCGTCGGTGGCACCGGCCTGCCGCACCAGCACAGCCGCGAGGAGCAGATCAAGCGCGGACAGATCCTGCAGTCGCGTGCCGGCTGGGGCCAGTGGCCGCACTGCTCCTCCCAGCTCGGCCTGCGCTGAGCACCACCCAGCAGGCCGCCTCGACTGCGAGAACCGGGCTCACGCTGACTACGCTGGCGCCCATGTCTGACACCTCCGCCGGTCCGAAGCTCCTCGGACCGGCGGAGGTGCGTCAGCTCGCGGCCGAGCTCGACCTGCGCCCCACCAAGCAGCGCGGCCAGAACTTCGTGATCGACGCCAACACGGTGCGTCGCATCGTGCGCGAGTCGCGGATCGGCGAGAACGACGTCGTGGTCGAGGTCGGCCCCGGCCTCGGCTCGCTCACCCTGGCGCTGCTCGAGGTCGCCGGCCGGGTGACCGCCATCGAGCTGGACCCCGTCCTCGCCGCCCGGCTGCCGCAGACCATCGCCGAGCACGCGCCCGCCCAGGCCGACCGCTTCGAGCTGGTCCTCGGCGACGCGATGCGGGTCACCGAGGTCCCCGGCCCGGCCCCGACCGCGCTGGTCGCGAACCTGCCCTACAACGTCTCGGTGCCGGTGCTGCTGCACCTGCTCGAGCTGCTGCCCAGCCTCGAGCGCGGCCTGGTGATGGTGCAGGCCGAGGTCGCCGACCGGCTGGCCGCCCGCCCCGGCTCCAAGGTGTACGGCGTCCCGTCGGTCAAGGCGGCCTGGTACGCCGACGTGCGCCGCGCCGGCTCGATCGGGCGCAACGTCTTCTGGCCGGCCCCCAACGTCGACTCCGGGCTGGTGGCCTGGACCCGCCGGGAGCCGCCGACCACCACCGCGACGCGCGAGGAGGTCTTCGCCGTCGTCGACGCCGCCTTCGCCCAGCGCCGCAAGGCCCTGCGCGGCGTGCTCAAGCCGCTCGCCGGCTCCGCTGCGGTCCTCGACGCCGCGCTCGCGGCCGCCGGCATCGACCCGTTGGCCCGTGGCGAGTCGCTGGGCATCGAGCAGTTCGTGGCCCTCACCGAGGGCATCGTCGCCGGGCGCCGCGAGGAGCGCGGATGAGCGAGCGCACCGTCCGTGCCCCCGCGAAGATCAACCTGCACCTCGGCGTCGGTGCCCCGCGCGGGGACGGCTTCCACCCGCTGGTGACCGTCTACCAGGCCGTGGGCCTGCACGACGACGTCACCGTGCGCGAGGCCGACGACTGGTCGGTCGAGGTCGCGGTCGCCGACTGGATGGCGGGCGTCGAGCTGCCGTCGGTGGCCGACAACATCGTCACCCGCGCGGCCGACCTGCTCGCTGCGCACCACGGCGTACCGCGTCGCGGGGCGGCGTACGTCGCCAAGGCGATCCCGGTCGCCGGCGGAATGGCCGGCGGCTCCGCGGACGCCGCCGCCGCCCTGGTCGCACTGGACCGGCTCTGGGGCACCCAGACCACCGACGAGGACCTGCTGCGCCTGGCCGCCGAGCTCGGCAGCGACGTGCCGTTCGCCCTGGTGGGCGGCACCGCGCTGGGCACCGGACGCGGCGAGGTCGTCGAGCGGGTCCCCGACGCCGGCACCTGGTGGTGGGTGGCGGTGCCCTCGGCCGAGGGGCTGTCCACCCCCGCGGTCTACCGCCACTACGACGCGATGTTCCCCGACGCCGACCCCGAGCCGCGCAGCGCCGACGCGCTGCTGGCCGCCCTGGCCGCCGGCGACGCCGACGCGCTGGCCGCCGCCCTGCACAACGACCTGCAGGCCCCCGCGCTCGACCTGCGACCCGAGCTCGGCGACCTGATCGCCCGGGGCGAGGAGGCCGGCGCGCTGCGCGGGCTGCTCTCCGGCTCGGGCCCCACCTGCCTGTTCCTCTGCCGCGACGGCGACCACGCCCGTGAGCTCGCCGCGGCCCTCGACGCCGGCGATCCCGGCGACCCCCCGCACCCGACAGTCCTCGTCGCCAACGGCGCGGTCTCGGGAGCCCACCTCGTGGAGTACGCGTGAGCACCGCCCCGAACAACCTGATCAACCTCGAGCGCGTCTCGAAGTCCTACGGCGTCCGCCCGCTGCTGAGCGAGGTGTCCCTCGGCATCGGCGCGGGGGAGCGGATCGGCATCGTCGGACGCAACGGCGACGGCAAGACCACGCTGCTCGAGGTGATGACCGGCATCGAGGAGCCCGACAGCGGGCGCGTGTCGCGCACCCGCGGGCTGCTGATCGGCTACCTGCACCAGGGCGACGAGCTCTCCGACGAGCACACCGTGCGCGAGGCCGTGCTCGCCGGGCTCGCCGACCACGAGTGGGCCGCCGACCCGCGCACCCGCGAGGTCGTGGAGGTGCTGCTGGCCGGGATCGAGCTCGACCGTCCCGTCGTCGGGCTCTCCGGCGGCGAGCGGCGCCGCTGCTCGCTGGCCGCGCTGCTGATCGGCGACCACGACCTGCTCGTGCTCGACGAGCCCACCAACCACCTCGACGTCGAGGCGGTCGCCTGGCTGGCCGCCCACGTCGCCGCCCGGCCCTCCGCGCTCGTCGTGGTCACCCACGACCGGTGGTTCCTCGACGCGGTGTGCCAGTGGACCTGGGAGGTCCACGACGGCGCCGTCGACGCCTACGAGGGCGGGTACGCCGCGTTCGTGCTCGCCAAGGCCGAGCGGCAGCGCCAGTCCGCGGCCTCCGAGGTGCGCCGGCAGAACCTGGTCCGCAAGGAGCTCGCCTGGCTGCGCCGCGGCGCCCCGGCGCGCACCTCGAAGCCGAAGTTCCGCATCGACGCCGCCAACGCCCTGATCGAGGACGTGCCGCCGCCGCGCGACCGGCTCGAGCTGCAGAAGTTCGCCGCCCAGCGCCTCGGCAAGGACGTGCTCGACGTCGAGGACGTCGACCTGTTCCGCGGCGAGCGGCAGCTGCTGCACCACGCGACCTGGCGCATCGGTCCCGGCGACCGGATCGGCATCGTCGGGGTCAACGGCGCCGGCAAGACCTCCCTGCTCTCGCTGCTCGCCGGCGACCTGGAGCCGAGCGCCGGCAAGGTGAAGACCGGCCGCACGGTGGCGCTGCGACACCTGACCCAGCAGCTCGACCACCTCGACCCGACCGCGCGGGTGCTGCCGACCGTGGAGCGGGTGCGGCAGCTGACCCGCACCACCGACGGCGGCGAGATCACCGCGACCTCGATGCTGGAGCGCTTCGGCTTCACCGGCGACCGGCTGACCGCGCGCATCGGCGACCTCTCCGGTGGCGAGCGCCGCCGCTTCCAGCTGCTGATGCTGCTGCTCGACGAGCCCAACGTGCTGCTGCTCGACGAGCCGACCAACGACCTCGACATCGACACCCTCAACGTGCTCGAGGACTTCCTCGACCGCTGGCCCGGCACCCTGATCGTGGTCTCCCACGACCGGTACTTCCTGGAGCGGGTCACCGACTCGATCTGGGCGCTGCTCGGCGACGGCACCGTCTCGATGCTGCCGCGCGGGGTGGAGGAGTACCTCGAGCGCCGCGAGGCCGCGCTGGCCGCCGAGGACGCCGCTCTCGCCGCGGCTGCCGCGGCCCCCGCCGTACCGACCGCGGGTGGGTCCACCAAGGCCCGCTCCGGCTCCGCCGAGGAGCGTACGGCGCGCAAGGCCCTGGCGCGGGTGGAGAAGCGGCTCGCGAAGATCGCGGAGCAGGAGGCGGTGCTGGAGGAGAAGATGGCCGCCAACCTCGAGGACTACGCTCTGCTCGCCGACCTGGGCAAGCAGCGGTCGGCGCTCGCAGAGGAGAGGGACGCCCTCGAGCTGGAGTGGCTCGAGGCCTCCGAGCAGCTCGGCTGAGCCGAGCCGGGGGCGTCAGCTGAACGGCACCAGCAGGGTGCGCAGCAGCGAGGCCAGCTGAGCCTGCTGGTCGGTGTCGAGGTCGGCGAGGATGCCGGCCTCGGCCTCGAGCAGCTCGGTGAACGCGCTGTCCACCGCCCGCTTGCCGTCGGCGGTGAGGCGCACCAGCACCCCGCGGCGGTCGTGCGGGTCGGGCAGCCGCTCGACGAAGCCGCGCGCCGCGAGCCGGTCGACCCGGTTGGTCATCGTCCCGCTGGTCACCAGCGTCTCGCGCAGCAGCCGACCGGGGGAGAGCTCGTACGGCGTACCGGCGCGGCGCAGCGCGGCCAGGACGTCGAACTCCCATGCCTCGATGCCGTGCTGGATGAACGCCGTACGGCGGGCCAGGTCGAGGTGGCGCGCGAGGCGCGAGATCCGGCTGAAGACGGCGACGGGGGCCAGGTCCAGGTCGGCGCGCTCGCGTCCCCAGGCCTCGACCAGCTCGTCGACCTCGTCCCGCATGGCGTCATGGTAGCGCCCCGGTCGAGAATCTTGACATCGAGAGACTCTGGGAGCAGGGTGGAATTACCTCGACGTCAAGAGACTTCGGGAGGTTTGTGACCCGGGAGGCTTCGATGAGCGTGCCGTCCACCCCGCGTGACCCGTTCCACCCGTTCGCTTGGGACCCCGAGCGTTATCTCGCCTACGGCGACGAGCGCGGGCGCCCGTTCCTCGACCTGATGGCGCGCGTCGGCGCCACTGCGCCGCAGCGGGTGGTCGACCTCGGCTGCGGTCCGGGCCACCTCACCGTGCTGCTGGCGGCCCGCTGGCCGCAGGCCGACGTGCTCGGCGTCGACGCGAGCCCGGAGATGGTGGAGCGGGCCCGCGCCGACCATCCCGGCCTGACGGTCGAGCTGGGGGACCTGCGCTCGTGGGTGCCGGCGGCGCCGGTGGACGTGCTGGTGGCCAACGCGGTGCTGCAGTGGGTGCCCGGCCACCTGTCCCTGCTGGCCCGGCTGCTCGAGGCGGTCCGGCCGGGTGGCTGGCTGGCCTTCCAGGTGCCGGGCAACTTCGCCGAGCCCAGCCACGCGCTGCGCCGCGAGCTCGCCGCGCAGGAGCCGTACGCCGCCCACACCGCCGGCGCGGCGGAACCGGACGCCCACGACCCGGCGGTCTACCTCGCGGCGCTGGCCGGCCTCGGCTGCGCGGTCGATGCCTGGGAGACGACCTACTTGCACGTGCTGCAGGGCCCGGACCCGGTGCTGGGCTGGATCTCCGGGACCGGGGCGCGCCCGACCCTGGAGGCACTCGAGGCGGCGTCCCCGCGACTGCGCGCGTCCTTCGAGGAGGAGTTGCGCCGCCGCCTCGCCGCGGCGTACCCCGCCACGTCGTACGGCGTGGTGCTGCCGTTTCGCAGGGTCTTCGTGGTCGCCCGGCGCGGGGAGGGATCGTGACGCCCGCCGGGGCGCGGGGCGAGGCCGCGCTGCGCCTGCACCACGTGCAGCTCTCCTGCCCGCCCGGCGGGGAGGGTCTGGCCCGGCGGTTCTGGGCCGAGGGACTGGGGCTGGCCGAGGTGGAGAAGCCGCCGGCGCTGCGCCCGCGCGGCGGCGCCTGGTTCCGCTCGCACGACGGGGGCGGCGCGATCGTCGCCGAGATCCACGTCGGCGTGGAGGACCCGTTCGTGTCTGCCCGGCGCGCGCACCCCGCGCTGCTGCTGGCCGACCTGGCCGCGCTCGAGGCGACCGGCGCGCGACTGGAGACGCTCGGCTTCGAGGTCGACCACCGCGAGCGGCACACCTTCGCCGGCTACGAGCGGTTGCATGTCCGCGACGGGCACGGCAACCGGGTGGAGCTGCTGGCCGAGGCCGCTGCGCGACACTGAGACAGGCCGGACGAGAGGCCCCGCGAGAAGACAGGGGCCCCTCGAGCGAAGCGGGGGGAGCTACGCCCGAGGGGCCGCGGCCTACGCTAGCAGTCCCCGGCGACGAATGAGAGGACCCCCAGGTCCCGGATCGCCGCGCAGGAGCGCGCGACCATGGCGGCGAACATCCGATCGCCGCGCTCGCTGCGGGCGCCGTAGGCGCACCCGAACACCGACACCAGCGGCCCCTGGAGCATCGCGAAGCGGTAGTCCTCCCACGCCTCGCGCCCGGTGTAGCCGCCGACCCCGTGCCCCACCAGCGCGGTGTGCCAGGCGCCGACCAGGTCGCGCTCGTGGGTGCGGCGGTCGGCGACGGAGAGACCGGTGCCGAGGAAGTACGCCAGGTCGCGGGCCGGCAGCGCCAGCGACAGGGTCTGCCAGTCCAGCGCCACGCAGCCGGCGGCGCCGTCGGGCGCGAACATCAGGTTGTCGAGGCGGTAGTCGCCGTGCACCAGGCCGAACCGCTCGCCGCGGGCCAGGACCCAGCGCTCGCACAGCGGCACGCAGGCCGCCAGGGTCGCGGCGTCGGCGGGATCGACGAGGTCGCCCAGCCCGGCCAGGAAGATCTCGGTCGCGGGCCCGTAGAGCTCCGCCAGCAGCGCGGCGCCCTCGGGACCGCTGCGGTCCAGGCCCTCGATCGCGAGCAGCGTCGGGTCGCACCAGCGCGGCCCGTGCAGCCCGGCGAGGTTGACCACCGCGTCGTGCGCCTGGGCCGGCGAGCACCCGGCGACCTGGTCGCCCTGCACCCGCGGCGCGAGGTCCTCCAGCAGCAGGGTGAAGTCCGCGCCGTCGCCGCTCCAGGCGGCGTGGTGCACCCGCGGCACGCGCACCGCCACGGTCGGGGCGATCTCGGCGTAGAACCGCAGCTCGCAGCGGTAGGCGCCGGCCACCATCGCCCGGGCGGCGGGGTCGGCAGCGGGCAGCTTGGCGAGCAGTACGCCGGGGACGCGCGCGCCGACGTCCGGTCCGGTGAGCCGCAGCCGGAAGCAGGTGGCCATCTGGCCGGTCCCGACCGGCTCGGCGACCACGGTGTCGATGCGGCCGCCCAGGGCCTCCGAGAGCCACTGCGGGCTCAGCTCCTCCGGCGTGGTGGCGACGGTCGTGGTGCTCATCGCAGCCACCCGGGGTTGCGCGGCAGCGCGTCCAGCCCGTCGGGGCGCACCGTCCGCCAGGCGTCCAGCACCGGCGCCAGCTCGGCCGGGGTGGCGCCGTGCAGGATCACGCTGTCGGCGCCCGCGTCGAGCTGGTCGCCGACCCGGGCGGCGCACTGCGCGGGCGAGCCGTACGCCGCGGGCAGCCACTCCGCCGGCAGCAGCTCGGCCAGCCGGCCGAGCTCGTCCACGGTGCCGACCGCGTCGAACGCCCCGGCGTACCCGCTCACCAGCGGGTCCTCGCGGAAGCGGCGCAGCACCTCGGGGTCCCAGCCGTTCGCGCTGACCAGCACCTCGCCGTACCCCTGGAGGTAGGTGGCGAGGCGACCGACCAGGCGGCGCAACCGCTGCTCGTCGGTGACGGGATCGGGGACGGTCGCGAGCACCGCCCAGACGCGCACCGCGGCCGGGTCGCGTCCGGCCTCCTCGGCCGCGCGCCGCACGGTGGCGACCGAGCGGGCCAGGGTCTCGTCGGTGAGGAAGGTGTGCAGCACGACGCCGTCGGCGACCCGACCGGCGAGCGCGAGCGACCTCGGGCCGATGGCGGTCATCAGCACGGGGACGTCCTCGTCGAAGGACGAGTCCTGGGAGAGGTAGGGGAAGCGGCCGGCCGGACCGTCGTGCCCGAACGCCTCGCCGCGCCACAGTCGCCGGTAGATCCCGATCGCGTCGGCGAGCTGGGCGCTGGTCACGCGGGGCAGGCCCATGACGTCGAAGAGCAGGTCGAAGCCGCGTCCGAGGCCGAGGGCGTAGCGCCCGTGGCTCATCCGGTGCAGCGTCGTGGCCATCGTGGCGGTGACCAGCGGGTGCCGGGTGTTGTGGTTGGTCGCGGCGGTGCCGATCCCGATCCGCTCGGAGGCGGCCACCGCGGCCCCGGCCAGCACGCCGGCGTCCTTGAGGTTGAACCGCTCGGAGAGGAAGACCGCTCCGATGCCCAGCCGCTCGGCCAGGCGGACCTCCTCCAGGAGGTCGGCGGGGGAGGAGGTGTGCCCCGCCAGCCCGTAGCAGCCGATCTCCGGCAGTGGCGCGTGCGATGTGGCGTGGGTCACGTCGCGGACGCTAGCAGCGCGCCCGCCCTCTTGACGCGTGTCAGTACGCCGAGTCGGCGCTTGTGGTGCTTGTGGCGCAAGTTACCGCTCGGTAATGTGCCGCCCATGACTCAGGTCCTCACGATGTGGCAGAAGACCAACGCCGTCCCGAGGGTCGGCGCCCGCGTCTTCTCGATCCTGTTCGCCCAGAAGGCGCCCTACTTCGCGAGCGTGCGCCCCCGGTTCACCGTGCTGGAGCCGAACCGCGCCGAGCTGGTGGTCCGCAGCCGGCGCCGGGTGCACAACCACCTCGGGACCGTGCACGCGATCGCGCTGTGCAACGGCCTCGAGGCGGCGATGGGCGCACTGGCGGAGGCGAGCGTGCCGGCGGACCGGCGCTGGATCCCGAAGGGGATGGAGGTCAGCTACACCGCGAAGGCGACCGGCGACGTCACCTGCATCGCCGAGACCGACCCGGCCCAGTGGAGCGGCACGGACCCGGACCTTCCGGTCCGGGTCCGTGGGGAGCTCGCCGACGGCACCGTGGTGATCGAGGGCGTCATCCGGCTCTGGGTGACGCCGCGGCGCTAACGGGGGGCTAGACGGCCCGCCCGCCGTCGGTGCCCGACACTCCCACCCCGGCGACCATCGGCACGTCGAGCATCTTGCGCTCGCCGACGAGCCGGCGCTGGAGCACCGTCGCAATGGCCGTCAGCACCAGGTTGACCAGGATGTAGATCGCGGCGATGACCAGTGCGGTCGGCACCTGGTTCTTGAAGTCCAGCGTGACCTGCTTGTACACGAACGTGAGACCGGGCGCGAGGATGTAGGAACCCAGGCTGGTGTCCTTGAGCGCGACCACGCACTGGCTGATCAGGGCCGGGAGCATCATCTTGACCGCCTGCGGCAGCTGGATCTGCACCATCACCTGGGTCTTGCGCATGCCCAGCGCGTACGCCGCCTCGACCTGTCCGCGCGGGACGGCGTTCACGCCGGCGCGGAAGACCTCGGCGAGCACGGAGCCGTTGTAGAGCGTCAGCGCGATGATCACGCACCACATCGGCGACAGTGGGCCGTCCCCGACGGCCAGCAGGTAGAAGAGGAAGATCATCAGCATCAGCACCGGCACCGCGCGGAAGAACTCCACGACCAGCCAGGAGGGCCAGCGCAGCCAGGCGTGCTCGGAGAGCTTGCCGACGCCGAAGATCAGGCCGAACACGACGGCGAAGATGATGGCACCGAAGGCCATCAGGAGGGTGTCGAGCAGGCCCTGCAGGATGACCTCGATGTACGACGGGGTGAGGAAGACCTCCCACTTGTCGTACTCCAGCTGGCCGGTGTCCTGCATCCGCCACACGAAGAAGCCGATCACGGCGACGAGCGACAGCCAGGTCAGCACCGAGTAGAGACGGTGGCGCGCGATGGTGCGCGGGCCAGGGGCGTCGTAGAGGACGTTGCCGCTCATCTCAGGCCACCTTCCACTTGCGCTCGAGGGCATAGGAGGACAGGGCGACGACTTCGACGATGATGATGTAGCCGATCGCGAAGAGCAGGAAGATCTCCGGGCGCTGGCTGCCGTAGTCGTTGGTGAACGAGCGCATGGTGGCGGTCGCCTCGGCCATGCCGAACGCCGCGGCGACGGAGGTGTTCTTGATCAGCGCCACCTGCACGCTGGTCAGCGGGGGTACGACGGCGCGCAGCGCCTGGGGGAGCACGACGTAGCGCATGCTCTGGAGGAAGGTGAGGCCGATGGCGCGAGATGCCTCGGCCTGGCCGACGTCGACGGAGTTGACCCCGGAGCGGAACGCCTCGCAGACGAAGGCGGAGGTGTAGAGCGTCAGCGCGATGGTGGAACGCACGAAGAACGCCGACACGCTCCACCCGGCGATCTCGATGTTCTCGACCCACTTGAAGTTGTAGCCGAGCTTGGGCATCGCGGCCGCCATGAAGACGAAGATCATCAGCAGCGGCGTGTTGCGGAAGATGGTCACGTAGAGGCCGGCGGCGCGGCGCATGACGCTGACCGGCCCCACTCGCAGCGCGGCGAGGATGAGCCCGAGCACGAGCGAGGCAAGCCCCGAGACGATGAACAGCGCGAGGGTGACGCCGAACGCCTTGAGGTACTCGTCGAAGTTCGAGAAGACCGCCTCCACAGGCGTGTCCCCTTCCGTGAAGGACCGGCGGGAGCCCGAGAGGGCCCCCGCCGGTCAGTGGCGTACGGAGCTCAGGACTGGCAGTCGTCGAGCTCGGGCTGCTCGGGGGCGTCGGCGCCGGACTCACCCAGGGTGATGTCGAACGCCTCCTCCCACGAGCCGTCCTCGAAGGACGTCTTCAGCGTGTCGTTGATCCACTGGCACATCTCGGGGCGGTCCTTGGAGTAGCCGATGCCGTAGCGCTCCTCGGAGAACGGCTCGCCGACGACCTTGAGCTCGTCGGGCTGCTCGGCGGCGTACCCGAGCAGGATCGAGCCGTCGGTGGTCATCGCGTCGACGGTGCCGTCCAGGACCTGGTCCACGCACTCGGAGTAGGTGTCGAAGCCGCGGGGCTTGGCACCCTCCTTCTTGACGTTCTCGAGCGAGGTCGAGCCGGTGACCGAGCAGACCTCCATGCCCTTGATGTCCTCGACGCCGTTGATCTCGTCGTTGTCGGCGCGGACCAGGAGCTGCTGGCCGGTCACGTAGTACGGGCCGGCCTGGCCGACGACCTTGCGGCGGTCGTCGGTGATCGAGTACGTCGCGATGACGAGGTCGACCTCGCCCTCCTCGAGGAACGGCTCACGGTTGTCGGAGATGGTCTCCTTCCACGTGATGTCCTCCGGCGCGATGCCGAGCGAGCCCGCGAGGATCTTGCCGATCTCCGGGTCGAAGCCCTTCGGCATGTCGTCGGTGGCGCCCTTGAAGCCCAGGCCGGGCTGGTCGTACTTGACGCCGATGGTGATCTTGCCGTCCTCGGCGAGCTCCTTCATCCGCGTGCCGTCCTCGAACTCGTCGGCGGCGTTCTCCGCGACGTCGACGTCGCGGGTGTCGGTGTCGTCGTTGCCGGCGTTGCCGCAGGCCGCGAGGGACGTGGCCAGGACCGCGGTGGCTGCCGCTGCCGTGAACCTACGGAGGGTCGGGCGAGGTCGCATGCTGTCTCCTTCAGTGCTTGAGGATCTTGCCGAGGAAGTCCTTGGCCCGATCGCTCTTCGGGTTGGTGAAGAACTCGTCGGGAGTGTTCTCCTCGACGATCGCGCCGTCGGACATGAAGACCACCCGGTCGGCTGCTGTGCGGGCGAAACCCATCTCGTGGGTGACCACGACCATGGTCATGCCGCGCTTGGCCAGATCGACCATGACCTCGAGGACCTCCGAGATCATCTCCGGGTCGAGCGCCGAGGTCGGCTCGTCGAAGAGCATCACCTTCGGGTCCATCGCCAGCGCGCGCGCGATCGCGACGCGCTGCTGCTGACCGCCGGAGAGCTGCGCGGGGTACTTGTCGGCCTGGTGTGCGACGCCGACGCGCTCGAGGAGCTCGCGGGCGCGCTTCTCGGCGTCGGCCTTGGACTGCTTGCGGACCTTGATGGGGCCGAGGGTGACGTTCTCGAGGATCGTCTTGTGTGCGAACAGGTTGAAGCTCTGGAAGACCATCCCGACGTCGGCGCGCAGCGCCGCGAGGCCCTTGCCCTCCTGGGGCAGCTCCTGGCCGTCGAGGCTGATCGTGCCCTTGTCGATGGTCTCGAGGCGGTTGATCGTGCGGCACAGCGTCGACTTGCCCGACCCGGAGGGGCCGATGACGACGACGACCTCGCCCTTGCCGATCGACAGCTCGATGTCCTGCAGGACATGGAGGTTGCCGAACCACTTGTCGACGTGGTCCAGCACCACCAGGGGTTCACTCATGTTTTCCTCCGTGCCCAGCCGGGGGAGGGGTGAACCCCCGAGGATCGGGTAGGTGGGTAGGTGTGTCCGAACTGTGACCTGATCGCGGGGCGGTCCGGTCCACTCGTCGGTGTCGTCGGCTGCGTTCTACCGCGGTTCGGGGAGGATATCCCAGTGAGCACCCACGATGCCTTCAGCACCCTGTCCGTACGGCGCGCCGACGGCACCCGCGAGGTCCACGAGTACGCGCGGTTCCTGGGCATCCGCGACGGCTTTCTCTTCCTCGAGGACGGCGTGCCGACCGACCGGGCGGGCATGGGGATCAAGACCGCCCAGACCCACATGCTCCCGCTCGCCGACGTCGTCGCCCTCGACATCGAGACCCACGCGGACGGCGACGACAACAGCGAGACCGCTCTCGCGCTGGAGTCCGCCGGGCTGCTGAACTTCGACGGGTCGGTGTACGCCGGCTGAGCCGGGTGCGGGCGCGAGCAACCAGCTGTAACGCGGGGTTATCGACGCTGCACACGCCGTATGCGGTGGGTGCAGCGTCAGTAACCCCGCATTACATGCCCTGCGCCAGCGCCGCGCCTACCAGTAGTAGGTGCCTCGGAGTTCGCCGAAGCGGCGGCGGCGCTCGTAGGCTTGAGCGGTTATGAGCAACGCGCGCACGTACGAGGTCCGCACCTACGGGTGCCAGATGAACGTCCACGACTCCGAGCGCCTGACCGGGCTGCTGGAGGACTCAGGCTACCTGCCCTCGCCGGCCGGCGAGCAGGCCGACGTGGTCGTGTTCAACACCTGCGCCGTGCGCGAGAACGCGGACAACAAGCTCTACGGCAACCTCTCCCACCTCGCGCCGATCAAGGCCGCCAACCCGGGCATGCAGATCGCCGTCGGCGGCTGCCTGGCGCAGAAGGACCGCTCCACGATCACCGAGCGGGCGCCGTACGTCGACGTCGTCTTCGGCACTCACAACATCGGCTCGCTGCCGGTGCTGCTGGAGCGGGCGCGCGTGCAGGAGGAGGCCCAGGTCGAGATCCTGGAGAGCCTCGACGTGTTCCCCTCGACGCTGCCCACCAAGCGCGAGTCGGCGTACGCCGCCTGGGTGTCGATCTCGGTCGGCTGCAACAACACCTGCACCTTCTGCATCGTCCCGGCGCTGCGCGGCAAGGAGAAGGACCGCCGCCCCGGCGACATCCTCGCCGAGGTCCGCGCGCTCGTCGCCGAGGGCGTCAGCGAGATCACCCTGCTGGGCCAGAACGTCAACGCGTACGGCGTGGAGTTCGGCGACCGTCAGGCCTTCTCCAAGCTGCTGCGCGCGTGCGGCGAGATCGAGGGCCTGGAGCGGGTGCGCTTCACCAGCCCGCACCCGGCGGAGTTCACCGACGACGTCATCGAGGCCATGGCCGAGACGCCGAACGTGATGCCGAGCCTGCACATGCCGCTGCAGTCCGGCTCCGACCGGCTGCTGCGCGCGATGCGCCGCTCCTACCGCTCCTCGAAGTTCCTCGGCATCATCGAGCGGGTCCGCGCCGCGATGCCGGACGCCGCGATCACCACCGACATCATCGTCGGCTTCCCCGGCGAGACCGAGGAGGACTTCCTCGAGACGATGCGGGTGGTGCGCGAGTCGCGCTTCTCCAGCGCCTTCACCTTCCAGTACTCCAAGCGCCCCAGCACCCCCGCCGCCGACCTGCCCGACCAGGTGCCGGCCGACGTGGTCAAGGACCGCTACCTCCGCCTGGCCGACCTGGTCAACGAGGTCGCGTGGGAGGAGAACAAGAGGATCGTCGGGCGCACCGTCGAGCTGATGGTCGCCGAGGGTGAGGGCCGCAAGGACGCCGCCACCGCGCGGCTGTCCGGCCGGGCGCCGGACAACCGGCTCGTGCACTTCGCGGCCGACTTCTCCCGCGTGGACGCCGACTCCGTGCGCCCCGGGGACATGGTCACCGTCGAGGTCACCTACGCCGCCCCGCACCACCTGGTCGCCGACGGCCCGGTCCTCGGCGTACGACGCACGCGCTCGGGCGACGCCTGGGAGGCGCGCACCGCCGCGCCGCAGCAGTCCGGTGTCGCTCTGGGCATGCCCACGATCGGTGTCCCGGCCCCGCTGCCGGACGCGCCCGCCTGCGGCGTCTGACCGGCCGCGGAAGCCGGACCCACCCCGCAGACACCGGAGCCCCCCTCGACCAGGTCGAGAGGGGCTCCGGTGCGCCGGACGAGTCAGCTCACTGCTTGACCTTCACCTTGCGGGTGAGGGTGGCGGTGGCGACGTCCTCGTTGCCGAGGTAGGTGACCTTGAACGGCGCCTTCGTCCGCAGCTGCTTGGCGGTGAAGAACGCTTTCTTCAGCTTCGGCAGCCGTACGACGGCGCGGCCGTCGACCAGGCGGGCCTGGACGGTCTTCTTGCCGAGCTTGACCGTCACCGGGCCGTTCGTGGCCGCGCCGGTCAGGCCGCGGACGGTGAGGGTCGCGGTGACCGTCGGTCGCTTGCCGAGCCGGACCGTCTTCGCGGTGACGGCGACCTTGAGGCTCGCCGCCAGCTTGGCGCTGGTGGCGCTGACCGCTTCGCTGGTGGCGGGGTCCCACCGGCGGTCGGCCGGGACGAACGCGGCGGTGTAGCTCCGCCTGCCCAGGGGCGCCCGGTCGACCTGCAGCGTCGCGACGCCGTCCGTCACGGCGACCGTGCCCAGGACGGTGGCGCCGTCACGGAACTCGACGCTGCCCTCCGGGGCAGGGTCACCGGTGACCGTGGCGCTCAGCGTGACCGCGCGGCCGAGTGTCGTCGAGGTCAGGGCGACGCCGGTGTCGGAGACGGGGCTGAGGACCAGGGTGGCCGTCGCCGCGCTCGAGGCGCCCTTCGCGTTCAGCGCCACGACCGAGACCTCGTGCTCGCCGGGGGCGAGACCCTCGACGTCGAGGACGGCCTCGGTGATGTCGCCCGAGACCTCCTCGGTGAGGTCGCCGAGCGTGAGACGGTAGCCGGTGACCGGGGTGCCGCCGTCGGAGACGGGCGCCTCCCAGACGACGCGGGCCGACCGGTCCCGCGGCTCGAAGTCCGCCGTCAGCGCACGCGGGGCGCCGGGCTCGACCATGACGTCGGCCGAGGCCTCGGCCGACGACTGGCTCCACCGCTTGCTCGTGGGCACGACGACCGCGACGTAGGTCTGCCGGCCGAGCGGCTGGTCGGTGAGCGTGAGCTGCGCGACGCCGCGGGTCGTCGTCGCGGTGCCGAGCGGCGTGTTCCCGCGCCGCACGGTCACCTGGCCGTCGACCAGGGCGTCGTCCGTGCTGGACCGGGTGGTGACCTCCAGGGTCACCGTGCGCCCGCGGGTGGCGGCGGTCATCGTCGTGCGGCTCGCCGTCGGAGCGGGGACCTTGAGCTCGGCGCGGGCGGGCGTGGAGGCGCCCCGCGCGTTCACGGCCTGGACCTCGACGCCGAACGTGCCGGTCCCGGCGGGGAGGGTGTGCGAGGTGGCCGGCGCCGCGACGGTGTGGGTGGCACCGCCCGCGGTCACGCGGTACGCCGTGACGGCCGAGCCGCCGTTGTGCTCGGGCGCGCGCCAGGTCGCGGTGACCTCGCGGGTGTCCTGGTCCAGGCCGAGGGCGAGGTCGCGCACCGTCGACGGGGCGGTCTGCGGCGTCGTCGCGGTGGCGGTGCGTGACGGGTTCCAGCGCTTGTCCGCGGGGACGTACTCCGCCGTCAGCTCGGTGCCGAGGACGTCCTCGTAGGGCACCGTCACGGTCGCCTCGCCCCCCATCAGCGCGACGGGCGTCGCGAGCTCGCGACCACCGGCCGTGACCCGCACGGTGCCCTGGGCCGTCGTGGTGCTGGAGGTGACCCGGGTGCGCAGGCTCACCGTCCTGGCGGCGTCGCCGTAGGTGGCCGTGAGCGCCGTGGTGGTCGTGGCCGGCGCCGGGGACCTGAAGGTCGTCCCGGCCACCTGGCCGTCGCCGAGGGCGTTGTTGGCGTTGACGTAGACCTTCAGGTCCCCGGCCGGGACGTCGGTGAAGGTGTGTCGCCGCGCCGAGGCGTCGAGCCGGATCGTCGGCATCTTGCCGAGCTGTTCGCCGACGGTGTAGCCGGTGACAGGGTGCCCGCCGTTCTCGGCGGGGGGCTGCCAGGTGACCGTCAGGTTCCGGGTCGCGGGGTCGAAGCTGTGCGTGACCGCGGTCGGCTGCAGCGGCGGGGTCGTGACCGGTACGCCGTCACACCCGGTGACGCTCCAGTCGTAGTAGCCCAGCACGCCGTAGTCGTTCTGGTACTCGCCCCTGGCGTCGGTCATGACCTTCAGGTAGTACGTGTCTCTCGGCAGGCCCTTGACCGTGGTGTCGACGTCCTCGCGGCTCGTCGGGGCGTGCTCGTAGACGTCGTCTCCGACGGCGTTGGTCACCCCGATCCGGGTGTCGGTGTTCGAGCCCTTGGGGGCGATGTTGACGCGGACCTTCACGTCGCCCTGACAGGTCCCCAGCTGGAAGATGTCGATGTCCCGGGTCTCGTGGTGACCGTCCTCGCCGCGGATCGCGGCGGTACGCGTCCACCGCGCGTCCTGCCAGTTCTCCGGCCCGCCGTCCGCGCGCGAGCCGAGCCGCCCGCGGATGATCGCCAGGTCGTCCTGCTTGGGCTGGGTGGCATCCGGCCAGGCGCCGTTCGCCCACCGGGTGTGTTCCTTGCCGTAGCTGTCGCCCATGATGGGTGCCCAGCCGCTGTGGCCGGCGTAGTACTCCGTGCTGCCCTTGCCGTGGTGGTACAGGCCGAGGTTGTGGCCGATCTCGTGGCTGGTCACCTCGGCCACGTTGGCCGCGGAGTTCCCCGACCCACGGGTGAGGGTCCAGGCCGGCTTGAACTGGTTCCGGGACGGGTCGACCCCGACGTAGGCGATGCCGCCGCAGCCCTCGTCGCACAGCGCCTTGTGCGCGGCCTGGTTGCCGGTGATCACCGCGTGGTAGCCGGGGAAGGTGAGCAGGTTGGCGGGGGCGACCGTGGTGACGTTGACGTTGAAGGGGTGGAAGTCCTCGGCGACGCGCTGCCAGACCTCGATCACGGCGCGCTTCTCGTCGTCGTTGAACGCCGCGCCGTTGTTCTTCGGGTCCCAGCCGGGGACGCTGCCGGAGACCCCGTAGCTCTCCTGCCACCTCGAGCCGTAGGAGGAGGAGATCTCGACGCCGTCGAAGTCGAGGTAGATCGTCGCGCCCGCCCCGGGCAGCGAGTTGAGGTTGAACGCGTCCTTGACGTCGATGTTGCGCGGGATGGCGGCGACCTCGGGGCCCTGGTCCTGGTCGCCGTCGATGTCGTGGTCGTGGTCGTCCGGGTTCGTGGACGCGTCGCGCAGGTGTGCCGGGGCGGCGGGGTCGACGAACAGCAGGTCGCCCTGCGGCGTCACCTGCAAGGTGTCGTGCGTGGCGAGGTTGTGACGCAGCTCGGCGACGGAGAGGTCGTTGTGCTCGGCGACGTCGCGCAGCGAGGGGCGGTCGAGCAGCTCGAGCGCCTCCGGGGCGGGGGTCGGCTCGGCGAGCAGGTCGGACAGGTCCGGCCCCTCGCCGGCGCCCGTGCCGTCCTGGGCGGCAGGGGTGCTCGGTGAGGGGACGGCCTGGGCGCTGGGCATGGCGCCGAGGGTGCTGAGCACCAGGGCGCTACCGAGCGCGAAGGTCGCGCCCAGCCTGAGGGCGCGCCGGCGCCGGGAATGGGGCAGGGAGTGCACGTGCAGTCCTCCGTGAACGGGCGCACTCCCGAGAGCACGCAGAGTGGTTTGAGGAGGCCACTTTAAACGGAGGCTGCGAGTTTTTAGTACTTCGTCTTACGGAGTGTCGCGTGTGAGGGGTGCGCGGCCCGGATCAGGGCTGGTACGGCTCGTCCGCCGAACGCGGGTCGGCGCTGGGGTAGCCGGCCTTGGGGTGCAGTCCGGCCGGGTTCTCCTCGCGGCCGCCGGCCGACTGCTCCGGGGGCGCGACCTCCTCGGGGTCCGGCTCGTCCTCGGGCCCGACCGCCGGTACGCCGCCGGGCCCCGCGCCCGTGGTGACGTCCCGCTCGCCGGTGCGCGCGGTCTGGCCGGGTCCGGTGGGGCCGACGCGCTCGCTGCTCACGCCCATGTCCCCGTCGCGGTCGTGCGTCGGGTCGGGGCTGGCCAGGTCGGGGTCCGAGTCGGGGGCGGGGCCGGGCTCGCTCATGCCGGGGACTCCTCCTCGGCCGGGGTGGGGTCCTTGTCGTCGCGTGTCGCCTCGGTGCTGGTGTCCTCGCCCTCCTGGAGCGGGTCCGGGGCGGTGGCGGTGTCGACGGCCGGGTTGTCCTCCAGCGACAGGTCGGCGGGCACGGTGCTGTGCTCCTCCGGCAGCGCGTCCGCGCCCCCGGGGTTGGGCTCGCCGGGCTCGATCACCGGGTCGGGCTTGGGGCCGAGGTCGACCTCGTCGTTGCTCATGCAGTGCTCCCTTCGAAGCCGAGGGTCAGGTAAGGAGGGGCGGTACCCGACGCGATCGCCTCCAACACCACCCGCTCGTGGGGGACCACCGGGTCGGGCAGTGCCGCCAGGGGGAACCAGCGCAGCGCGGCACAGCGCTGTGGCTCCCGCACCCGGGGCGTGCCGCGCCAGGAGCGCGCGGTGAAGAAGAAGTCGACCCGCTCGCCGATCGGCTCCCCGCCGCCGGTGCGCTGCACCGTGGTGAGGAACGCCAGGTCCAGGCCGTCGACGCCGATCTCCTCGGCCGCCTCGCGCCGGGCGGCGTCGTACGCCGTCTCGCCGTGCTCCACGTGGCCGGCGGCGCCCGCCGCCCAGTGCTCGTCCATGAAGCCGGTGCCGCGGCGCAGCTGGAGCAGCACCTCCGGTCCGTCGGCGCCCTCGCGCAGGAGGAGGACGTACGCCGCCGGCACGAGCAGGTGGCGCTCGCCCGGCGGTGCGCTCACTCCTCGTCCGTCTCCTCGGCGACGAGGTCCTGCGGGGTCTCCGCGGGCTCGCCGTCGGGCTCGTAGACCGTGCCGGTGTCGGGGGAGATCCGCGCGTCCTCATCGGGGAGGTACTCCTCGGCGTCGGGACCCTCCGCCGTGGCGGCCTCCTCGGCCACGACCTCCTCGGGCACCTCGGGGGACAGGTCGCTCATCGCGCCCCACCCTCACCGTCGGGGCGGTCCAGCCGGCGGAGCGCGTCCTTGGCCTTCGCCGCTCCGGAGTCGAGCTTGTCGGCGTGCTTGCCGCCGGTGCGCCGGTCGATCGTTTGGGCGGCCTTGTCGATGCCGCCGGAGATCTTGTCCCCGTGCTTGTGCACCGCATCGCCCAGCTTGGCCTTGGCATCGTCCAGGAATCCCATGGGTCTCTCCTGCCGCTGTCGGGATGGATCCTCCACCGTAACCAGCCCGGGCTACTGCGACGGCTGGTCGAGCGAGGTGCCGGCGTTCTCCGCCTGCACCGCGGCGTCGACGGCGTCCTGCTGCGTGCGGTCGCCCTGCGGCGTGGGCACGTCGGGGTCCTCGGCCAGGTCGTCGGGGAGGTCGGGCGTATCGGTGTCGCGGGCGTCGGCGGGGTGTTCGGGTCGGGACTCGGTCATGGGATGCCCGTACCCCGGACCCCGGGCGGCTCACCCGGGAACTGCGGTCGGGTCGGCGCTGCTGGGCGAGCCCGTCACCCAATGACGACGGCGACTTCGTCGCGGTGTCGGCGGACCGGGAGACCTCGGGGCTGGCGTTCCAACGGGCCCCGGGCCACCCGCGGGCGACCTGGCCGGACCCGTCGGTGCCGCAGCAGATGCACCTCGACGTGATGGTCGAGGACGTCGCGGCGGTCGGCGTACGCGTCCCCGAGGTCGGGGCGCGCCACCTGCAGGGCGACGTGTACGCCGACCCGGCAGGTCACCCGTTCTGTCTCATCCGGCGCCCGGGATGGGCGCCGCCGTTCGCCGCGGGGTGAGGCTCAGCGCCGGTGCGTGTGGGCGATGTAGACGTCGCAGTGGGCCTTGTGGGCGATCTCGTTGGCGATGCTGCCCAGCACCCGGGAGAGGCCCTGCATGCGCTTGTTGCCGACGACGATCAGGTCGGCGTCCAGCTCGTCGGCGGCCCGGACGATCGCCTCGGCGGGCTGGCCGACCGCGGCGGCGGTGTGCAGCTTGAGGTCGGGGAACTCCATGCGCAGGGCGTCGGTGACCTCGTTGGCCACGGAGAGGGCGTCGCCCTCGGAGCTGTAGACGAACTCGTCGCTGCCGGCCTTGAGCCGCTCCACCTCGAGCTTGCCGTAGGCGGAGAGCACGTGCAGCTCGGCGCCCAGCGACAGCGCCAGCCTCGCAGCGGTGCGGGCCGCCTCCGCGGCGGTCTCGCTGGCGTCCACGCCGGTCACGATCCTGGTCGTCATCTGCACTCCTGTGGGGTGGGCGAATCTGCTCGGATCCTAGGGGGACGGAGCGACGAGCGGGGCGGCTCGTCGCAGTCAGCGAACGTCGGTCGCGAAACCGACGCTGGTGTAGGCCGGCACGTCGCCGCCGGCGAGCAGGTCGAGCACGATCCGCTCGTGGGGCACCACCGGCTCGGGAAGCGCCGCGAGCGGGAACCAGCGCAGCTCGGCGCACTTGTGGGGCTCGACCACCCGCGGCTCCCCGCGCCAGGTCAGGGCGGTGAAGAAGAAGTCGACCCGCTCGTCGATCGGGTCGGCGTGCAGGGTGCGCTGCATCGTGGTCAGGAAGGCCAGCTCGAGGTCCTCGACGCCGATCTCCTCGATCGCCTCGCGCCGCGCCGCGTCGTACGCCGTCTCGCCGGGCTCCACGTGGCCGGCGGCCGCCGCGGCCCAGAAGCCGTCCATGTAGGGGGTGTTCTGGCGCAGCTGGAGGAGCACCTCGGTGCCCTGGGAGCCGTCGCGCAGCAGGTAGACGTAGGACGCGGGGACGACGACGAAGCGGCCCTGATGGGGGTCGGGCTGGGGGTCGGGGGATCCCATGCGGTTCTCCTGGGGCGGCGCGGTGGGGCGAGGGGACGGCTCGCCACGCTAACGCTCTTGCGACACTTCTCCCGTGTCCGAGCAGCCCTCCGCGTCGCGGGTCCCGGTCGTCGCCGTCGTCGGGGCGACGGCGTCCGGCAAGACCGCGCTCTCCCTCGACCTGGCCGAGCGCCTCGGCGGCGACGTCGTCAACACCGACGCCATGCAGCTCTACCGCGGCATGGACATCGGCACCGCGAAGCTGCCCCCGGACCAGCGTCGCGGGATCACCCACCACCTCCTCGACACCCTGGAGGTGCGCGACGCGGCGAGCGTGGCGGAGTTCCAGGGCTGGGCGCGCGAGGTGATCGCCCGGCTGCGGGCCGCCGGACGCCCGCCGGTGCTGGTCGGCGGCTCCGCGCTCTACACCCGCGCGGTGCTCGACCGCTTCGAGTTCCCCGGCACCGACCCCGCGGTCCGCGAGCGGCTCGAGGCCGAGCTCGCCGAGATCGGGCCCGCCGCGCTGCACGAACGGCTGCGCCGCGTCGACCCCGAGGCGGCCGCATCGATCCTGGTGGAGAACGGTCGCCGGATCGTCCGCGCCCTGGAGGTCGTCGAGATCACCGGGCGGCCGTTCTCGGCGTCCCTGCCGCGCCTGGAGTACGTCGACCCGCACACCGTGCAGATCGGCGTCGACATCGACCGGCCCGCGCTCGACGCGCGCATCGAGCAGCGGGTGGAGCAGATGTTCGCCGACGGCTTCGTCGCGGAGGTCGAGCGGCTGCTCGCCGAGGGCCTGGCCGAGGGCCGCACCGCCTCGCGCGCGATCGGCTACCGCGAGGTCGCGGCCCACCTCGCCGGCGAGCTCTCCGAGGACGAGGCCCGCGAGCGCACGGTGATCGCCACCCGCCGCTTCGCGCGGCGCCAGGACGGCTGGTTCCGCAAGGACCCCCGCATACGGTGGGTGCGGTACGACGACCCCGACCGCGTCGAGCGCGCCCTGGAGGCCATCCGTGACATCCGTCCCGACGACCGATCCTGAGGCCGGCGGAGCCGGCGCCCCAGCGGCCACCGAGGCGTTCGACCGGGTGGAGGAGGTCCTGGCCACGACCCACGGCCTCCGCGACGGCGCCGTCGTCGGCGTCACCGCCGGGGGCGTCAGCCGGGTCTGGCAGCGCGGGCCCCTGCCGGACGGCGCCGGATCGATCTTCGAGATCGGCTCGGTGACCAAGACGTTCACTGCCCTGCTGCTGGCCGACCTCGCGCGGGAGGGGGTGGTCGTGCTGGAGGACCCCGTGGCGGCGTACCTCCCGGTCGCGCCGCCGGTCGTGGGCCGGCCGATCACGCTCGAGGACCTGGCCACCCACCACTCGGGCCTGCCCCGGCTCCCCGCGGGGATGACCGGCCCCGCGCTGACCGGTCGCGGCGGGGCGCTGGACCGGCGCGACCCCTACGCCCACCTCGACGAGGCCGCGATGACCGAGGCCTTACGTCTCACCACGCCGACCGGCCCGCCCGGGGAGCGGTTCTCCTACTCCAACTTCGGTGCGGGCCTCCTCGGCTGGGCGCTCGCGCGCCGGCTCTCCACGACGTACGACGCCCTGGTGGCGCAGCGGCTGACCGGCCCGCTCGGTCTGCACGACACCTGGATCGACCCGCCCGCCGAGGCGCGGCGGCGGGTGGCGACCGGGCACGGTTGGTGGGGACGCGAGGCGCACCCGTGGCACCTGGCCGGGCTGGCCGGTGCGGGCGGTCTGCGCTCGACCGCGGCCGACCTGCTGAGGTTCCTCGCGGTGTTCGCCGAGGGCGCGGCCGGGCCGCTCGCCGCCGCGGCCGCGGCGACCACGCGCGCCCGCCACGAGGTCGGGCGTCTCGAGGCCGGCCTCGGCTGGCTGCGGATGCCAGCCGGCCGGGCGCCGAAGCGCCTCGGCCTGAGCGAGACAGTGCTCTTCCACGACGGTGGCACCGGCGGCTTCCGCTCGTTCGCCGGCCTGGCGCCGGCCACCGGGGCGGCCGCCGTCGTCCTCTCCGCCCGGGCCCGCGGGATCAGCGGCACGGGGTTCCGGGTGCTCGCCGCTGCGACCGGCGGCTGAGCAACTTCGGTCGGGCGCGGCGGGGTGCTCGGCGCCAGACTGGCTCCATGGCTGACACCACCCCGGGGCGCGACCGGCTCCGCGAGCTGCTGGACGCGGTCCTCGAGGAGGACAACGCGACGCTGACGCAGATGGCCAGCGAGGCGTTCACTTCGCCGTACCACTTCAACCGCCAGCTCTCCCGCGGCGCCGGCGAGCCGCCGGTGGCGATGCGGCGCCGGGTGATGCTGGAGCGCGCGGCCTGGCAGCTGCGCCAGGGCGCCTCGGTGACCGACACCGCCTGGGCCGCGGGGTACGAGTCCGTCGAGGGGTTCAGCCGCGCCTTCGCCCGGGCCTTCGGCCAGCCGCCGAGCGCCGTGCCCGCCGAGCCCGGCACCCACTGGCTGCCCGCCCCCAACGGCATCCACTTCCACCCGCCGACCTCGCTGTGGGTCGAGGGGCCCGCGTCGCAGGCGGCTGGCGAGGCGACGATGCTGATGGTCCACCACGACCTCGACGACACCCGTGACCTGCTGGAGGCCGCCAAGGGGCTCAGCGACGCCGAGTGGCGCGCGGTCCGGCTGCCCGGTCACGCCCCGCTGCCCTTCGACGGGGAGGAGGCCACCCCGGCCGCGGTGCTGCACCACCTGGTGCGGACCAAGGAGATATGGCTGGCCTCGATCACCGGCGCCGACGAGCCGCCCGCCGGAGCGGACGACCCCGCCGCCCTGCTCGCGCGCCACGATGCGGTCGCTCCCCGCTGGCTGGCGGCGCTGCGCGACATCGAGCGCCGCGGTGCCTGGGGCGACCGGCTCATCGACGCGCTGTGCGAGCCACCGGAGAGCTTCGTGCTCGGCAGCGTGGTCGCGCACGTCCTGACCTACGCCGCCCACCGGCGCCAGCTGGCCCGCTGGCTGCTCGGCGCCGCCGCCCCCGGATGGCCCGAGGGCGACCCGATCAGCTGGCTGAGCCGACGCACCGGAGGACTCCCATGACCCGCACCACCTACTACACCGCGACCACGCTCGACGGCTTCCTCGCCGACGAGCACGACTCGCTCGACTGGCTGCTCAGCCAGGACATCGACGAGCGCGGCGCGATGAACTACGACGACTTCTACGCCGGGATCGGCGCGCTCGCGATCGGCGCCACGACGTACGAATGGGGGCGCCGGCACTTCGCGAGCACCGGGGAGAAGTGGCCCTACGACGTGCCCTCATGGGTCTTCACCCACCGCGACCTGCCCGCGGTCGGCGAGCGGATCACCTTCACCGCCGAGCCGGTGGCGCAGGTGCACGCCGCGATGGTCGAGGCCGCCGAGGGCAAGGACGTGTGGATCGTCGGCGGCGGCGACCTGGCCGGGCAGTTCGCCGACCACGGGCTGCTCGACGAGGTGGTGGTCTCGATCGCCCCGGTCACCCTGGGCGCCGGGCGCCCGCTGCTGCCGCGCCCGCTCGACCTGCGCCTGGTCGAGCACGCCCGCAACCGGGCGTTCCTCTGCGCGCGCTACGAGGTCGTCGGGCCCCGCTGAGGAGACGCCGCGTGGCCGGTGCGAGCAGGATCACGGAAACGGGGTACACGGGGCATGGACCGCACGTCACGGGAGGACCACCATGCGCCGCACTGCCTCTGCCCTGCTCGCTCTCAGCCTCGCCGCGGTGGCGGTCCCCGCCACCGCCCCCGGAGCCACCGCCGCGCCACCGGGCAGCGGGAACGGTCCGAACGGTGCCGTGCCGGAGCCGCGCAAGGTCGCCACGGCCGTCGGTGCCGGCGGCGCGGTCTCGACGGTGGACCCCTACGCCACGCAGGTGGGCCTGCGGGTGCTGCGCCGCGGCGGCAACGCCGTCGACGCGGCGGTCGCAGCCGCGGCCACCCTCGGGGTGACCGAGCCGTACAGCGCCGGGATCGGCGGCGGCGGCTACTTCGTGCACTACGACGCGAAGACCGGACGGGTGCGCACCATCGACGGCCGCGAGACCGCGCCGTCGCGGATGCGCTCGGACTCCTTCATCGACCCCGCCACCGGGGAGCCGTACCGGTTCACCCCCGAGCTGGTCACCAGCGGCGTGTCCGTCGGGGTGCCGGGCACCCCCGCCACCTGGGAGGACGCGCTGGGTCGCTGGGGCACCTGGGAGCTCGCCGACGCGCTGCGGCCGGCCACCCGGATCGCGCGCCAGGGCTTCGTGGTCGACCAGACCTTCCACGACCAGACCGACGACAATGCCGAGCGCTTCGGCGCCTTCACCTCGACCCGCAAGCTGTTCCTGCGCGGTGGCAAGGCCCCACGGGTCGGCAGCGTGCTGCGCAACCGCGACCTCGCCGAGACCTACGACCTGCTCGCGCGCCGCGGCGCCGAGGCGTTCTACCGCGGCCCGCTGGCCCGCGACGTGGTCCGCACCGTGCGCACGCCCCCGAAGACCCGCACCACCGATCTGCCGGTGCCGCCCGGCCGGATGCGGCTGGCCGACCTGCGCGAGTACCGCACCGCCAAGCAGGCGGCCACCCGCAGCCGCTACCGCGACGTGGTCGTGCACGGTATGGCGCCGTCCTCCAGCGGCGGCACCACGATCGGTGAGGCGCTCAACATCCTGGAGCGCTTCGACCTCGAGGACCTCGACGACACCGAGGCCATGCACCACTACCTCGAGGCCAGCGCGCTGGCCTTCGCCGACCGCGGCAAGTACGTCGGCGACCCGGCCTTCGTCGACGTCCCCGTCTCCGACCTGCTGAGCGACCGCTTCGCCGCGGAGCGCGCCTGCGAGCTCGACCCGACGCGCGCGGCGACCAAGCCGGTGGCCGCCGGGGACGTCACGTCGTACGACGGGCGCTGCGACGCTCCCGCGTCCGCCGGGGAGGTCGCGGAGGACACCGAGAACATCTCCACCACCAACCTCACCGTGGCCGACCGGTGGGGCAACGTCGTGGAGTACACCCTCACCATCGAGCAGACCGGCGGCTCGGGCATCGTCGTGCCGGGGCGTGGGTTCCTGCTCAACAACGAGCTCACCGACTTCAGCACCGTCTACGACCCGCAGGACCCGAACCGGATCCAGCCCGGCAAGCGGCCGCGCAGCTCGATGTCGCCGACGATCATCACCCGTGACGGCAAGCCGGTGCTCGCGCTCGGCTCGCCCGGTGGCTCCACGATCATCACCACGGTGCTGCAGATGATCGTGGGCGTCGTGGACCGCGGCCTGAGCCTGCCCGAGGCGATCGCGGCGCCGCGCGCCGCGCAGCGCAACACCGCCGCGGTGACCGCGGAGCCCGCGTTCATCGACGCCTTCGGGCCCGGGCTCACGGCGCTCGGGCACACCCTGACGCCCTCGGGCGATGCGTTCACCAGCGCCGCGGAGATCGGGGCGGCCACCGCCATCGGCTTCGGCCCGCGCGGCCGGCTCACCGCGGTCGCCGAGCCGGAGCGCCGCGGCGGCGGCAGCGCGGCCGTGGTGAAGCCGGTGCGCTGAACCGCGGCGGGCCGCTGAGCGCGCCGATCCCGGCGGGCGGCGGACTGGGTAGATTGGGCAGGTGAGCCCGTCCACCCAGCCGCCGCCCGACTGGGCGACGATCGCCAGCGTCGAGGAGCTCGTCGAGGTGATCGGGGAGCCGCAGCCGCGGGCCCGCGACAAGGCCCGCCACGCGCTGCTCGAGGTGGACCGCGCCTGGCTCGCCGCCTCGCCGTTCTGCGTGATGGCGACCGCCTCGGCGGCTGGGGAGTGCGACGCCTCGCCCAAGGGCGATCCCGCCGGCTCGCTGGTCCACGTCATCGACGAGCGCACCATCGCGCTGGCCGAGCGACCGGGCAACCGGCGCGCCGACGGCTACCGCAACATCGTGGAGAACCCGCACGTCGGGCTGGAGTTCTTCATCCCCGGCCGCGGCGACACGCTGCGCATCAACGGCCGCGCCCGCCTGGTCACCGACGCCCCCTTCTTCGAGGAGCTGGTGGTGCGCGGCCACCGACCGGTGCTGGCGGTGGTGGTCGAGATCGAGGAGCTGTTCTCCCACTGCGCCAAGGCGTTCCTGCGCGCGGGGCTGTGGGACCCCGAGACCTGGGACCCCGAGGCGGTGGTGCCGCGGCGCGCGGTGCTGGCCGCCGAGACCGAGACGACCGGGATGAGCCTGGCCGAGCTCGACGAGTACTACCGACCGCAGAACTACGCGAAGGGGCTCTACGCCTGATGCACTACGAGTTCCTCAAGGGCCACGGCACCGAGAACGACTTCGTGATCCTGCCCGACCACGACACCGCCGTGCACGGCGAGCTGGACGCCGCCCGGGTCCGCGCGCTGTGCGACCGGCGGGCCGGCATCGGCGGCGACGGCGTGCTGCGCGTCGTGCGCACCGAGGCGTACGCCGCCGCGCGCGAGCACGTCGACCCGGCCGAGGCGACCTGGTTCATGGACTACCGCAACGCCGACGGGTCGGTCTCGGAGATGTGCGGCAACGGGGTGCGTGTCTTCGCCCGCCACCTGGTCGAGGCGGGGCTCGTCGACGCCGGTGCCCCGATCCCGGTCGGCACCCGCGACGGAATCAAGACCGTCACCGTCGACGGCGACGCGGTCACCGTGGACATGGGCGTGGCCCGTGTCCTGGGCGGCACGATGGTCTCGGTCGGCGCCCACACCTGGCCGGCGCTGCACGTCGACATGGGCAACCCGCACGCGGTGGCCCGGGTGGAGTCCCTCGACCCCGCCGGGCCGGTCGGGTCGCTGCTGGAGTCCCCGGCGTACGACCCGGAGGTCTACCCGCACGGCGTCAACGTCGAGTTCGTCGTCCCGCGCGGCCCGCACCACGTGGAGATGCGCGTCCACGAGCGCGGCTCGGGGGAGACCCGCTCCTGCGGCACCGGCGCCTGCGCGGTCATGGTGGCCACCGCCATCCACGAGCACCACGGCACGATCGGCTCCCCGCCGGCGAGCGACGCGACGTACCGCGTCGACGTCCCCGGCGGCTCGCTGTCGATCACCTGGACCACCGAGGGCCGGGTGCTCCTCACCGGCCCCGCCGTCCTCGTCGCCCGCGGCACCACCGCCCTGTGACCCCCGCCCGTCGGTTGAATCGATACTTCTGAGCGTCGAGTCGAGAGTCGTCACCGGTCGAGTCGATCCTCAGACGTACGCCGGGGCACGGCGCGGCACCTGTGACCCGGCCCACGTGACGCACATCGCACGAGCGCGCCTATGCTCCGGCGCATGGACATCAACGGAGCAAGCGCGATCGTCACCGGCGGAGCCTCGGGCATCGGCGCCGCCGCAGCCCGGCAGCTGGCCGCCCGCGGCGCACACGTCGTGGTCGCCGACCTGCAGGTCGAGCGGGGCCAGGCGCTGGCGGAGGAGATCGGCGGCGTGTTCGCGCACGTCGACGTGACCCGCACCGACGACATCACCGCGGCGGTCGAGCAGGCCGTCCGGCTCGCCCCGCTCCGCGCGGTGGTCAACTCCGCCGGCATCGGCTTCGCCCAGCGCACCATCGGCCGCGACGGCCAGCTCGAGTCCGCGCACTCCCTGGAGGCGTTCACCAAGGTGATCGCGATCAACCTGATCGGCACCTTCGACGCGGTGCGCCAGACCGCGACCGCGATGAGCGGAAACGAGCCCGACGCCGACGGGTGCCGCGGCGCGATCGTCAACCTCGCCAGCGTGGCCGCCTTCGACGGCCAGATCGGCCAGGCGTCGTACTCCGCCTCCAAGGGCGGCGTGGTCGGCATGACGCTGCCGGTGGCCCGCGACCTCGCGGCCGCGGGGATCCGGCTCAACACGGTCGCCCCCGGCCTGATCGACACCCCGATCTACGGCGAGGGTCCGGAGTCGGAGGCGTTCAAGGCCAAGCTGGGCGAGTCCGTGCTGTTCCCGCGCCGGCTGGGCACGCCCGACGAGCTCGCCTCGATGGTCCTGGAGTGCCTCACCAACTCCTACATGAACGGCGAGGTCGTCCGCGTCGACGGCGGCATCCGGATGCCCCCGAAGTGAGCGGACGCGGGCGGCTGCGCCGTGCGGAGCGGGGTACCGGGCGGGTCCTGGACGCCGGGCATAGTTAACCGGTCGCGGGCGTTCACCCGGGGACCTACTCTGGAAGGCGTATGACGAACTCTTCTGCATCTCACTTCAGCCTCGACCACGCGCTCGAGGAGACCACCGGCTGGGACGACACCGACCCGTCCACGGACCGCCTCGACCCGACGACCGACGAGCCCGACGGGCCCGATGGGGAGCCGTTCGAGGACGCCTCCGACTGGGCCGACGAGCCGGACCCCGAGGAGGAGCCGACCGTCGGCGCGATGGAGCTGGCCGAGCGCCACGCCCTGCGCCGCGTCGCCACGCTGCGCACCGACCTCGAGGACATCACCGAGGTCGAGTACCGCCAGCTGCGCCTCGAGCGCGTGGTGCTGGTGGGTGTGTGGACCGAGGGATCGGTCGAGGACGCCGAGAACTCCATGGCCGAGCTCGCGCTGCTTGCCGAGACCGCCGGCTCGGAGGTGCTGGAGGCGATCTACCAGCGCCGCCAGACGCCCGACCCCGCGACGTACATCGGCCGCGGCAAGGTGGACGGGCTCAAGGAGATCGTCGCCGCGACCGGCGCCGACACCGTCATCTGCGACGGCGAGCTCGCGCCCAGCCAGCTGCGCAACCTCGAGGACCGGCTCAAGGTCAAGGTCGTCGACCGGACCGCGCTGATCCTCGACATCTTCGCCCAGCACGCGAAGTCCAAGGAGGGCCAGGCGCAGGTCGAGCTGGCGCAACTGAGCTACATGAAGCAGCGCCTGCGCGGCTGGGGCGGCAACCTGTCGCGCCAGGTCGGCGGCCGGGTCGCCGGCGGTGCCGGTATCGGTGGCCGTGGTCCCGGTGAGACCAAGATCGAGACCGACCGGCGCCGGATCAACACCAAGATCGCCAAGCTGCGCCGCGAGCTGAAGGAGATGAAGGGGACCCGCGACACCAAGCGTGCCGAGCGCCGTCGCCACCAGATCCCCAGCGTCGCCATCGCGGGCTACACCAACGCCGGCAAGTCCTCGCTGCTCAACCGGCTCACCAACGCCGGGGTGCTGGTCGAGGACTCGCTGTTCGCCACGCTCGACCCCACCACGCGTCGTACGACGACCGAGGACGGGCGCGTCTACACGATGAGCGACACCGTCGGCTTCGTGCGGCACCTGCCCCACCAGCTGGTCGAGGCGTTCCGCTCCACGCTGGAGGAGGTCGCCGACGCCGACCTGATCCTGCACGTCGTGGACGGCTCGCACCCCGACCCGGAGGGCCAGATCTCCGCGGTCCGCGCGGTGCTGGCCGACATCGACGCCGCCGGGGTCCCCGAGCTGATCGTCATCAACAAGGCCGACCAGGCCGACCCGATGGTGATCGCGCGGCTCCAGCAGCGTGAGCCGCACTGCGTGGTCGTCTCCGCCAAGACCGGCGAGGGCATCGCGAAGGCGCTCGCGGTGATCGAGAGCGAGCTGCCGCGTCCCGACGTGGAGTTCCGGGTGCTGCTGCCCTACGAGCGCGGCGACCTGGTCAACCGGATCCATCAGCAGGGCGAGATCGAGTCCCTGGAGCACACCCCCGAGGGCACGCTGGTCAGCGGCCGCGCCAACGCCGACCTCGCCGGCGAGCTCGAGGAGTACGCCGTCGCGGCTCCCGCCTGACGGGCTCGGCGCGCCCCGGTCACGCACCGGGGCGTGCTGGGTCGGGGGAGGATCGGTCACGGCGTCCTCGTGCCGACGCGAAAAGGGGTGCCGGGGACGCCGCGTTGTCCGACAATGGTGTGGTGCGACGTCGCGGGGCCGGGTCCCCTCCAGCTGGTGGGTCGGTCGCGCCGACGCCCGAACGGTTGCCCCGACGGTCGCCTTGGCGGCGTCGCCGGGTGGCGGCGGTGCTCGCCGCCCTCATCGTCGGGGCCACCACGACGGTATGGGTGGCCGGACAGGCCATCGGTGACAACGTCGGGCGCTGCGAGCGCTTCGCCGCCGCCGCCACCGACCGCGCGGGCATCGTCACCGGCGAGGGACGCCAGGTCCTCGTGATCGGCGACTCCTACGCCGCCGGACTGCTGCTCGAGGACCCGGCGACGGCGTGGCCCGATCGCCTCGAGGGGCGGGTACGGGTGGCGGGGTTCTCCGGCTCCGGCTTCAGCCGGGAGGCGAGCGGGTGCGGGGACGTCTCCTTCGCGACCCGCGCCGCGGCTGCGCTGCGCGCGCACCCGGGTGCGGAGGTCGTCGTGGTCGAGGGCGGCCTCAACGACCACGACCAGGGCGACGTCGAGATCGTCGCCGGGTTCAGGCGCCTGACCGAGGCGGTCGGCGCGCGCCCGCTCGTGGTGGTCGGCCCGCCGCCCGCCCCGACACGTGCCGAGCAGGCCGGGCTCGTGGACGCGCTGCTGGCCCGGCTGGCCGCCCGGCACGGCGCGACGTACGTCTCGACGGCCGGGCTCGCGCTGCCCTACCTTCCCGACGGGCTGCACCTCACGCCCGAGGGGCACACGGCGTTCGGCGAGCAGGTCGCGGCGGTGCTCACACGGTTGTGAGGACGCCGTCGGCGCCGTCGGTGGCCGCGGTTAGGGTTCTCCGGTGTCCTCCACTGTCGAGCAGACCTCCGTCCGCGACGTCCTCGCGACGGCCGTGCGTGCGCTCGGCGGCAGCGAGCGCGCCGGACAGGTGCAGATGGCCGAGGCGGTCGGTCGGGCGATGGAGGACGAGCAGCACCTGCTCGTCCAGGCCGGCACCGGCACCGGCAAGTCGCTGGCCTACCTCGTGCCCAGCCTGCTGCACCGCGAGCGGGTCGTCGTCGCCACCGCGACGCTGGCGCTGCAGCACCAGCTCGTCGAGCGCGACATCCCCCGCCTGACCACCGCGCTGAAGGGGCAGCCGGGCGTCGACACGTCGTACGCCGTGCTGAAGGGCCGCTCCAACTACGCCTGTCTCCACCGGGTCCGTGAGGGCGTGCCGGACGACCAGGGTGCGCTGGTGCAGCTGCCCGAGGGCTCCATGGGCGCCAAGGTGCTCGAACTGCGCGCCTGGGCCGACAAGGAGGCCGAGGACGGCGGCAGCGGCGAGCGCGACAACGCCCCGCGCCACACCGACAAGGAGTGGCGCCAGGTCAGCGTCAGCCACCGCGAGTGCCTCGGCGCCGCCAAGTGCCCCTTCGGTCAGGAGTGCTTCGCCGAGCTGGCCAAGGAGAAGGCCCAGAAGTCCCACCTGATCATCACCAACCACTCGCTGCTGGCGATCGACGCGGTCGAGGGCGTCCCGATGATCCCCGACTACAACGTCGTGGTGATCGACGAGGCCCACGAGCTGACCCAGCGGGTCACCCAGGCCGCCACCGACGAGCTGTGGGCCGCCGAGGTGGAGCGGGCCGCCCGGCGCGCCCAGCGCTACGTCGACGGCAGCGAGGCCGACGACCTCTCCGACGCCGCCGACGCACTGCGCGCCGCGATGGGCGAGGCCCGCCCGGGGCGCCTCGAGCAGCTCCCGGTCGACCTCGGGGACGCGCTCGTGCTGGTCCGTGACAGCGCCCGCGCCGCGATCTCGGCGTTCCCCAAGGACAAGGACCGCGACGGGGAGGCCGACGCCGGCCGCACCCAGGCCCGCGGCACGCTCCAGGAGGTCTTCACGACCGCGGAGCGGATGGCCGCGGAGCTCGACTCCGACGTCCTGTGGATGACCGAGGGCTCCGAGCGGATGCCCCCGCGGCTGTGTGTGGCGCCGCTGCAGGTCTGGGGCCAGATGCGCGACAAGCTGCTCAACGAGAAGACCGTCGTGTTCACCTCGGCCACCCTGATGCTCGGAGGCGACTTCAGCTCGGTCGCGACCAGCGTCGGGCTCAAGCCGTCCGAGCGGATCATCGACGGCTCGCCGACCGCGGCCGCACCGGGGGAGGGCCAGCCCTGGCGGGGCCTCGACGTCGGGTCGCCGTTCGACTACGGCCAGCAGGGCATCCTCTACGTCGCGCGTCACCTCCCGCCGCCGGGACGCGACGGGCTGGTCAAGGCCCAGCTCGACGAGATCGTGGAGCTGATCGACGCCGCCGACGGGCGCGCGCTGGGCCTGTTCTCCTCGCGCCGCGCGGCCGAGGCGGCGGCCGAGGAGGTCCGCAAGCGGCTTCCGCACCTGACGACGCTCGCGCAGGGCGACGCCCAGCTGCCCGAGCTGGCCAAGCAGTTCGTCGCCGACCCGCACACCTGCCTGTTCGGCACGCTGACGCTCTGGCAGGGCCTCGACGTACCCGGCGAGACCTGCCAGCTGGTGCTGATCGACCGGATCCCGTTCCCGCGCCCCGACGACCCGCTGATGTCGGCGCGGCAGAAGGCGGCCGACAAGGCCGGCGGCAACGGGTTCATGCAGGTCGCCGCCACCCATGCCGCGCTGCTGATGGCCCAGGGCGCCGGTCGGTTGATCCGCACGACCTCCGACCGCGGCGTGGTCGCGGTCCTCGACCCGAGGCTGGCGACCGCGCGCTACGGCGGCTTCCTCAAGGCCAGCCTGCCCTCGATGTGGACGACCACCGACCCGGGGATCGTGCGCCAGGCGCTGGCCCGGCTCGCGGGCAAGCCCTCCGCCTGAGCCGCTCCGCCGGCCGGCATCGCGCCGCGTGCGCGACGAGCGAGGACCTCGCAACGGCGACGGGGCTGGCGCGGGGTGAGCGTGTCACCCCGCGCCAGCCCCGGTCAGAGCCGCGCTGCGTCGATCCGTGCCGGGATCAGACCCGGCGCAGGACCGCGGTGACCTTGCCCAGGATCGATGCGTGGGTGCCGTCGATGGGCTCGTAGGCGTCGTTGTGGGGGAGCAGCCAGACCTTGCCGTCCTTGCGCTGGAAGGTCTTCACCGTGGCCTCGCCGTCGATGAGCGCGGCCACCATGTCGCCGTTGTTGGCGGTCTGCTGCTGGCGGATCACCACGTAGTCGCCGTTGCAGACGGCGGCGTCGATCATCGAGTCGCCGGAGACCTCGAGGAGGAACAGCTGCCCGTCGCCGACCAGCTGGCGCGGCAGCGGGAAGACGTCCTCGACCCGCTCCTCGGCCAGGATCGGCCCACCCGCGGCGATCCGACCCACGACGGGCACGTACGACGGGGCCGGCACGCTGTCGCCGATGCCGGTCTCGTCGATCGAGGATCCCTCGCCCGAGGACATCGCCTTGCGTGCGGCCATCACCTCGGGCAGGAACACCTCGAGGGCGCGCGGGCGGTGCGGGTCGCGCTTGATGAAGCCCTTCTGCTCGAGGACCTTCAGCTGGTGCGCGACGCTCGAGGAGCTGGTCAGGCCGACCGCCTGCCCGATCTCGCGCATGCTCGGCGGGTAGCCGCGCTTCTCGATGCAGTCGGTGATGTGGGTCAGGACCCGCACCTGGCGCGGGGTGAGCCCGGTCGCGTCGGCGGGACCGTCGGGGAGCTCAGCGACCCCGTCGCTCTTCTTCTTGGCCATCTGTGCCTTCCCTCGGGTCGTGGTCCGGGTTGTCGGTGCCCGCTCGCCCGGTAGTCGTCCCCGGGTCGGTGGCGTGAGGCCACCGTAGCGACTCCCACCCCCAGAGTTCAAACATCTGTTCGAAGGGCGTGTCGCGGGCCGGTCGCGGACCTCGACCCTCGAGGTGCCTCGAACATTTGTTCGCTCAGGTGCTTGCGTTCCTCGAACACCTGATCTAACGTCGTACACATGTTCGATCGAACGTCTGGTCGAACCGCTGATCTGGTCCTGTTCCGGCGGGACTGTCGGTGGCGGGCGTTAGACATCCTCTGACGCCGCGATCCGCGGCCGACGCACTTTCCTGCACTTCCCGGCACTTCCCCAGGAGCCATCATGAGCACGCTGCACCCCGCAATCGCGATCGCCCCCGCTCGCCCGACGAGCGGTCAGTCGGTGCGACTCACCCGCCGAGGTCGCGCGGTGATCTTCGGGTTCTGCGTCGCGGTGCTGCTCGCCGTGGGGTTCGCCCTCGCCGGCGGCTCGATGGCCACGGCGGAGAAGGGTCAGGCGGAGCCCACGGAGGTCATCACGGTCGGCACTGGCCAGACCCTGTGGGAGATCGCCTCGGAGATCAGTGACGACGGCGACGTGCGTGAGGCGATGCGTCACATCGAGCGGCTCAACGCCCTCGAGTCCCCGATGCTCATCGCCGGTCAGCGCCTGGCGGTGCCCACCAGCTGACGCCACATCCAGACATCGCCGGTCGCCTCGACCCCGACCGGCGAGCAGGGGAAGAGCGGGGGGCGGGACCATGAGGTCCCGCCCCCTGTTTCATGTGCGGAGGCGTCCGATCCCCGGTGCCCGGTGGTCAGGGCTGGGTGCTCAGCGCGCCGCGCGCCGTCCGCCCGGGGCGGTGGCCCGTGGGGCGGCGGTGTGCTCCGGTTGAGCGGGGTGCGGCGCCGGGAGGGCGGAGTCGGGCGTGTTCGGGTCGGAGGTGATGCCGAGCTCGCGCAGTAGGCGGGCGATGAGCATGAGCGCGACGAACAGGCACGCCACGGCGCCCATCGAGGCGAGGGCCAGGAGCCACCAGCCCTCGGTGTCGCCGCCGCGGGCGCTGGCGCCGAAGTCGATCGCGGCGTAGACCAGATAGCCCCAGGCGACCACCGCCAGGGTGACGCACCCGGCCAGGCCGAGCAGGCGTGGTCGCCAGGTCGGCGCCTTCTTGGTGCCCCGCCTCGAACCTGCCCGCTTGCCCTTGCTTGCCACGCCGTCATTGTCGCTGATGACGGACCTCGGCGCGCGGCGACCCGCATGTTCGCGCGGGGGCTTTCCTGCCAGCCCCGACCCGGCGGCGTCGGTGCCGAGTGCGGTGCGACAGGGCTCTGACCTGCGGTTACGGAGCGGTCCGTACCGGGAGGGGAAAACGGGCGTCGCGGGCTTGCAGACGGTCGGTGGCACGCGTACGGTTACCCCTACATCTAGTACTTACAGCGCTGTAGTTATCCACATCTAGTGCACAGCCCAGCGGTGGAAGACTCACAGATGTGAGCGAGTTCTACACAGAAGAACCCCTGTTATCCACACCCTGAGGCACCTCGCCCCGGGCCGTCGTGGCGCGCCTGAGAGGAGCCCCGGATGCACTGTCCCTATTGCCGGAACACCGACACCCGGGTGATCGACTCCCGGGTCGCCGACGACGGGGGTTCCATCCGGCGTCGCCGCACCTGCGGCTCCTGCGCCAAGCGCTTCTCCACCGTCGAGCTCATGCAGCTGATGGTGCTCAAGCGCTCCGGTGCCAGCGAGCCGTTCACGCGGGACAAGGCGGTGTCCGGCGTCCGCAAGGCCTGCAAGGGCCGCCCGGTGAGCGAGGACCAGCTCGCCTGCCTCGGCCAAGCCGTCGAGGACGCACTGCGTCTCGCCGGGCAGGCGGAGATCCCGGCCCACGAGGTCGGCCTGGCGATCCTCGGCCCGCTGCGCGAGCTCGACGAGGTCGCCTACCTGCGCTTCGCCAGTGTCTACCGCGCCTTCGAGTCGGCGGACGACTTCGCCGCCGAGATCGCCACGCTCCGCGCCGAGCGGAGCCCCGGTCACCCCGCACCCACGCCGGGCTGACCCACGAGCAGCCCGGCGCGTAGTGGGGAAGCTGCGCGCCGGGCCTTCCACGAACTTCCCGCACCACTGTCGGTGCTCGGAGAGACCATCGACAGTGAGAGCACGGACCGGAGCACCACCACCAGCATGAGCACCACACCACGCACCACGAGCCACGACGCATCAGAGGAGACGGGCATGACGGAGACGGTCACCAGCGCAACCAGGGGGCGCAAGGCCGCGAAGAAGGGCCTGAAGGTCGAGCGGGTGTTCAGCACCGAAGGCGTGCACCCCTACGACGAGATCAACTGGGAGCGTCGTGACGTCGTCCAGACGAACTGGCGCACCGGTGAGACCGTCTTCGAGCAGCGCGACGTGGAGTTCCCCGACTTCTGGTCGGTCAACGCCTCCACCATCGTGACCACCAAGTACTTCCGTGGTGCCGTCGGCACCGAGTCCCGCGAGAACGGTCTCAAGCAGCTCATCGACCGGGTGGTGCACACCTACACCAAGGCCGGCCTCGAGAACGGCTACTTCGCCAGCGCGGCGGACGCCGAGGTCTTCGAGCACGAGCTCACCTGGCTGCTCGTGCACCAGTACTTCTCCTTCAACAGCCCCGTCTGGTTCAACGTCGGCACCGAGTCGCCCCAGCAGGTCTCGGCCTGCTTCATCCTCTCGGTCGACGACTCCATGGACTCGATCCTGAACTGGTACAAGGAGGAGGGGTTCATCTTCAAGGGCGGCTCCGGCGCCGGCCTCAACATCTCCCGCATCCGCTCCTCCAAGGAGCTGCTGCGCTCCTCCGGTGGCACCGCCTCCGGTCCGGTCTCCTTCATGCGCGGTGCCGACGCCTCCGCCGGCACGATCAAGTCCGGTGGCGCCACCCGTCGCGCCGCCAAGATGGTCGTGCTCGACGTGGACCACCCCGACATCGAGGAGTTCGTCGAGACCAAGGCGCGCGAGGAGGACAAGATCCGCGCGCTGCGCGACGCCGGCTTCGACATGGACCTCGGTGGCAAGGACATCACCTCGGTCCAGTACCAGAACGCCAACAACTCCGTCCGTGTCTCGGATGAGTTCATGCGCGCCGTGGAGGAGGGCACCGACTTCGGTCTGCGCTCGCGCACCACCGGCGAGATCATCGAGCGCGTCGACGCCCGTGAGCTGTTCCGCAAGATCTCCAAGGCCGCCTGGGAGTGCGCCGACCCGGGTCTGCAGTACGACGACACGATCAACGACTGGCACACCAACCCCGAGACCGGCCGGATCACCGCGTCCAACCCGTGCTCGGAGTACATGTCGCTCGACAACTCCTCGTGCAACCTCGCCTCGCTGAACCTGCTGAAGTTCCTCAAGGACGACGACACCTTCGACGGCGAGCTCTTCGCGAAGGCCGTGGAGTTCATCATCACCGCGATGGACATCTCCATCTGCTTCGCGGACTTCCCGACCGAGTCGATCGGCGAGACCACCCGCGACTACCGCCAGCTCGGCATCGGCTACGCCAACCTCGGCGCGCTGCTGATGGCGATGGGTCTGGGCTACGACTCCGACGGCGGCCGGGCGATGGCCGCGACCATCACCTCGCTGATGACCGGCACCTCCTACAAGCGCTCCGCCGAGCTCGCCGCGATCGTCGGCCCGTACGCCGGCTACGCACGCAACGCCGACGCCCACAAGCGGGTCATGCGCAAGCACCAGGCGGCCAACGACACCGTGCGCCCGCTGCACGTCGCCGACGAGCAGGTCCACAAGCTCGCCACCCAGGCCTGGGCCGACGTCATCGCGCTCGGGGAGACCAACGGCTTCCGCAACGCGCAGGCCTCGGTGCTCGCCCCGACCGGCACCATCGGCTTCATGATGGACTGCGACACCACCGGCATCGAGCCGGACTTCTCGCTGGTCAAGTTCAAGAAGCTCGTCGGCGGCGGCTCGATGCAGATCGTCAACCAGACGGTGCCCCGCGCGCTGAAGAAGCTCGGCTACCAGCCCGAGCAGATCGAGGCGATCGTCGAGTACATCGCCGAGCACGGCCACGTCATCGACGCCCCGGGTCTCAAGACCGAGCACTACGAGGTCTTCGACTGCGCGATGGGCGCCCGTTCCCTCAAGGCCATGGGCCACGTGCGGATGATGGCGGCGGCCCAGCCGTTCCTGTCGGGCGCGATCTCCAAGACGGTCAACCTGCCGGAGACGGCGACCGTGGAGGAGATCGAGGACGTCTACATGCAGTCCTGGAAGCTCGGCCTCAAGGCCACCGCGATCTACCGCGACAACTGCAAGGTCGGCCAGCCGCTCTCCGGTGGCAAGGGTGACAACAAGGGCACCGAGGCCAAGCCGGCCGAGGTCGAGACCAAGGTCGTCGAGAAGGTCGTCTACGCCCCGACCCGTAAGCGCCTGCCCAAGTCGCGTGTCTCGCGCACCACGTCGTTCACCGTCGGTGGTGCCGAGGGCTACATGACCTCGGGTGCCCACGACGACGGCGAGCTCGGCGAGGTCTTCCTCAAGCTCGGCAAGCAGGGCTCGACCCTGTCCGGCGTGATGGACGCGTTCTCGATCGCGGTCTCGATCGGCCTGCAGTACGGCGTCCCGCTGGAGACCTACGTCTCGAAGTTCACCAACCTGCGCTTCGAGCCCGCGGGCCTCACCGACGACCCGGACGTGCGGATGTCGCAGTCGATCATGGACTACATCTTCCGTCGCCTGGCCTTGGACTACCTGCCCTTCGAGCAGCGCGCTGCGCTGGGCATCTACTCCGCCGACGAGCGTCAGCGCCACCTCGAGACCGGCTCGTACGAGTCGGTCGAGGAGACCGGCGCCGCCGCTGAGCTCATCGAGGATGCGCCCGCCGCGACGACCCCGGTCGTCCCGGTCGCCAAGCCCGCCCCCGCGGACGCCCACACCTCGGCCGAGCTCCTGGAGAAGATCACCGGCTCCGCGGTCGACTCGCCGCTCTGCTTCACCTGCGGCACCAAGATGCGCCCCGCCGGCTCCTGCCACGTGTGCGAGGGCTGCGGCAGCACCTCCGGCTGCAGCTGAGTCGTCTGTAGGGCGCCAGCATGATGCGCGCGCGACGACAGATGCTGCGACAGATGTTCGGACACGTGCACACAACGCGCTGACCTGCATAGATGTGTGAGAGGCCCCGAGACTCCTTCCGGAGGAGTCTCGGGGCCTCGCCGTTCTGGTCGCGCGCCGAATGATCGGGACAGGCCTCCTCGTTGATGGCACACTTGGGTACCGCATCGCTGGTGCTGTCCCGGGTCGCTCACCCGTTCCCAATCAAACGGGCAGCGTTACAGCGTCACAGGCTGCGGGGCATGATGGCTGCATGGCAGCGAGAGGCGACTCTTGGGCGTCGAGTAACGCGGTGCGTGCGGTCATGCAGGCCAACCGCCGTCGCGACACCAAGCCTGAGATGGCGGTCCGTCGACTCATCCATGCCCGCGGGCTCCGCTACCTGGTGGATGCGAAACCGTCGCCGACGTTGAATCGGCGCGCCGACATTGTGTTCCGGCGCGCTCGCATAGCCGTGTTCGTCGATGGCTGCTATTGGCACGGTTGCCCTGCGCATGGAACCGTGGCCCGGTCTAACGCGACGTACTGGTCCCAGAAGATCGGCCGTAACCGTGCGCGCGACCAGGAGACCGATCGCCTACTCAGACAGGAGGGCTGGCGCATCATTCGCGTCTGGGAGCACGAGGATCCGGTCGCCGTCGCAGACCGTATATTCGCCGAGGTTCGCGCGGCCCATCATCGGCAGCCGACATCGTCGAACGACCCGGACTAGCCTTCTTCAGTTAACCACTCGGGTTCCTGCGCGCAGTTCCTTGAAGGTGATGATCTCCGGCGCATCGAGATGGGTTTCTAGTTCAACGCCGCTGTGTCAGAACCTCAAGGTGTTACTGACGGAGTTCCGGTAGTTGTCGGAGCCGGTGTAGACCCACCGGTAGTCGATCTTCTTCTTCTTCGCGGCGGGGGGCTTCATGTTGACGACACCGGCGGCGTTCGTCTTGTAGTTCTTCACCGTTAGCCAGCGCCCGGTACCGACCGGCTTCCTCTGAAGGATCACGGGCTGTCGTGCGAGGGCTGATACCCCGGTGCGGAGTGTGACCTTCAGGTTCTTCTTGACCTTGGTCGCCTTCATCTTGGTGTAGACCGTGACTCGCTTGGTCGTTGAGTACGAGGCGTTGTAGGCACGGTCCCCGTGGAAGACGACCCGGAACGTTGAGGCTGTGGTTACTGGCATCGTGAACTTCGCCGTCCCCGTTGACGGAAGGAGGATCTTTTTCACGGTGACGTACTTGCCCGCGTTGTTCCGCTTTTCCAGGTTGACGGTCTTCCCTCCGAGCGGGCGACCGAGGTAGCGGTCCCTGAGCGAAATCGTCATGGTCGTCGGGTAGGTGCCGGTGGTTGCGAAGGTGAGCGCGGTGTCGTGTGCTTCGTCGCCGTCCTCATACCCGTCGTCGCCCTCGTCGCCTCCCGTGTCCTCACCGGGAGGATCTGTGATGCGCGGTCCGACCGTGTAGGGGAACCGAACCGTCTTGTACACCCCGTCTGCGGAGTCGAACACCGTGAGGATCAGCACGTCGGACTCTGGCTTCGACAGGTTCCAGGGGGCGACAAGCGTCACCGTCTTGTTGGAAAGGTTAGTCAGTTGCCACCCTCGTTCGCTCGCCCAGTTGTAGGAGGGCAAGTCCCAGCCTTCGATGTCGGCCGTGAACTGGACCGTTTGTCCTGCTTCGACGTGCGTTGGTCCTACAACGGCGAGGGACTGCACGCCGGGCACTCGCGGCCTGATCTCGAACCGTGCGCTTGCATGTCCGCGCACTGAGTACTCGTCCACTGGGCGGGTCGCGGTGGCTCCGATGTTGAGGTATCCGGTGTTGCCGGTGCACACCATGGTGAGAGTCACGTGCATGGTCCGGTCCCCGGTGCGACTGACGATTCGACATTCGCCGCTGCTGCTCCAGTTCGTCTCTAGTGGCAGCCATGTCGCGTTCTGCGGGTCCGTGATTTTTGCGTGGACTTGGAACTCTTCTCCTGGGAAGACGGTTTCGGGGAGAGTCAGAGCCATCGTGGGTGGCACTAGATCATCTAGGAGGATCTGCGTGCTCGCATATGCGACGGTGTTGCCGCCGCTGGTGGATGATGCCCACACGGTCAGCAGGCTCCTGTGCCAGCACCGCAACGTGTAGGTCCTGCCGCCGTCGGACAGTACTGGGGGATCGCATCGTGAGCCGTCCGATGACCACTGAACCGTGGCATCGGGTGCGGTGAGAGCGGTGAAGGTGATGGTTTCGCCTGCTGCGGGGGCCGCCGAGGAGGTTGTGATGTTGATTGCCGGTGCAGGAGGCAGCGGCGCTACGTCTTCCAAGAACGGTGACAGTGCGATGTTCGATGCGGGGTTGTTCGCGAGGAAGGATCCTGCGGGTGGGTTGGTGTTGAAGTAGTCGTCGTTGTTGCAGTCGATGTTGTAGGCCTCTGTGGCAGGGCATACCGTGCGGCTGTACTGCGGGCCGGTGCCGTCGGCGTAGCACATGACTTCGGACCCGTCGGCGCAGTGCCCCACCTTGCTGCCGTGCGGGGCGTGTGGCTGTACTGCACCGAGTGTGTGGATGAGTTCGTGCAGAGCGGTCGCGGTTGGATCGCCGTCCGTGGTGACCCAGCAGTGCCGGTGGACGCGCGCAATCTGCGCATACCGCCCGTCGTTCAGGTTCACATTCGGGTCTTTGTTGACGTAGTACTCACCTTCACCGCAGATCATGCCGCCACTGTCCAGTGGGGCGTCAGCGAAAAAGAGGTACTTGCGGTCACCCTTGAGCCAGCCACCGTTTTCGAGCGCACGTCGCATGGTGTAAAGGGAGTCGCTCACGGCACCGTCAGGCAGGACCACGTTCAACACGTCGATGTTGCATGACTGGTCCGTGACCCATCGGACGCGCTTGCCGCCGCCGGTCTTTGCGGACGACACGGCAAAGACGTCGTCGATGTAACGGGCCTCGTTGAGAAGAAGGGGCTTAACCTGCGCATACCTGTCCGGAAGGCTCTGCTCGCGCACATACACGATCTGAACACGCTTGCCGTCGGCCCCTGAGCCACCACACCATGGGTCCACATGGTCCACCAGTCCGCGCGGGATCGTCTGCCCCTCGGAGTTAACGGTCGTCGGAGCGTCACGGATCGACGACAGCCCAACTTCGGGTGCTTCGTTGTCCTGTGTCTCTTCCACGAGGGCGCTGGTGGCTCTCGCGAGTTTGCGGGGAGCGTACTCGCCCGACTCCGCGATCGCTGAGAGGACCGACTTGTCGGGCATGAACCCGGCTTGCTTGTACAGGCTGAGCGTGTCGGTTGCCCGGTTGGCGACCTTGTTGGATGCCGGTGGCTCGACCGACACAAGGGGCAGCGGAGCAGCAGACGTGGTCGTCTCAGGTCCGCTCGCCGACTGGTAGGGCTCGTTCGCGGCAGCAGGAACCAGCGACGTCGTAACGACAGTAGAAGCGAACGCCATAGTGGCGAGGGCGGCGGTTAGGCGTCTGAACTTCACAGTCCGTCCTTCGGATCTCTCGACGGCGACCTGTTGCAGAGCGTCACTCTGAGCACAGCCAGCCGTGTGCCAGACGAAGGCACACCAGATTACTAACAGATCGTGTGCCCGCCGCGACGTTCTTTTGTCGAAACGTCCGTTCCGTGGGCCCTGTCAGAAGTGGCGGCGTACAACTCGGCCATTTGGAACCGGCTGGGCGTTTTTCGCCACGAGGGCTCACAGCGTCACGCGATATCCCGTGATGATCCGGTTCGCTGTCACCACCCGGTCGCGGCTCAGGGTATGAAGACAGCGCACACCGTTCGTGAGCACGCTGGTCACGGCTGCGAGCACCCACTGCGGGTCGTTCTCTGCGCGCCAGTTCTCTTTCGCAGTGAGGTTGAACGTGAGGGCGGTGCCGATGATCCCCTTGACCTCTACGTGGAGGGTGGTGCCTTCCCGAGAGAACTCAAGGTCGTAGCCGACTCCATCGGACTGTCGATCCGCCGTGAGTTCCCATCCGCCGTCTTCGAATGCCTTGATGGTCGTCTGCACGGCAATGACCTCAGCGTCGCGGTCGCGAGCGGGGTCGCGCTGCGCTCGTCGACCGCGGCCGTTCCCTCGGGTGGGCCGGAGATAGTCCCCGTCGTCGACATATTGCGCCGGGCGGGGAGGGACCCCGGCAATCTGGCCACTCGGCAACGTCGGCAAATCGAGGATCTGGTGTTCACGCGAGGAGTCGAATGCCTCCCGCGCGCGGCGGGCGGTCACGCGCCCGCCGGGGTCGGGGCTGGTCTCATCGACTTCGTCGTCCGTACCGGCGATCTCGTCGGCATCGACGGTCACAACCATCCCTCGCGGGAACGCCTCCGTCAGGATGTCGTCGAAGGAGGCTCGCGGGATCTCTGTGATGGCGGCCGCTCGGATGTCCCAGCCGGTGATGTGGATGTCGTCCTGCCTGAGCGGAACATCGAAAGGTCGGTAGTCGTACAGGTCGACCGTCCAGGGCGCTCCGCGCGCGGAGCCGTGCACGTAGCGGACCGTCGCAGTCGCGGTGAATGCGCCGCTGTGGCGGTCTGCAAACACGATCCTGCTGCCGGGACCGGCCTCGGCAAGGGTCCGCTGGTGCAGCAGGCCACCGACGGGCAGGGGCATCGTCCGCCAGTCGCGGAGGAGGCGAGGCACAATGAAGCACCGGTCGCGCCCGGTGCAAGCGCTGAGCATCTGGGAATAGGCGCGGACGGTGACTGTGCTGCCACCCCCGGTAGGAGCGTTCTCGCTGGTGTCCCAGGATCCGTCATAGGTGCGCCCGAGGTGAGCGAGGATGGCCTCGGTTTTCCGGTAGGCCGTGCCGATCGCCTCACGACCGGCAATCGCGCGGAAGACTCTGCCTAGGAACTCGGACTCGACCGTGCTGCCTTCGGACAGTCGGGGTGGTGCTGGGAGGTTCAGTTCGGCCGCGAGGGCGCGAGCGAGGGCCTCCTTGCCGGGCCGCGGAATGGAGGATCCCCGGATCACCAGACCACCTGCGCATCCATCTCGTCAAGCATGGGAGTAGTTAACCAATCCCGATGGCTCCGCGCCGCGGTTTGCGCCCCAACCGGAGGACAGTCGATCGGGGACGTGATCCAATGTTGGCCGTGTCCAGAAGCAGCGGGTCTAAGGCGTTCGACGATCTACGTGATGCGCTGCTCAGGCAGCCCGCGCTCAGGGCGGAGTTGGAAGCGGCCCTCGACCTCAACGTAAGGCGCGTCAATCCGACCGATCGCGCTAACCGCTTCGGATCCGGGGCGGCTGTGGAGTGGATCCTGGCGTCCGTCGCCTTCGCCGCAGGCGTTCTTTCCATCCCCGCTGGTCACAACGCCAACGGGTTCGACCTGCGGGATCTCCGGGAGGACGCCCGGGGCCTGTGGTCGGTCAAAAACACCACAAAGCGCAGCGATTTCCGATTGACCAATGGCATTGGCGGTCCGGGGGCAGGTTTCACGGAACCCGTCGTCTTCCTGAGCCCGGTCCTACCTGGGGTCGTGTTCTGCGACCCGAAGACGCACGAGGATGTCCGCCGGGAGGTCCAGGTCAAGTCCGATGCGACCGTCTTGCCATTTCGCGTCGTCGAGGCACATGCGAAGCAGCATCCGGAGTGCGTGGCAGCGTGCTCGATGCCGACGAATCCTGGCACGGGCCAGGATGACCCATGGATGGACTACGTGGAGTCTCTCTTGAGCCGAGAGCGCTTCCCCCAGTTGTCTCGCCTATTCAACGCGGCGAAGCCGGTGCAAGGATCGCTCACCTCGGAACTGCAAGCCCTCATCGCCCAACGCGACTCGGGCGCGATCAACGCCGAGCAGTTCGACCTGCTCGTCCGCCGTCTCGGGGCATGATGTGGGCGGTATCCAAGACACTGCATCCGCGCGGAGGCGCCTAGCGATCGACGCACTGAGCCGGGAACTCGACGGGTCAGACAAGGCGTCCAGCGCCCACCAACTAGGTGAGCGCCTTGCGACCGCGCGTCCCATGGTGGTGAGCGCGGACATCGACGGCCTCGTGTCGGCCGCGATGCTTGGCTCGGTTGCTCCCAACTGGGAGATCGTCGCCTTCGTCGTCGAGTCCACGAAAATCATCCTTCACCCGTCGGTCGTGTCGGGGATGCCTACGGACCTGGTAGCAGTAGACCTCTTTAGCCTCCGCCACGACTCGTTGAGCAACCACGTGGTGAAGTACGGCAACAAGCAGATACGTCTGCGGGGGCTCCGGTCTGCCTTCTCCATCTGGGACGGAATGGTGGACGCGGGCGCATCCAAGCATCTCTACGCTTTGCCATCGGTTTGGGCTGGCACCCAAGGATGCTACGAGGACGCCTACAAGCCCACGTCCTCGAAGTACAAATACCCCCTGGGCACTGCACAGATCCTGCTCGCCATGTTGGAAGCGGCAGGTCACGCGCCCAAGTTCTTCGACCGGCACTACTTGCCATGGCTCGTCGCGAACTGCGACGGAGGCGTGAGCACGTACACAAAGTACGGCTTTAACGCGCGCATCTGGTGGGCGACCATGGCCGGCGCAGTCGGCCCGGCGAGCCTCACGGAGCAAGTCTTTCGCCTCGTCGACACCATGCGCCCGCACGACTTTCTGGACACTGTCAACGCTCTGGACCGTGAGCGCCAAGCCAGCGGAGTTCAGCCTTGGCTAAACGACGACTGGAACCTGGCGGGTGCAGATCGTGGCACTTTGGAGCGAGCACTCACTTGGATCCACGAACTGACCGGCTGGCGCGACCCTGTCCGGGGCGGGATCAGCCAACTAGCATCTTGGGTCGAAGTGCCGGCCTCAGGCAGCGGGATCGTCTACGTCGCGGGCTCCAACGTCGTGAAGCCCGCGACCGAAAAGGCGGCGATCGGATCGGTCATGGCTGCCAACAACGCCATCAATGCGAATTTCTACCACGGCGGATTCTCCGGAAGTCGTTTTAACTGGGTGGGCGGGTGGTAGCGACGCTCTTCGTTGGGACCCGCGGTCCTACTTATGGGGTTGCGACCGTGCGGTCCACCCAGCGCGTCGAACGCTTTCAAGTCCGCTGGCCACAGCGTCAAGCGTTCGGTGTCGTTATCCCGTCGGCTGATGCTCCTTGAGGATCCCGTCGGGGGACCGCGGCGCGACGTCGAGAACCGCCTCGCGGATGGACTCGCCGATCGCGCCGTGGCCCTTGAGGAGCCAGGCGTCGCGGCGTACGTGCTCACGAAGGACGTTCCACACGACTCCGACGTTGACCCCGTTGCCCATCTGCTTATACGTCGCGGCCGGGCGCTGACCTCCGAAATCAAACGTGTCCGGAAGTCCCTGGAGACGGGCTGTCTCCCGCGGGGAGACTCGCCTTTCACGAGGTCCCACGATGCTGGTCTGTGTTATGGCGACGAGTGCAGGGAGATATGTGGGTGCCTTCGCGCGGATGCCGGACGGCCGGAAATGCATAACGGTGTCCCAGAGTCGAGGTGTCTCTTGCGCCTGCCACTCCAACTTTCGGCGGGAAGCCGGGAAGGAATCGGTATACAGGCCCCACTTTTCGGCCCAGGCTCGGATGACTCTGTGATGTGCCCCGAAGAACTCGTAGTTCTTGATCAGGTGCGAGCGCTTCCAAGACGGTAGCGTCGGGTCGATCGTCGGGATTCGCGGTTCGTCGGGGACCCGCGACTTGTCTCGCTTCCACGCGTCACGAACGTCGAGCCAGGAATCCGCCCACAGCGGGAAGCCCGGAAGGCGTCGTCCCTCCCGCTCCTCCCACATGACTTGCACAAACTCGTCCCACGCGTCGATCCAGAGGCGTTCAGCCTCCGTGAGGTTGCAGCCGGGGATGTTGTGGGCGTCATCGAGGAAGTCTTCGATGTCCCACCCCTCCCGCGGGTCCCAATCCGTTCCTGGCAACGTCAGGGGGTCTGGCTCGAACTCCAGTCGGGGATCGGTCTCGAATGATTCCGGGATGAGAGTCGCGGTGATGAAGACCCGCTCGCGAGCCTGTGGGCGGCCCCCGTACTCGGGCGGCAACAGGTGTGGCGAAAAGACCGCGGACTTCTCTGCGACCCGGTACCCCTCGTCCCGCAGCGTCTCGATGATGATCTGCCACTCGTGGATATGCCGGGGGCCGGCCAGGTTACGGACGTTCTCCAGCATTACGATCTTAGGCTTGCGTACCTGGATGATGCGGGCAATGTTCCAGAAGAGCGTGCCTCGCGCCTCCTCCATCCCGTGCTGAGCGCCGCTCTTGCTGAAGGGCTGGCAGGGGAATCCGGCGCAGAGGATGTCGTGCTCGGGGACGTTCATAACGTCGTCATTCGCGTCGGCAGTTATGTCCCCGTACGGGTTGTGACCCCAGTTCCGCGCGTAGGTTTGCGCTGCCTCCTTGTCGATCTCGACCGCGTAGACACACTCGCCGCCGTACGACTTCAGGGCCGCGTGAAAACCGCCGATGCCTGCGAAGAGGTCGACGAACCTGAACTTGGGAGCAGTCTGGGACACAGGTGCAAGCCTACTCGCACCGAACGCACGTTCGATGCAGGACGCGGCGTGTCTCTTGACACGACCGGGCCCCACGCCACGGGGCGGCCGAGCCAGAGTAGACCGCCAACGGGCTGAGGGTCGGCGCGGCGGTAGTCGTGGCGCGGGAACGTAGATCCGCTCGTCGTGGCCTCTCGTGCAGCCGCTCCGTGGTTCTCTCGGTGTGGCGACCAGGAACCACGTCGGACCTGTGGCACCTCTAATCGGAGCGAGGAGAAGGAAGCGCATCGTTGACCAGGGTGCTGCCGAGTTACACCGGCCACGGCGGCCAGCGCAGTATCCTGATGCCATGCCGGAGGGCGGGGTGCCAGAAGAAGTCACGAAGAGCGATCCCGCCTGGAAGATCTTCGAGAAGGACGTGGCCGCCTTCGTGGCCGAACTTGATGACTCGGCAGTGGTTGAGCACGATGTGAAGGTTTCCGGGAGATTCAGTGGCCGAAAGAGGCAGATCGATGTTCGGGTAACAGGAACCGTTGGTGGCTCAACTTTCGAGGTCGCCATTGAGTGCAAGCGCAACGCGAAGAAGGCGCTTGGTATCGCGGTGGTCGACGAGTTCGTAGGCAAGGTTCTCGATGTCGGGGTTGATCGAGGCGTCCTCTACGCTTTCGGTGGCTTCGACGCGGGCGCAAAGGCGCGGGCGAAGGGATCCATCCACCCGAAGATTGAATTGCGAGACCTCGGCGATCGGGATGTCGACCTGCTTCAGCCTTGGGCCGACATTGCCGACGACTTCGTCCGAGACGACTGCCCAAATCCCGATTGCTGGGGTGAGATCACATGGGGCGACTACAGCAGTGAAGCCGGTCGCGCGGTGAAGGCTGGGACCTGCGACTCATGCGGCTCACTCGTCGGAGAGTGCGCTGTCTGCGGAGAGAAGACATCCCTGGACGCCGAAAGAACGCGGTGCGACGGATGTTGGGGTGCTGCGTGGGAGGTCGTGTGGTCCCGCAGCGACCACGATGGCATCGACTTCATCAATTTCGTCGATCCGGGTCAAGAGGAACTGTAGGCGTCCAATCATTGACCGCGATCTCAGCCGAGGCGTTGCATGGCGCAGAATCGATCGTGCCTGACATCTCGGTTCGTGAACGTTGTGGGTCTTCGCCCCGATTGGCCGCGGCTATCGCCACGCTGCGCGGCTGACGCGAGGACGGCTAACGGCGCCTAGTCGTGGGCTAGTCCTGCCTCCGGATGTCGTCACGGTGATTCCAGATCGGGTTGGTCCAGGCGAACAACGGCCTCTGCGCAGCCGCGGCACAGGGTCCCACCTCGGGGCATGGGTTTTTTGGCAGGTCACGATGGAGGGCCCGCCGATCTACCTGGTGTCCGTGCAGGCTAGGAGGGTTACGCGGTTGACCCCGTCGTCCGGCATGGGAGGAGAAGGTCGGTGACCCCACCGCGGTTTACGGGCCAAGGTGAATGCACCACGGTGATCACCGCATACCGTCAGACCGTGTGGCCGAGTCCTTCCAGGACGGCGTCGGTGAACTCGTCCACGAGAGTGTCGTCGATCTCGGAGACGAACCGCCACGCCTTGGACTGAGACACGGTCGCGAGCGGGCGGCGAAGTCCCTTGTTCAGCGCCCACAGATGGGTCCCGGCCCGAAGCAAGGCACCCTCGAAGTCACTCGCTTTGACCCGAGTCCGCAGCGGTGAGTCGACCCAGTCCGCCTCCACCATCGCGATGCTGAATGGCAGGGTTTCCTGCTGCCAGTAGACGGCTGTATAGCCGTCGACCACATGGGTTGCCTTGGGAATCTCCTGCCCGTACTCGGCGAAGTCCGCTGCTTCGACGACTACGCCAGGTCTGCCATCCACCAGCCAGGTGTCGCCTAGCCTGCCGGCCTTGGCCATGATGGGCTGCCAGCGAGGATTGGAGGGGAATCGTTCGTTTAGACGCGGGCTTATATCGATTACCCCGAAGCCAGGGACCAATAGCCAACTGTGGCCTCGTGTGCTCTGTGGCGCGTCGTTGCCGACGCCGTACGGGGAGGCTCCCTCAGAGGACGGGCCGACGATGAACATGTTCGCACCGAATACGAAGTCGGATGCGACCCCCTCGGCTGCAAGCAAGACCCCGGTCAGGACGGTGTGTTCGCGGCAGGACCAGCCGGTGTCGAACATGCGGCTCGCCGCGTTCCAGTGCGGGTCGATGCGCAGGAGGTGGTGTAGATCGGCTCGCGCCGGGCTGTCAAGCAGCGTTCGGACTCGGGTGGTCACATCAGTCGCTGCAGTCACAACAAGATTATGACGTTCGGCAGAGGCCGGTCGCCTTCGTGGGTCCAAGGCTGGACCGGGCGGAGGCCCCGGACGTTACGGCATGTCATAGGTCCTACGGGAAGCCATAGTTAGAGCGCACCGGTAGACGTCCAACAAGTCGAGGCGCGCGCGATGGACAGGCTGGAGGGACCGACGACCCCAAAGGGCCGGAGCCCTGACCGCATTCCCGGACGCGGGCGCTAACGACGCGGCCGCGGAGCCGCCGAACGGCACCGCCGAGCCCGCGACCGGCGGTGCGAGGCTGCGCTGCTCGCCCACTGGATCCCGGTGCTGGCCGACTCGACGTCGACGGGCCGACGCACGTCGCCTGGGTGGAGCGCCACGCGCCGGGCGTGACCGTGGTCGATGACTGGGACGGCCTTGGGCAGCGCGCCACCGCCAGTAACTCGGTGCGCCAGGAGTCCGCAACCTCGCCAAGACCGCTGACCGGGAACGCAAAGACAAGCCACAAGTGGCGGCGTTCTTCAACGTAATCGAGCGGGGTGTTCCCGCTCTCCACGCTGGATCTTGGACACGGCCGTTGGCTGAAGTAAGTGAGAGCGACGGCCGTATCGCCACCCTCGCGGGAGGAGACCCGGTCCTCAGAGGTGGTCGAGGACTGCCCATCGGACGGGGATTGGAGGGACTTATAGGGACTTATAGGAGAACGCTATACATCCACATAAGTTGCTACACCTGCGCGCATGGAACGCGCACCAGCCCTACCCGCCCGGAGCGGGCTGATCCCGAGCGGCGGGGCGCGCGACCCCATCGGCATCTCCTTTCCTCACGGTGACTCTTCGGATCAGGTTTGGTCCCAGGCGACGTTTTCTACGCCTGGTGGCACAGCGCTCCGCGTCGGAGGACGCCCGGCGGAAGGGAAGCCCGGGGCGGTTGGGAGGGTTCTCGATTGCAGTGCCGTACAGCGAACAGTGCGCTTGTTGTTGCGGGCGCGGAGAGGCTCGCCACCATGCCTGAGCCGGAACGTGTGCTTGTGACCTCCTTCGCGCAGTGCGAGACCGCACTTGTCGATGACGACTGGTCTGTTGCCCAGCGCGGGGTTCGCCGGTAACTGGGTCCGGGGTCCGCGGGTCTCCGGCGAGAGCCCAGCCGGGTCCTAGATCTGGGTGAGGTGCTGCCTCAGCCTGACGCTTGATGCCGACACGGCGATCGGGATCTCGGTGCGTAAAGAGCAGTACGAGTGCCTTCCGGTGCCCCTCGCCGGTCCCGCCAGTGGTCGCTCCCGGGCGCGGTGAGATCGTCGGCCTTCTTGACACCGGCTCCCCATCCGGAACGTGGGTCCATGTGCGCGACAGACCACACCGGGAAGCCGATGGTCTGGGCATGCCCCACAGCCTCTACCGGGCATCCTCATCACCCCCCCCGGCGTTCCGTCCTCCCAAGCCCCGCGTGCTCACCGGCCAACGTCCGGGGCGCGCTCTCCACTCAATACCAGTAGAGGGGCTTCAACGGGATTCGCGAGGTTTCGAAGGGGAGAACCTCAAACGTTTCCTGAACCTGGCTCGAGAGGTAGTGGACGCCAATGTACCGGGCGGGTTTGAGGTAGCGGAATGCTGAGATACCAACAACGCTGGCACCGGGGCTGATCGCAGAGACGCCCCACATATTTCGGGCGGCGGGGGTGGTCATGTCGCCCAAAGATTGACTCTCGTGCTTGGTGCCCGTTGTGTCGTACCGCTCGAGGTAGGCACTGGGGCAGAAGGCGAGGAGGTCGTCAGGGGCCTGCGGGCAGTATCGCCAGCGGGCGTAGGCGAAGAATACGGATCGGTCGCCGTCCGCACGAATGGTCATGTGCGTTACATCGTCGTTGAACTCGTGAAGGTTGATGATCTCGCCGTTTCGGTCAAAGAAGGCGAGTACGCCGCCGTTGTCGACTGTGACGAGGACAGCGGCGGACCCGCCGGAGAGGGCTTCGATGTCCTCGATTCTGCAGTTGTCGGACTTGCCTGCGAGTCCGGCGAGGGTGAAGGCAAGCCGTTTGCCGTTGGCGTGTCGGTATCCGACCTGCACCTCCGCGCACGTCCCGTAGTTGATGTCGGCGTCGACGACCGTGCCGTCCTTGGCGACCTTCGCTAGCGCGTAGTCGCGTTCAGCGATGGGCGATACTTCGCCGCCCGAGGCGGGGTCGTACGTTGCGGGATCGTCGAAGGCGGAATAGGGGATCCGGTAGAGGCTTCTGGTGACACTGTCGCCGTCCCTCATGACTACGAGCGCGTCAGCGGTCGGGGCGAGGTTTGCACTGGGGCCTGCCTCGGGGTGCAGGGTCGCGAGAGTGGTGAGTGTCTTCGGGTGGAGGCGTTGAACGGTTCTGCCGTGGTAGAGGTACAGGTAGCCGTCGGTACCCTCGGTGACTGACTTCTTCTCCCCGCCGGTGGTTCCACCAAGGTCGCGGGTGGCCATGACTCCAGATGGCCCGAATCGATAGATGCGGTCGTGGGATGAAGAGAGTCGGTTGTCCCAGCCGGTGACGATGATGCTGCCGTCACTCATGGATGCGACTGAGGTGACGTGTCTGAGGTCTCTCGTCCCGGGCTCGATTTCCGCTCCCCGAGTGCCGTCCGCGTGAATCCAACGGAAGCCGGTGGCGTCGTCGGTTTGCCACCAGACAAGCCATGCACCCCGCGCCGATGGAGTGGCGACAAAGTACTGGCCGTCTAGGTCGGTGGCGCGGTCGATCGCGAAGGCTGCTGCAGGCGGCTCGGAGGGGATGTCGTTGCCTCCGCCGTCCTCGCTGATGTGAACGGAGAGGCTGGCGTCCTGCCACTTCCCGCCGGTTGTCCGGTACTGGACAGTGACGCGGCTGCTGAACGGTGTGCGGAAGTACCCGGAGGCTTTGCCCCGCCGGGTGAGTTTTAATCCGTCTGGTACCACGGCGTCGGGCGCGAAGCGCCACTCCACTGTGCGGCGCGGTGTCACGTCGGCGGCCAGGGTGTGGTTAATGGGGGTGTGGGTGGACCCATTCATCAGGAGCGACTTCGGCGTGGCTTTCGGGGTATCCCGGATCTTCTTGACGACTTCGGCGGCGACGGCGTTGACCATGGCGCCGTTCTTGTAGTCAGGGCCGGTGTGGATCCGGGCTCCCCCGACCGAGGACACAAGGCCGCTCGCGTTCAACAACTGGGGGCGGAAGTCGCACACCAGGTCAAACTTTCGGCAGACCGACCACGTGACGCCGGCCAGCGGCGCCCCGACGTCTGGCGGCTTCGCGAGAGCCAATACGGCATTGCCGATACCTTCTCGCGACCAGTCAGCGTTGCCCACAAGATGTGTGCGACTGCGCCTCGCGCGGTAGCCGTCCGCGAGCAGCACGATTCCGTCGATGCGGCTGAAAACCGCCCGCATGTTCTTCTGGAGGAGCAGACTCGCAGAGCGGTGCATGACCATGGCGCCCTGGGAATAGCCCACAAGGACGATGCGCTGGTCTCGACACTTGCCCGCATGCTTTTTGAGGAGCCCCACGGTGTGAATCGCCGCAGCCTCGATACCGACGAGGTAGCCCAGCGGGCCCACGAAGGGGCTAGCAATCATGCCGACAGCGTGGGCCGGATAGCCCTTCTTCTTGAGCGGAACGGCCGTCACGGTGCGCGGTACTGGCAGGTCCCCAAGTGCGCGAGCGATCAAGGCGCGCATGTTGTTGACCTGTTGGCCGTAGCCGAGCGCCTGGCCCTCCTTCTGCCCGGACCCACGCGCTCCGAGCAACAACACGTCAGAGCACCCAGAGGGAGGTGCCACCATGGCGTTACTGGCTGCGGCTGGATGCTCCGACACCCGGACGAGGGCGGTGGCTCCCACCGCGGTCATCACAGCCGACAGCACGACGAATGCACGGATACACGACCTAACAGGTTGCGCTCCGCGAAAGGACTCGAGCATCGGCTGTCACTCCCTCGGTCAGGAACTTCTGATCGATTCACGCTCAGGGACACACCTCGGGCTGACGAGACTGGGTGGCTTGACCCATTTCGGTGAGGGCAGTCGGTCGGAGGGTCCCTCGGACGAGCAAGAGCCGGGTGCTACATCACCGCGGCTAGAGCCGCGCACCGGCGGCTGCGGGGAGGAGCGCCCGCGGCACCGGACAGCGACTGAGCGGCATCTCGTTCGTCACGGTGATTTCGGATCAGGTTGGTCCAGGCATGCGACGGTCTCTGCGCACTGGTGGCACAGCGCTCCGCTTCGGAGGAAGCCCGGCGGAAGGGGATCAGGGGGCCGGTTGGGAGGGGGCCCGACTGCACTGCCGCATAGCGAACAGTGCCCTTGCTGTTGCGAGCCTAGGAGAGGGAGGTCGAGTTGGTGCCACCCGCAGAGTGGTGTTCGTCGGGTGGGTAGCCGGCCACATCGCGGTGCTGTACATAGCCGGACTGGCGGTGGGCCGTAGGAAACGGCGAGGAGTTTGAGTGCTTCTGTGCGTGTGGGGCCTGGGTTCATGAGTGCGACTAGTTGGGTCAGCACCTCGGAGACGAGGAGACGGCCTCGAAGTCGGTACCGCAGCCAGTTCGTGTTGCCGCTTCCGGCCTCGAGGTAGCCCGCGCCGATCAGGGTCATCAGCGTGTGCGCTGTGTGGTGGCCCAGGCTGTTAATCGAGAGGACGAAGGGCCCGTTCGGCTGTGAGGGGTGCCCGCTGCGCGGGAACTGGAGCCTTCCGGTTGCCTCCACATGGGCGGCGACCCACGCCAACTCCGCGCTCGTCCGGACCGGAAGGCGACTTGGCGGATGCCGGTCGTTGGGCATAGCGGGACCATAGACCGGTTCCGGGTCGTCTTCGGGTGTCAATCGACTCCGTTTCGGTGTCAATCGGCTCCGGCTTAGAAGCCGCTATTGCTCTCATTGGGCGTCGCGAATGACGATCAAGTGGTGGCGAGGAAGCGGGCGTTGCCCGGCGCTAGAGGTCGCGAGGATGTGTCGTGCGAGCGGGCAACAAGACGAACTGCCCGGGGCGTGTCGTGTTCGCCTCCGGTGTGCCACGCCAGCAGTCAGATGGAGCCTCCCTGGCTCGGGCGACTGGTACTGGCTTTTCGCCCTCGCGCCGCTCGTGGTTGGCCAGGGCCTTGTTCTGCACGGCGATCGGCCCGACGGCACGGACGACCTGGAGGAGTCTTGACCGAGGAACCTGTTAACCAACCTGCTCCAGGCGCTCACGCCGCGGACGGCACGGACGACGTCGATCCGGGAGACGTGACGGCCCCGCTGTCAGCGTTCCTGCATGGTGTCCTGGTAATCCACTTCGATCGTGGTGCTGTGGTCAGGCGTCGGATGTCGCAGTCGGACGCCCGCGCTTTCCTCGCCAAGCAGGACGGCAAGGAGAACAACGACGACGCCACGAGGGCTGCGCACTGGCTCAGGTGGGACGGCGACCGGGTGGTGTTCGCATCGTTCGACCGGCTGGTGGACCAGAACTTCGCCATCAGCCCCGAGGAGCGCCGTCACCTTAAGAGCGCCGGCCACGAGCACGGGATCCTCGACTCACTCGCGCGCCTGTGGGACAGCCGTCCGCACCCAAGCGAGCCGACGTACTCGCCTCGCGCGGTTGCAGTGCTGCAGCAAATCGCCCTCAGCGGCGCGAGCCCCCGAAGGTGGGAGAGGGCCGCGGTTCGGCTAGAAGGTGAAGCGGGCGCCGACCTGGTCGCAGGCGCGTGGGTGGGGGACGCGGCACCGGCTGCGGGGGTGGCACCACCCGACGGTGTTCCGCCGGATCTGGTCGATGGCGACGCGGAAGCGGACGGCCTTGAGAACTCGGATGCCTCGGAGCCTGGCGGGGCCAGTTCAACTGGTCGACCTACGGGCAGCCAGACGGCAGATGCGCCTCCTGGTGGCGTCTCCGAGGATGATGACGCTGCGGATGTCGAAGCGGCGGGGTCGGCGGAGCCGGGGCGAGGAGATGATCCGGGCACGCCAGATGTGGATAGGTAGCCAGGTTCGGTCGTCTCAGCAGCCGAGGTGAGGTGCGCTGATGCGCCAGATCGCCGTCGCAGTTCGGTTTGGGCCCGTAGGGTCGATGGCGCGACTAGCCCGGATCACTCGGCGATCGTGCTGCGAGTTGCGCGACATGGCGAAGCAGGTCCTCGGTGGCCTTCATCAGATCCTCGGCGTCGCGATCGCGGGCACGTACGCCGTGCGCAGACACCGGGCGCTTCAGACCAAGGCCGACCGCACGGGCGGCGCGTCGTGCCCGGTTGGCCGAAGCAGCCAGTTCCCGAAGAGCGCTGTCTTGACTGACCCCATCCCGTTCACCTGCGCGCTCCGATGTCTCTTCGGTCGGGTCGGCGACCTGAGAACTGGTTCGAGATGCACGCTGTAGAGCCTTGCGACGTCGTTCCCAGTCCTGCTTGTGCCGCGGGCACCGTGCCGCGCCTTTCTCGGATTCGGTGTTGACGTAGTTGCAGAAGGCGCACCAGTAGAACCTGCCGCCCCATGGGGCGAGCGCCTTCACGCTGGGTCGTGCCCGCACCCGCAATCGATCCGAGGGCGGGCCGGGGTGGGGCTTGAAGTTGTTGCTGAGATCTGGCTCTACGGGACGGCGTGGTCGCGCCCCAATATCTAGGAGTTCAAACTCGGCAGGGTCGTCGTACCATCGCCCGGGTTCAGGTAGCGCGGACGACGATTGTCCGGCGAGCGGTCCGCTTCCCGCCGCGCTCTTCGTGACGCTTGCGGCGGCGCGGTGCTCGGGCGGATCAGCGTCAACGCTCTCCGCGTCCTCCGCAAACCTGCCGCTGGCGATCAGAACTCCTAGGCAACTTGACCCGCCCTGGAGCGGACCTCTTCCGTCGGTGCCTGCGGCTCCGAAAGCCGAGGCGGGGTTGAGCGCTTCGATGCCGAAGGTGCGTCCGATCGAGGGATCTTGTGCATCCGCGACGTCAAGAGCGCTGCAGCAGTTGGAGACTACGTGCGCTGCGCCGCTATCGCTACCGAACAAGCGGGCCGCGTCGGCGCTAGTCGTGGCAGGGCCACGTCCACGGGACACAACCCCGGCATCGCGATCGGGTGTGCCCTGCGCAGCGGCATCTTCTGCGCGCAACTGCTTGACCGCCTCACTCTTGTCCCCGGTAGTCCCATCTATTAGCGTAGGTTGCAATCGCAGTCGGCCCAAACCGGCCCCGTTTCCCGGTGACACGTCCAGCACGCCGATCCCTTGGACGTGACCACCACCAGTCGCCTCGCCGAGGCCACCCACGCAACGAACACCACGAACCCCACCGAGGGTCCTGCACCGTTAACTCATCGCTTTCCGCGTCGCAGCCATGCGGAGGCCCAGGCGTTTCAGCAGGAACTTCTCAGCCCCGGTGGGCCGTGCGTCGTGGGGGAGACCCCGACGCCCCGGTCCGGGGCGCGGACAGTGCCTCGAAGTGCCGCATCGATCGGAGTCCTCGTGCCAGGAACTGCACTTCCCAGAGAACTGTCCGGATACCGCGCTCAGGACGTCGGTCTGCTCACCCACGCCGTCCTCGCCATCGTCACCCCGGCTCTGCGAACGATCCAGCCGATCGATCTTGTCGAGTACGTGCTCGACGTGGCGGGAAGCCTCGTGAACGGCGAGAACCACAATCGTCGCCGTAGCCTCCAGCAGACCGCTACCGGTTTCGCGTGCCGCTACTTGCGCCGCTTCGCGCCCGCCGAGCCCTGGATCCTGATCGGAGCGGAGTTCCAGACCGGGCAGGGCCGAACCGACCTGGCGTGGCAGCACCCCGAGACCGGAGCCGTCTTCTTCGACGAGATCAAAACCCATAGCGGCAGCATCGAACACCTCAGTAGCAACGTCCTCGACCAGGCACTGCGTCAGGCAGCGGGTGGCTACGCGAAGTTCGGCGACGACTTCAAGGGCGTGCGGGTCATCCCCTTCGGGGCTCTGCATCGCACGACTCTGGTACGAGCGGCCAACGACCGAACCTTGCTGGCGCCGACCCCACAGGGGCCCCTCGACCTTTGGCCGCACCTCAACGAACCGGTCGACCTCTCCCATCTGACCAACGGTGTCAAGGACCGTGCTCTCGCCGCGAAGGTGAAGAGCGGCGAGGTCCACGCCCGTCCCCGGTACAACCCCAGTCACTCCCGCACCCGGCGTTCGCCGGGAATCCGGGCATCCGCCTAGCCGTCGACGCCGACCCCTCCCATCCACCCGAGGACCAAGAACATGGCCATCGCAGATCCGCCGTCCGGCGCTGCCGCACCGTCCCAGTCCACGCCGCTCGCCGATCCCGCCCCGCGCGATGCCTTGGCCGCGACGCGCCCCAACATCAAACGCAACAAGCGGGTGGCAACCGCATCGCAGAAGCGCCGGATGCGCTCCTCCGCCAATCCCGGTCTCGTGCGCCGCCCGCTGTCCCCAGCGGAGCAGGGCGCCCGTGACCTGGCGGCCGCCCGGACACGCCAGATCAGCGCCGGCCTGGCGGCGGAGTCTCGTCGTGTTCGCCGGATCGGTACGTCCCCCGTTGGCATCGCCAACACCGTTCCGGCCGGATACCCGGCTACACCGGTCATTCCGAACGAGGCCAACACCCTCACGATGCCGAAGATCGAGCACGGCGTTGCCCTCCGACCCGCACCAGCAGCACGCGCGGATGCCCCGGCAGTGCTGCGTTCACACTTCCCGATCGACTCCGAACGCACCCAGCAGATCAAGGCCCTCGCCATCATGAAGGTCGACTGCGGCCGAATCCCGGGACGGGAGACGAAGGAGACCGCCGCGGCACTCGGAATCTCCGAAGGGCACTGCCGCCGGATGGTGAAGGAGTTCATCGAGGACGGCTTCGTCCGTGATGCCACGCGCCACCGCGAGAAGATCGCAGTGCCCGACATGATCCGCCTCCAGCAGGCCTACTTCATGGCTAATGGGGACGCCGCGAAGGCATATCGCGACTACCTCGACGTCGACGTGGACATGGGAGGCGCCAGCCTTCGCACCTTCCAGCGGATCGTCAACGAGTGGGCAACACCGTTGCGGGCCGCGGCCAAGCACGGGGTCAAGGGCATGATCGTCGAGCAGGTCTACAACCAGGAAGTCATCCCCTACCGGGCCTACGCCTTCGGAATGGACCACACCCGACTGGCCGTGCGGGTCCTCCCCGATCAGCGTGGCGAAGCCGACTTCCCCTGGCTGACCACGTGCTACGACCTTTATAGCGGCGTCACTCTGGCGTATCGGCTCACCCTCGGCGACCCGAACCATGAGACCGTTCTCGACGTCCTCGCCGAGGCCGTACGGGGCTCCTACACCGCGGACGGCGTCTTCGTCGGAGGCAAACCGGAGTACCTCAGGACCGATCGTGGCGCGGACTTCATCTCCAAGGCCGTCAGCAAGCAACTCCTGAACCTCGACGTGCTGCGCCAACTCACCAAGCCCTACCACTCCTGGCAGAACGGAGCCAAGGAGCGGCACCACCGAGAGATCGACACGAAGTTCGCACCGAACATGCCGGGCTTCAATGCTGGCGGAGCCGACACCTACAGCCGCCGCACCGGGGGCCTGATTCTTCCGGAACGATCCCTGGTCAGGCTCTCCACGCTCGACCGGCGCCTGGGCGAATGGTTCGACGAGCAGAACCGCAACCCACGCAAGTCACGAGGGAACAAGACCCCACACGACCTGTGGCGTGAGAGCGACGCCGAGCACGGCATCCCCGTTGTGCGCGCCTCCCAGGACGAGGTGGTCTACGCGATGTCGCGCCGGGAATCACGCAACCTCCACCACTACGGAGTCGAGGCCCGCAAGAACCGCTACCAAGGCCCGGTCCTGAAGCGGCTACGCGACGCGGGCACGCGGCAAGTAGAACTGCGTTACCACGAGCACGACCTCGACACCGTGGAGATCTTCGTCCACGGAAAGTGGGAAGGCACGGTGCAACGTGCCGCGAAACAAACGCAGGGTCAGAAGGCGGCTCTAGTCGCGATGCGAGACGCCGACACCGAGGCCTACCGCGACCTGATGCGCGCTTCCGACAGTGCCCGCGTGCTGATCGAGCGTCAGCGACAGTCCGCAGAAGGGGTGCCCGAGGCCGACTGGCCAGAGATGCCCTACCCCGAGGAGCCCGACGAGGACTGCGAGGCATCTCTCGCCGAGAGCCTGCTCTCCTCGATCGACTTCAGCGTGGACTTCGACGACCCAGACCACGACCCGATCGAGGACCTCGCCACCGGACATCGCGTGAACCCGACCACCGGCGAGATCACCGCCTGACGACGGCGAAGCCTCCAACTACGCCCGCCTCGACACCCATAGACCAGGAGAACCCATCCCATGACCACCTCTCTGACCCCACCGGCAGGGTCGCTTCGGGAGCCGAGCGCGGAAGCCATCGGCCTTACGTCCGGCAACAACGCCGCGAAGCGCACCACGCTGCCAGTACCGCCGTCGCGCTATGTGCCCACCGCCGACGTGAACGCGGTCCGGTTCGCGCTCCGCACCACAATCCGCACCGGGCACATCTCACTCATTGACGGCCCGCGCGGCGTCGGCAAGACCACCGCCATCGTCGAAGCCGTGCGGCTCCACAAGACAGCGCACCCGATCTATGCCAACCTGATCGACACCCGCACCCCACGAGACGCAATGCGCCAGATCTGGGAAGCCGCCACCGGGGAACCCGCCGCTCCGCGGGCAACCGCCGCCGACATCCGCGACGACCTCACCAGCGAGATCCGGCACCGTGACGCGGTACTCGTCACCGACGACGTGCACAACCTCACCGTCCCTGCGATGCGGATCATCCTTGCCCTTTGGAACCGCACCCACGACGCCACCGGCAAGGGCCTACCCACCATCCTCGTCGGCAACGGCCTCGCCAAGAAGGTCGGCGCCACCGTCCCAGAACTGGTCTCCCGAGCAGCAGTCACCGTCAACGTCGGCAAGATGCCCGACAAGGACCTGATGGCGTTTCTCCTCCGCCTCGAACCCGGCATCGAAGGCACGAACCCGCGCGTGTTTCAGGATGTCAACCGGCTGCATCTCAAGGGTCGCATCCGCAAGTGGATCCAGTTCTTCGATCTCATCAAGGACCTACGCAACCAGCAGACCCTCAACGGGCCGATCGATTCCCTCGAGGTCCGCCACACGATCGCCTTCATGCCGGTCATCGACGAGAAGAACGACAACTGATGACCACCGCAACGATGCTTCCCCCATCGATGGACCGACTCGTCTGCGAGGGGCATCCGCTAGCAATCGTCGAGGCGCCCGCTGACCTCCCGTCCACTGCGCTTCGCAGGCTTCGGGCTCACGATCTGTCGGCGATCACCCTCGTCGACGGGCCTGACCTAGACACTCCGGCCCAGATTGCGAAAGCCCTCCTGGCCGCTCTGGGCAAGCGCAACGACGTACGCGGAGTCCTCAAGAGCGAATCTTCTGAAATCGGGCTGGTGGCCACCTGGCTCACCGCTCACCAAACCAGACTCGTCACTGTCACCGCCGCCCAACACATGAGTGCCAAGGCGCTCCAAACACTTGCCGACATGGTGACCCCTACGTCCGCAACGCTCCTGCTCGCCGTCGACAACGGCTACCGCGACGACCTCTTGGGGCGAAGCCAACACCTCGCACCCGTGACGACCAGTTGGCCCGAGGATATCGAGGCGGCCGACGCCGACACTGCGTCCGTCCCGACGAGCGCGACCACGGCTCCAACCTGGCAACTTCCCGTGAGCGTCTACTGGACCTTCCTCGCCGACTGTCGACGACAGATGCTGCCCGAGGCCTATCGCCAGGTGCACCTGCTCTACCTCGACGCCTACCTGCGAGTTCGAGACTGGTTGCAGCAGACACAGCCCGTCAACGCCGAGATCTCAAAGGCGGAGGCATGCGACTGCCTGCACGGGCTCATCGTCGAGCAGCCTCGGTTCGAACACGTCCAAGTCGTCACCCGCGCCGCACAGGCCGCCTTCCACGCCCGCGGTTGGTACCTCGGCCTCGATGAGCGAGCGCTCCGCCACGGGCTACTCCGCTTCCCGCCCAATCACCTCGACGCATCCCTGTTCGTCGCGCTGCGCGGGCTGAAGGCAACCTCACGCGCCGCAGAAACCGCCCTCTACATGGCGGGGGCCACGATCAGCGACATCGCCAAGGTGACAATCGACGACCTCTCACAATGGCGACACAACCCAGCGCGCTGCGTCGCCGGAATCGACGTGCCCCATACCGCGAGCCCCTACTTACGCGCTCACCTCATCCACCGCATGCCCGATGGCCTGTCGCCTCACGACGCCGCGTTTCCCGCCGAGCGACGTATCGCCAACGACATCAACCAGGCCGCCGCGGATCTCGGCCTCAACCTCGGCGAGGCCAACCTCATCTCCGACAAGTCTGCGGCCGACCGACGAGTGCCTCACGACACCGTCGTGCTCGAAAGGCTGTTCACCCATGTCTGAGCGACGAACGTACGCCCGCCCGGCGCTCCAAGAACTCAGTCAGTCGCGCTTGCGACGCATCCGCATGCAACGCGAGGTCTCCTCTCGCCACGTCGCACTTGAGTCCGGCGTGGGCGTGCCCGTCTATCGCCGACTCGAAGATGGCGATAACCCGGACCTGTCCACAATCTCGGTGGCTTCACTGGTGCGCGTAGCGGACTGCCTTCGCGTATCCATCGGCGACTTCTTCGAGCCATCGCTCAACGCCGAAGGCGAAGGCGCGACAGAGACAGGAAGCGACCCCGCCGCGCGGGACACCGACGCCGCAACGCTCGGGGCACTCCTCCAGGCCCTCCAGACACAAGCCTCCGCGGTCGCCCTCGCCGACAGCCTTAATTGGACCCAGGAACGACTGCAGTCCGCAACCCGCCAACTTGACGAAGCCCTAGCCCCGGCCGGACTGCTCGTGTTCCAGGAATCGGGCCGAGTTCAGATCCGTGCCCGCGACGAGGCGCACCAGGAAGCCGAGACGCGGTTCCGTCAACACCCGCGGGCGACTAGGTCGCAGCGATTGGACAGCCGACGACGAGCCAGCCTGATCGCCCAGGCACACAAGTCTCCGATCGGCCCCAACTTCCGGATCCCCGCCACAACCTCCGAGGTCAACCTCCTCCTCGGACTCGGGGTATTAGTCGACAGCGGTTCCGGCTTCGCCCCGAGCGGCGACGTCACCTACTCCCTCTACCCGGCCGCCCTCGACGACACCCCAGCAGGACTTCCCACGTCGCCCCTGAACTGACGCATGACGACCCGGTCGGGGTGTGACGCAGGGGTGCCGCCAGGCGCGACTCGCCCACATCTCAAGGCGTCAGACCGGGAGGCCACCGCGGGGGACCCCGGCAGCCCCCGAGCAACCGCCGCCGACATCCGCGACGGGCCGAATCGCCCAGACGTACTTCGATCGGGGAAGTGAACCGGGCGGTTCTCGGGCCATCGGGGATCGGAGCACCGGCTGTACCTCTCGTGTGGGACCCCGCCACTGGGCCGGGCGCCAACACTTGGCAGGGGGCGTGCTCCCGGGCAGTGACGGGTCCCGCGATGGTTTCACCCGGGTGCTCCGCCTCCGCCAGCCGCAGAGTTCCGCGGCGCAGGGGCCGCGCCGCCGATACTCTATGGCTATGTCTTCGCTTGACCCGGAAGTTCCAGTAGTCATCACGATTCGTTTGACGGAAAACGGCGAAGTCGACGAACTCTTGTCATTGAGGCACCCGCGGGATCCAAATCCATACTCGATCGGGCTTCTGGACACGCCTAGTAATCGAGAGATCGCTGCCACTCGAACCGACAATGTGCCCCTGCTCTCGCCCGCGGAACTTGTGCACGCTGCGGTCGAGCACTGGGAGATGGAGTGCCCAGGGATGCGGCCGTTCGACAAGGGAGAACTCGAACGCCCCGTCTCCCTGGCAGAAGTCGGCGGCAGCCCACACTCGGCGCTCGACCTCTTGACCGAGTTGCGGCCCCGCTACTGCGCCATCGACCCGCAGCCATCCAGCCGGCCATAGCGCGCGGAGCCAATCGGAGCATGGCGCGGATTAGAGCGGCGATTCCGCTCAAGCGATAGTCGTTGTTCTTCAGCGTCGGTGCATCGCAGGGAGTTCCCTGCGATGCATGGTCGGCGCGACCCGCGATGCCCTCGTCAACATCAACGACCCCGGGGCCGTCGACCAACGTTTCCGTCCTGAAGATGCTCGCGCTCAGCCCTGTTGCGCGTCGTCGCGTCGTCGCGCGCGTGCCTCGGCCCAGACCGCTGCGAGGTTCACCGGAGGGTCGGGGACACGGCGGGGAAAGCACTCACCGAATCGCAACACCTCGACGAACTCCTGTGAGATCGCCAGTGGCGGGGTAGTCCCACCCGTACCCGTGGCGTCCGGCTCTTGCTTGTCCATGGGACCTCTCCCATCGCCATGTCCAGGACGACAACTTGACGCAGGAGGCAAGGGTAGTCGCACTCGCGCAGATCGGGACTGCGTCGGTCGCGCTCTACGGGAGGGCAAGCCTGCTGCTGGGCGGGCGTGCTCTCACGGGGCGGATCATTCGAAACAGCCATCGCGAAAGACGTGGAGAACTCATGATGGCCGGATGAACATGGGCCCTGCTCCGCACCGGGTGTTGGCAGCCGTACGGCACCGCATGGATGTGTCCATCCCGCCAGGCGTCGACTTGCCTAGAGGTAGGTCCAGTCTCCGTGGACAAGAACTTGCCGAGTGGCTAGGCGACGTCATTCAACTGCTCCAGCGGCGTTGGGATTGCGAGGTCAGCAGGTTCTCCCGTACGGCAATCGTCATGGAACTCGCGCTGGGTGTCTCAGAGTTCTTGGACAAGGTCCCGCCGGTTGGATCGTCGATCCCGCCGCCGATGTCGAAGCGCCGAGTGCCCATCCCCCCGGGTGCGTACCGCGTGAATGCGCGGCATGCCCTTGAGCGAGCAGTCACCCTGGACCGGTTCGGCACCAAAACCCTCAGCGTGCGGAAGCGGGATCTCCTCATTGAGCAGTTCAGCACCATCGCGCACCTGCAATTGCTCGAAGAGATCGCTCGACGAGAAGACGAACGCCCTCGGACCGATCCTGGCTGGCTTGGCGCGCTCGAAGCAGCGACCAACAATCGCGTCGTGCACATCGACTACGTCCCGGGAGCGTTTGACCTGGTCAAGCATCTGACCCACGCCCAGGTCTTTCGGCGCGATTACGACGAGGGGGACCTTGAAATCTACGCCTCCATCGCGGACGCGATCAAGGACGGTGGGGCGACGGGTGATCCGACATTCGATGCGCTCTCCGAGGCGATGAAGGTTGCCACCGGATTCTCGCTTATCGAACTCATATCCGTTTTTGGCGAGTTAAGGAACGCGGTTGGCGACGTCGAAGTCGGTCGGTGTCGATACGTTGACCTACGCGACCACATCCATCGGGTTGCGTCGAACTATGGCGCTAACTTCGTCGACCCCTTCGACTACCTCATGTTCCAAAGTGACTCGGTGGCCTTGACCGACCTAAAGCCGGGCGCGCTCCGCTGGCAGCCCGTTCGCCTTACTACCCACCCCATCGTGCGTTCCGGCGATTGGGTATTCGTCATCCGAGACCTAATGTTCCAAGCGGTCATCCACTATGTGACGAGCCTCCTGATCGCGGACTGGCCCGCGACCAGCAAACATCGCAAGGAAACAATCCCGGCCTTCGAGGAGGCGCTCAGGGCTGCGAAGGCGCAGCGCGGCAAGCGATTCGAAGAGCAGATCGCTGCCCGACTCGATTCGGCCGGAGTTCCCAACGCCTCCATCAATCACAAGGCGCGGTGTGGACAAACGACGATGCGACGGGAGATCGACCACCTTGCTGTGGACGTGCATCGCAAGATCCTCTGGATCCTCGAAGACAAGGATCTCGTCCACGAAGGAACTTTACTGTCGATTCGTTCCACGCTCGACGAATTCCTTCAGCCGAAGGGGTATCTGTCCAAGTTGCTCATGAGCGTTGAAGACGTCGCGGTTGACCCTCATGCCGTGGCGGACCACGTCCTTCGCCTGAGCGGTCACGCTTCGGTGGCTGGACCTTGGGATGTGCGCGCAGCCTTTGTTATCCGCGACCTGGGTCCGATGGCTCACGTCGTTGGACTCCCAGTCGATGTCGTCTCGGCCCGAGGCGTTGCGGAACGTGTCCTCACCGGCTGATGCCGACCGCTGGGGTCTGCCCCCAGTACGGAGCCGCGCGGGCCAGTAGTCGAGTCGGGACATGATGCCGCGACCGCCTTCGGGAGCGGGTGTCGATCTGCGCCCGCACGAGTTGGTCCGTGCTTCCTTGCGGCTGGTGCGCTGGTGCGCTGGTGCGCTGGTGCAGCCGGTCAAGAGGGTTGCCGCCAGTTCCAGCCGGGGACCGCTTCGAGCAAGGCGATCTGCCCGGTGGTGAGGTCACCTGAAGCGTAACGTTGACGTTGTTTGATTACCCATTGCCCGAGGCGGCGCCCGTCCACGTTGACCTTGGCGTCCGGGATGGTGTTCTTGTGGGTCTGTGCCCAGACAAAGAGGGTTCCAACCGCGCGGTTGAACTGGGCCGCGCTCCGGTCAGCGTCGTGCCAGTCGACGATGACTTTGAGTTTCTTCTGTTCTCTGGGACCGAGTTGGTTCTGGGAGCCGAGTTCCTGCTGGGCTTTCACCCATCCGTCCACGTCGAGGCCCTCGAGTCCCTCGGTGATGGAGGAGGGGACGTTGCCGTCGTGCGTGGTGAGGTAGTTAGCGAGCAGCGAGATGGCGGCCGGTGTTGCAGAGGCTATCTTCGCTGTCGCGTCCGGGTCGGGGGCTGCGGGCACTTGTGGGAAGGAGACGTGCAGGTCCCAGGTCTCGTCATTGCCTGCACCGGCCAATATGTGGGCGGTTGCGCTCGTGCTTCCCGGGGGAGCGATGGTCTTACCGCTCAGGGTCGCCTTGCCGTCCACATCGGGGTAGACCTCGACGCTGATTAGTTCCTGAGGGGCGTCTCCCTTTCTGGGTGCGTTGGTGGTGACGCTGACGGTGACCTTGCCGTCCTCGTCGACACCGTCGACGGCTCCGCCAAGTTCGATGGCGACGGCACCCTTGTCACCGACTGTGGTGGACAGGGACGCGTTGTTGCGTGGTGTCGCGCTGGTGATGACGAGGATTCCTGCTATCGCCGAAGTGATGGCGGCGGCGAATGCGGACCAGATGAAGATGCGGGCGGACCAGGTGACTGGGCTCTTCTTGCGGTCGATCTCAGTTCCGAACCACGCCTCGACGTCTTCGAGCCGCGAGGGGTTGACGTCGGTGAAGTTGGGGCGCCTGCCCCAGAGTGCGACACCGACCGAGACTCCAGCGAGGATGCTGGTGACGAGCGCTCCGACGGGCACGACGGGGATGCCGCACAGGTCCAGAGTGCTGCGGCCGATGGCAATTGCAGCGGTGACTCCACCGGCTCCGGCGAGGAGGGTGCCGATCGTGCCAACGGTGGTGATGACGAACTTAGTGTGTTCGTTAGCCCGGTCCAGGTTCTTCTCCGGGGTCAGTTCCTTGGCCGACTCGCGCAGCATCTGGGCTCTGGCTTTGGACATTGGCTCGGACACGTTCGTCATTGGACCTCGCCTTGGCACAACTCGTCGTGCGGCTTGTCCTCTTCCTCCTCAGAGCCTTCAACTCCGGGGCAGATAACCCAAACTGAGAAGGGCCCCTTCTTAGGTTCCGACCCTAGGGTGACCCTCTTTGTTTTGGTCATCGCTCTGAACAGGACCGCCAGGGGTCGGATACGGAGATAGCCGCCGCCGGGAACGGTGATGGTCCCGTCGCTAACCTGTGCCCGCACCTCGTCAGTCAAGGACACGCCCTCGTGACGGCTGCAACGATAGGTGTCCGGGGAAAGCGACCAAGACAAGGTGAGTCTCCGAGCGGGGCGCGGTGGGCACGTCCCGAACCATAGAACTCCTCCCGTGCTTCCTAGGCGGGATTCTCCGAGAATTTACCCTGCTTTGGGGGCGTGAACTCTTTCTCCCTAATTGAAGCCGAAGAGGGCGCTTACTCGATCTCCGCGTCGCGCACGACCGGTGCGGCATGCGGATCCTGCCCACGCGGTCGAGTCTGCCGTACTCGACATCGGAAGGCGCGACGTGACTCCTGTCGCGACTGTCTGGCCACATGCCGGTCGGCCAATCCCCAGCCTCGCCGTCAGTCACATTCGAAGAGACGCTTTCACGCGGCATGGAGGTGCACAGACTCGTCGCTCCATCTTGCGTGCACTCAGAAGCCCGCGACCGCCAACGCACATGGTTGCTGCGTCACTGCCAGACGTGTCTGCCTCCTAACACATGTGCAATCGATGGTCTCGCGGTCCAGCACGCTCGGATCTCTTGGGCAACAGACGGTCGACATCTTCGGGTTAGTGGCTGCGGTTGGCGCCTGCGACCGGGTACCTTCCACCTCCTGAGGAGAGACACGGCTGCGTGCAAGTCGGCGTCGCTGCTGAGGACGCGAGCGGCAATGGTGCTGCCCCGGATTGGATCGCGCGAGCCCTTGAGGCACCCTGAGCCTCCTCGCAGCGAGCGGATATAGAGGACGGTGACAACATGACGGTGCCCGACCAGCCGCTCGCTGGACCACAGCAGGACTCCGCGGCTGAGGTGCCGCTAGCCGAGCAGGTCACCGCCGTTGGCATCTCGGTTCCCGTTCCCGAGAGAGATCGAGCGCGTCTTGAGGCTGTGCTCGGTCTCAGCGATGTGACTAGCGTCCTCGACGCGCTTCTCCGTGCGGGAGCAATGGAGTCCCTCGCTTATGCCACTGGCGGAGCAGTGTTCTCGTCGATGTCTGAACTGAGAATGTTTCGGGTTGCGTGCCTCGTCAACGCAGGATTGCCAATTGATAAAGTCGAACAACTGGTGGCCAGCCTCTTTAAGTTGACGCCTGCCGGAGCGCGCCGAATTGTGGCTGCATCGTTTGCTCGCTACCCGGTAGAACTTCGTGGATCCGCCGACGGGGCCGTCAAGGAGCAACTGGGGCGTGCGGCACTAACCGCGGACGAAGAGTGGGAGGTGCGGCTTCCCCCTGGGTTCGTTCGAGACCGCGTCTTATCGATGTGCCGTGAGAGCGATCAGCCCGATCCCAAGCCGAAGTATGGAGCGATCTGGTTGCTTCCGCAGGAAACGTTCGTGTGGCTGCGTGCACAACTGGGGATGCCTCAGCCGCCGGTTCCCCCAGAAGGCGCGGGCGAACGGCCGGGCAAAGCCAAGAGGTCGCGCCGCGGATGAGGCAACCACCGAGTCTTGACCAGCAGATCGTTGATGCTTTCGGGGTCGTAAGTCTGCTCCTAGCGGTCGCCGCCGCGTATCTAGCAGGAGTCTGGCCAGTCGTTAACGAACTCCTCAACACTCGGACCCCCGACACCAGGGCGGAGCGGAAAAGGTTGGCGAACCGCTGCAGATCTTACGCGGCTGCTGCGTTCGCCCTAGGGGTCATTGAGATAGTGATTGTTGCGCTGCTCATCCCGCTGGGTCTGAAGGTGCTCGGCGCCTTTGAGTGGGGTGGAGCCTTCCACACAGTGCAGGGCGGGTTGATTGTTGCGGTGGTCCTTCTGGGGGCAGGTACCATCGCCGCGTTTTCCCTTGCCTGTCGCCTGACCAGGCGGGCCAACGGTCTTTCATGCTCGGGTGATTGACCTTTTTGTGCGCGGGACCTCCGCCCTGTTGTTGCCCTCTCATTACGGGTGGGGACCACCCACCCCGTTGCTACCGTGTCGTGCGGCGCGCCAACGCATCCATCGATAGTGATGCATCCAAGCGGCCTGGAGACCTCCCGGAGCCGGGCGACCCGGTTACCTCCTGTGTCAACCCAACTGGAGGGTGCGTGTCGCGGAACCCGTGTCCCTAGACGTCGGGTCCACAGGACTCGGCTACGTGCCACGCTGGTTGGAAAGTAGCAACCGCCAGCGCGCGGACCGACGATCACCTGTCGTCCTACGACGGTCCTACTGTCGTCCTACATCGTCATCCGATGAAGGTGGGCCGACCCTGATCCCCTGCGGGGAGTGACGGCGAGTCCACGAGCGGCAGCCACGCGAACCCGGCCCCTCCGTGTGGGGGGTCGGGTTCGTTGCGCTTGTGCGGGAGACTGGCGACATGGGCTTGACCGTGCATGTCCCCGCTTGGCACTTGGAAGAAGACGGTGCCGTCATCGTCGTGGGTGACCAGCTCGGTGCGTGGCTGGAGTTCCGCGAGAGCAGTCGAGGGGACCAGGGTCCCGATCAGCACCACCGGCTGACCGGTCTCGCCCGGGCCATTCCTCCGTGGGCCGGAGCGGAGGGTGGCAGGCATCCGACGGTCATCGACGCCGACGGCGCGACCATCTACTGGGATGCGCCCCGACCAGTCACCGGCCCCGTCGACCTCATCGGTGTCGTCTCAGCGAACAACCTCGACGCCCCTGACGGATTGCCGATGACAGAGGGCCTCGTGAAGCGGGTCCGCATGGAGTGGCAGGACTACCGACCCGGCGACGGCGCTGCTTGGTGCCCCGTCCCGGGCACGGCCCGCTACGAGGACCTCGAGTCGAGCTACCTGCCGCCCCCCGGACCCATCGACCCAGCGACGCGCGCCGTGTGGACGGGCGTTCTGGTCGACCTCGAGGTGACGGGCAACTAGTCGTCGTCACTGTCCGGATGGTCGCAGCCCGCGCGCCTCCACAGATTCACTCTTTACCTTCCGAGCCATTTCGAACACTTTCGAACTTCTCCACCACGTCCTCTCGGGAGGCGACGATGGCTGACACGGCTCATCCCTACCTCGCCGACGTGGGGTGCGCGGTGGCGTTCCTCGACAAGATCGCGGACCGCGACCCGACCTTCCTGTCGATCTCGGAGAAGCGTGGCCGCGTGGGTCGCGCACCGCACCCACACCTCCGGCCCGTCCGCCCGAAGGCTTCAGCGACTCGGAGTCGCCCGTGAGCAGCGTTGGCACCGCGTCGGCACGGCGCTCGCGGGCGGGCAGGTCAGCCTGGACCATGGCCACGTGATGGTCGCTGCCCTCGACGACCTGACCGATGCGTTCTCGCTGGTCGAGGCCGACGCGGAGGAGTGGTCGGCCAGCTGGCTCGCGCCGAGACGCACCCGGTCGAGCAGGCCGCCGACTTCGGGCCCCGTGAGCTGGGCCGCCTGGCCGAGCGGCTGCTGGAGGTCCTCGCGCTGCGACTGACCACGATGCTGGAGTCCTTCACCAACCCCCGCCGGGCAGCGGACGAGCCCGCCTCGCCGGCTGCGGACGGGCGGCGCGTGCCCTACGAGCGGCGACTCGGCGAGGCATTCTGCTCGCTGCTCGAGGCGATCGACCCCACCCGCCTGTCGCTGCACGGCGGCGACGCGACGACGCTGGTGATCACGATGGACCTGACAGCCCTCGTCGAGGGGCTGGGTTCCGCGACGCCGCGGACGGCTCCCGCATCACCGCAGGCGAGGCACGACGCCTGGCCTGCACGGCAATCTCGTCCCCGCAGTCCTCGGCACCCGCTCGGTGCCGCTCGATCTCGGTCGCACGAACCGGCTCTTCAGTCCGGGCCAGAGAAAGGCATTGGCGATTCGAGACAAAGAATGCCGGGCGGACGGCTGCACGATTCCCTCGACGTGGTGCGAGGCGGATCATGTGGATCCGTGGTCAGCGGGCGGAAAGACCGATCTCGACAATGCCATTCTTCTGTGCGGTCATCATCACCACCTGATCCACGACGGCCGATGTCTGCACCAACGCATGTCGAACGGCGACCTGCGATTCACTCGGCGAACCTCACGACCGCGCGATCCGCCCTATCGCTCGTCCCACGCGCCACACAGCGCTTCGGAGAGCCGCCACAGCTCCTCCGCCTGGTCGGCAGCGACTGCATGGGGCGCGGGGGTGTCCTCCGCGCAGTCGGAGAGATAGAGCCCGCCGCGGCCGACGAGCTCGTGGCTGGTCGCTGCCCAGACGGAGGTGGCCGCGCCGTCCTGCACGGTCGAGTACACCAGCGGCGGGGGCTTCTCGCCGCTGGGCGCGCCCGTGCGCTCCGCGACCAGCTGCTTCAGATGGCGCATGTCCTCACGGGTCAGGTAGCGCCCGAGCGTGGTGTTCACGGTGCCCGGGTGTACGGCGAACGCGTGCACGCCGTACCTGCCGAACCGACGCTCGAACTCGACGGTGAACAGGATGTTCGCCGTCTTGGCGGCCCCGTAGGCCGCGAACTTGTCGTAGGGCCGTCGCTCCCAGTTGGCGTCAGCCAGGTCGACGCCGTGGGCGCGGTGCGCGGCGCTGGAGAGGTTCACGACGCGGGCCCCGGACCCGGCCAGCAGCAGGGGCATGAGCTGCTTGGTCCACTCGAAGTGCCCGACGTGGTTGACGCCGAACTGCCTCTCGAACCCGTCGCTGGTGCGCTCCAGCGGCGTGTACATGACCCCGGCGTTGTTGATCAGCACGTCGACCGACTCGTAGCGGTCCCGGACCTGCTGGGCGGCACGGCGGACCTGGGCGAGGGACGCGAGGTCCAGCTCCACGACGTCGAGCGACGCCTCCGGACACCGTTCGAGGACGGTGGCCCGAGCCGACGCGAGCCGTTCCTCGTCGCGCCCGCACAGGACGACGTGATGACCGGTCGAGGCGAGGGAGGCAGCGGTCTCCAGACCCAGGCCGGCCGTCGCGCCGGTCACGACGTGGACGGCGGCCTCGGGTGGGCGCTTCGATGACATGGCGCCCATGGTCGGCCTTCTCCAACCGCGGCAGGAGGCCGTCGTCCACTGAGTGGCCAGCAGTGCACCGGAAACCAAGCGGGGTCCGGTGCCCTGCTGGCACGCTCGCGCTGTGCCCCGACTGATCCCGCCGACGCCCGCCTTCACGACCTCCTCCGAGCGCGAGGTCTGGGAGCGTCTGGCTGCGGACCTCGGCGAGGAGGACGTCGTGGTCGCCAACCTGCGCCTCACCGACGAGTCGAAGGACCACGAGGCCGACCTGGTGCTGCTGATGCCCGACTTCGGCGTGCTGGTGCTCGAGGTCAAGGGCGGTTCGGTCTGGTACGACGAGGGGTGGCGGCAGGGCCGGGCGGGGGAGTCGCACCCGATCCACCCGGTCGACCAGGCGCGCGACAGCAAGCACGCGCTGCGCCGCTACGTCGAGAACGACCCGCGCTGGGGCAGCCGGGGACGAGTCGCGTGGGCCCATGGGGTGGTGACGCCCTACTCCAGCTTCGCGGCGGACTTCGCGGCACCCGAGCTGCCGCGATGGGCGCTGCACGACCGCGACGACCTCGAGCAGCCCACCCTGCGGGTCCGGAAGAACGCCCACCTCATGGACCACGGCGGCCGGACTCCGACGCTGGCCGACGTCGAGCTCATCGCCGAGATCCTCACCGGGCGCCACCACACGACGTACGACGTCAACGCCGAGGCCGCCGAGCGCGCGGCCGAGGCCGACCGGCTCACCGTGGAGCAGGCGGCCATCCTCCAGGTGACCCGGCTGCTGCGACGCGTCGAGGTGCGCGGTGGCGCGGGCAGCGGCAAGACGGTGCTGGCGCTGCAGCAGGCCAAGGAGCTCACCCGCGGCCGACTCGGGCGCAAGGCCGAGCGCGTCGCCGTGCTCTGCTACTCGATCGGACTCGCCGAGCACCTCAAGCGCCAGGTCGCGGGCTGGCACCGCAAGGAGCGTCCCGCCTTCGTCGGGACCTTCCACGAGTTCGGCGCCCAGTGGGGTGCGCCGGACGGGGACCGGCAGGACAGCGGGTTCTGGGAGCACGAGCTGCCGGCGCTGATGGCCGATCTCGCCGCGCGCCTCCCGGACGGCAAGAAGTACGACTCGATCGTCGTCGACGAGGCGCAGGACTTCGCCGACGACTGGTGGACCCCGGTGCTCGCGGCGCTGCGCGACGAGGAGGACGGCGGGCTGTTCGTCTACTCCGACGAGAACCAGCGGATCTTCGCCCGGTTCGGTCGGCCGCCGGTCCCGCTGGTGCCGCTCGTGCTGGACCACAACCTGCGCAACACCAAGCAGATCCACGACTCCTTCGGTCCGCTCGCGCCCAGCCGCATGTACGCATCCGGAGGCGAGGGGCCCGAGGTGCGCTTCGTGAAGGCGACGACCGAGGACGCGCTCGGGATCGCCGACGACGAGGTCGACCGGCTCCTGGAGGAGGGCTGGGAACCGCGCAACATCTGCCTGCTCACCACCGGCCACCGGCACCCCGTGCAGACGGAGCGCACCGATTTCCACGACCAGCACGGCTACTGGCGCACCTTCTGGGAGGACGAGGACGTCTTCTACGGCCACGTCCTCGGGTGCAAGGGGCTCGAGCGGCCCGCGGTGGTCCTCTGCCTCAACGAGGACGGCACCCGCGACCGGGCTCGCGAGCGCCTCTACGTCGGGATGTCCCGCGCCACCGACCAGCTGGTGGTGGTCGGTGACCCCGACATCGTACGCCGGGTGGGCGGGGATCAGGTCGCCGGGCGGCTCGGGATCTGACCGTCCGGCGAGGCGGGCTCCGGTGCGGACCCGAGCATCGCCCACCGCCCCTCGGAGACCACCTCGACGGACTCGTCGACGACCTTGATCGCCGTCTGCTCGTCGATGACGTACGCCGGGGCGCCGAGGTCGGCGGCCCATCGCTTCGCCGCCTCCATGGTGTTGGTCGGGAACGCGTCGAGGTGCGGGAAGATCGAGAAGTCGACAATTCCGAGCGTGCGGTCGTCCGGGGCGCCGGGCCACTCGACGAAGTAGTCGCCGATCCGCGGGGTCATCACCATGCTCCCGGCGCTCACCCCCACCCAGACGGCGTCGGGGAGCGAGGGCAGCAGGTCGGCGAGCCCGGACTCCCGCATCCAGTGACACAGGTAGGTGGCGTCACCGCCGTCGACGAGCAGCGCGTCGGCGTCGCGCACCCACGGCACCCAGCGGTCTGCGCCGATCGTGGGCAACGCGGTCAGCTCCAGGACCCCGAGCGAGGCCCACCCGAGACCGGTGAGGTGGCCGAAGCGCGAGTCGGGGGCCGCGGCCACCAGCCCCTGCACCGAGGAGGGCTGACACATCGGGTGCCCCCACTGTGCGGTGGGGACGACCAACGCGTGCGACTCGGCGACGGGCTTGCCGAGCATCTTCTCGAGTTCGGCGTGGATGCTGGGGTTGGTGACGCCGCCGGAGGTGAGCAACAGCTTCACGTGGACTCCTGGGACAGAGGAGGGGGACGTGCCTGGAGACCCGGGACGGCGCCAGAACTCAGCGGCGCCGGTCGAGGGCGTCCTCTCCCGAGCGCTAGCCGCCGGGTCGGACCGGCGCCACGTCGGCGTCCGTGTCCGCGTCGGGGGCAGCGCCCGGCGGGGTGTCGTCGGGGTCCTGGGGCTCCTTGCCGTGCCAGTGCCGGGGGAGACCGATGGCCGGGATCAGGATCAGCGCCATCAGCACCCAGGCCACCCAGAAGGCGAAGCCGTAGGAGTCGGCGAGGAGCGGACCGATGACCGGCATCTCCGAGCGCGGGATCGATGACAGCTCGGTGCTGCCGCCCCCGCCACCGCCGCTGCGGCTCTGCGACTGCACGCCGCGGTCGAGGAGCTCGTGGGTGAAGTGGTGGGTCAGCGCGGTGATCAGCAGCGCGCTGCCGAGGGAAGCGCCGACCTGCTGGGTGGCCGAGAGGGTGGGCGCGGCCCGGGAGGCCTTGTCCTTGCTCAGCGTGCTGTACGCCGAGGAGATGGTCGGCATCATGACCGCGCCGAGGCCGATGCCGCGCACGAACAGGGCGAGCGACAGCCACCAGTAGGAGGTGTCCGTGCCGACCTGGGTGAACGGCAGCGTGCCGGCGAGGGCGAGCAGGACGCCGACGGGGACGACGTACCCGGCGCCGATCCGGTCGGTGAGCTTGCCGGTGAGGACGACCGCCACGACCGCGCCGAGGCCCTGGGGTGCGAGCAGCAGCCCGGCGTCGAGCGCGCCCTGACCGCGCACGGTCTGGTAGTACAGCGGCAGCAGCAGCATCCCGCCGAACATGCCGATGCCGACCAGGAAGATCGTGACCGTGCTGCTCGCGAAGACCCGGTTGGTGAGCAGCCGCACGTCGATGATCGACGCCGGCCCACGGATGAGGCTCCACGCGGTGTAGGCGACCAGCCCGACCCCGCCGCCGATGAGCCAGCCGAGCACCCCCGCCTTGTCGAACCCGCCCTGGGAGCTCGCCTCGGAGAGGCCGTAGAGCAGGCTGGCGAGGCTGCCGGAGAGCAGCACGAGGCCGACGATGTCGAGCGCGCCCGCGTCGTCCTCCGGCCGGCCGCCGGGCAGCTTCCAGACCGCCAGCGCGATCGCGATGAGCCCGACGGGCACGTTGACCACGAAGATCCAGTGCCAGGTCGTGTACTCGACGAGCAGGCCGCCGAGCACCGGCCCGAAGACCGGTCCCAGCAGCATCGGGATGCCGAGGACGGCCATCGCGCTGCCCATGCGGTCCTGCCCGGCGGCCTTGGCGATCATCGCCTGCCCGGCGGGCAGGAGCATGCCGCCGCCGAGGCCCTGAAGGATGCGGAAGCCGATCAGGCTCTCGATGTTCCAGGCGGCCGCGCACAGGGCGGAGCCGAGCATGAACAAGGTCACCGCCATGATCCAGATCGTCTTCGACCCGAACCGGTCCATCGCCCATCCGGTGATGGGGATGACCATGGCGACGGCGAGCAGATAGCCGGTGACGACCCACTGCGTCTTGTTCAGCGAGGCGTCGAGGTCGGAGCTCAGCGTGTCGAGGGCGACGTTGACGATCGTGCTGTCCAGCACCGGCATCAGCATGCCGGCCACCACGACCAGGCCGGTGACGAGCACGGCCCGCGGGATCCTGCCCGTCTCTTCGGAGGTGGTTGCCATGCCGGCTCCAGCCACTGGGGTTCAGGGGATGAGCCGAGTGCGCGCCCGGCCACTGCCACGGTACGACCGCGACGTGACCTGGGTCATGGTCCAACGGCACTGCGGAGTGGGCAATCACGCACTTGCGCCCGAGGCGGAACACCCGCGCCGCAGCGGTGTTGTGCACGGGCATGGATCTCTTCACCCCCGTGACCCTCGGCGACCTCGAGCTGACCAACCGTCTCGCGATGGCACCCCTGACCCGGATGCGTGCGGGCGCGAGCGGCGTGCCGAACGACCTGCTCGTCGAGCACTACGCGCAGCGCGCCGGCCTCGGGCTGATCGTCACCGAGGGGACCTACCCCCGCCGCGAGTCCCAGGGGTTCGTCGGCCAGCCCGGCATCGTGAACGACGAGCAGCAGGCCGGCTGGGCGCGGGTCGCCGAGGCCGTGCACGCGCGCGGCGGGCGGATCGTCCTGCAGGTGATGCACGCCGGCCGGGTCACCCACCCCGACGTCAACGGCGGGCGCCGGATCGAGGCGCCGAGCGCGATCGCCATCCAGGGCGAGGGCCACACCGAGAAGGGCAAGCAGCCCTACCCGGTGCCCCACGCGCTGAGCGTCGAGGAGGCCGAGGAGGTCAAGGCCGACTTCGTCGCGGCCGCCCGCCGCGCGATCGCCGCCGGGCTCGACGGCGTGGAGGTGCACGGCGCCAACGGCTACCTGCTCCACGAGTTCCTCTCGCCGGCCGCCAACCAGCGCACCGACCAGTACGGCGGCTCGCCCGAGGCGCGCGCCCGCTTCGTCGTCGAGGTCGTCACCGCGGTCGCCGAGGCGGTCGGCCCGGGGCGCGTGGGTCTGCGGATCTCCCCGGAGCACCAGGTCCAGGACGCCGGTGAGACCGATCGCGCCGACGTCCTCGCGACGTACGGCGCGCTGCTCGACCAGCTGCGCCCGCTCGGCCTGGCCTACCTCTCGCTGCTGCACGCCGAGCCGGCCGGTGACCTCGCCCAGGAGCTGCGTCGCCGCTTCGACGGCCCGTTCATGGCCAACAGCGGGTTCGGGAAGGTCACCACGCGCGAGGAGGCGGTGCAGCTGATCGAGGCCGCCCACGCCGACGTCGTGGCGGTCGGACGGGCCGCGATCGCCAACCCCGACCTGGTCGAGCGCTGGCGCGGCGAGCACCCCGAGAACGCGCCCGACCCCGCGACCTTCTACAGCCCCGGCGTGACCGGCTACACCGACTACCCGTTCCTCTCCGCCTGAGCGGACGCCGATGCCCGGGTCTCCGGGCCCGGGGCGCCGCACCAGTGCGCCAGCGCCTCCCGCAGCGCACCGGTGTCGGCCCGTTCGTCCACGCCCGCCGCCCAGGCGACGTGGGCGTCCGGGCGCACCAGCAGGGCGTCGGCGGGCCGGTCCCGGACGCTCAGCGTCCGGGCGTCGACCCGGTGCCGCCACTCCCGGGCGGCGTCCCGGACCTCGGGGCGGTCGGCGAGCAGGAGCAGGACCGGCCGCGCGCCGACCCGGAGCGTCCCGCGGTCGTCGGCACCCGGATCCTCGTCGGGCACCAGACGCGGCAGGAACCGCCCGACGAGCGGGTGCCGCTCCTGCCCCGGGAAGGGGTAGCGCACGTCGCTGCCTGCCATCAGCGACCCGATGCGGCGCAGCGGCCGCTCGTCGAGCAGCAGCTCGCCGACGAGCTCGCGCAGCGCCTGGGCAGCAGGGTCGTGGCCGCGACGCAGCGCGACCTGCGCCTGGGTGTGCAGCATGGTCCGCCCCACGGCCACGCGGCGCTCGTCGTGATAGCTGTCCAGCAGCCCGGGCGAGGCCCAGCCGGCGACCTCGGCGCCCAGCTTCCAAGCCAGGTTGACGGCGTCCAGCAGGTCCACGTTGAGCGCTGCACCGGGAGCCGGGAACAGATGGGCGGCGTCACCGGCGAGCAGCACCCGGCCCTCGCGGTACCGCTCGACCTCGCGGGCGTGGAAGGTGAAGCGGGTCAACCGCAGCGGCTCGCCCATCGGCAGGTCGACGCCGAGGACGCGCCGGACGCTGGCCCGCATCTCCTCCACGGTCATCGGCTGGTCGTCGTCGTACGCGCCGGAGTCCGGCTCGCTGGTGAAGACCCCCAGCACCTCCGGGTCGGCCGAGCCGACGGCGAGCTCCCCGTGCTCGGTGCGGGTGAAGCCGAAGCGGATCCGGCCGACCCCGTCGACCTCGAGGTCGCCGCCGTCCACGACCCTCACGGAGGCGGGCATCGTCGTCGACGCGAGCCGGTGGACCTCCGGGTACGTCCTGCCGGGGAACTCCACGCGGAGGAGCTCGCGCACCCGGCTGCTCGCCCCGTCGCACCCCACGACGTACGCCGCCCGCAGCCGGTCCAGCCCCTGCGGACCACGGACCTCGACGTCCACGCCGTCCTCGTCCTGGCTCAGGTCCACCACCTGGTGGCTGCGGCGGACCTCCGCGCCCAGCTCCCGGGCGAAGTCGTCGAGCAGCGCCTCGAGGCGCGGCTGCGGCAGCGGCAGCGCCGACATCGGCGGGCCGGGCAGCCGGCTGAGGTCCACGTGCATCCCGCCCCACGGGAAGTGCGGCGTCGGGCGGGGCGCGGTGCTGGCCGCCTCGAAGCGCGGCAGGTCGCCGCGCAGCTCCAGCAGGTCCAGGACCTGGCCGTTGAGCCCTCCGGCCTTCGCGACCTCCCGGATCCGGGGGTGCTGCTCCAGCACGAGCACGTCGACGCCCGCCCGCCGCAGCTCCACGGCCAGCAACAGACCGGTCGGCCCGGCCCCCACCACGATCACGTCCGCATCCATCGCCGATCCCTCCTCGCCGCGGCGCCGGTACGCGCCACGACCAGCGATTCTGCGAGCCCCCGGGGGTCTTGCCGCAAGCCCCGTGGGCCGCTATACGTTGAAGAGGGAGACGCGGGAGGCCGCGGTTTGTGACCCGGCCCACCGGGTATGCCGCAGCCGTGAAGAGCACCGACATCGGGGGCGTCTCGTCCCGTGCGCCCCGCCCGCCGTGCGAGGGCGACCACGTCGGCGGCGACCTGATCGTGACCGACGCCCCTGAGTGGCCCCAGCAGCCGGGCGTCGACGACCGGCGCCGCGCCTTGGTCACGATCGTGCTCGGCGCGCTGCTCGTCCTGCTCGCCGTCCTCGTCGTCCCGCGGCTCGGGTACGTCGTGTCCGCGACGTTGCTGTTCGGCGCGACCGCGGTCGTGCTGGGCGCATCCCACCGGGTGCGCGCCTTCGGCTACGGCTTCGCCGTCGCGGCGCTGGTCTTCCTGCTCCTCGACACCGCCATCGGCATCTCCCTCCCGGCCGGTCCCTGGGGCTTCTGAGACCAGCAGCGGGATCGCGCCCACCCGCGCCGTCGGCGCGGTCTCGTCGGCGCGCTGGCGTAGCGTCTCCCGTGCCGGCACGCACACCGGCCACGGGACGACATGCAGCGAGGGGAAGGGCGGCGGATGGAGGAGCAGCGCGACGGGTTCGACCAGGAGGTCGACGCCGCCTGGCGCCGGTTCCGCCGCGGGCTCGCCGACGACCTGGCGGCCCTCGAGGTCGGTCAGGCCGTCCACGTCGGCCTCAGCGAGGCCCAGACGCGCGGCGCCGACGACGACCCGGCCTACGTCGTGTTCGTGCTCCAGGCCGGCGGCCGGCTGCGCCTCGAGGCGGGCGGCGGTGATCCCGACCCGCAGGAGATGCTCGACCTCGGCTGGGGGCTGCCGTACTTCCAGCCGACCGGTGAGGCCGTGCACGAGCTCGAGGTGCCGGCACGCGAGGTCGACCGGCTCGCTGCGCTCAGCATCGACACGCTGCGCGGCGTCCACGGCTGCCTGCACCCGGCCCTGCTGGAGGTCGACGGGCTGGGCTCCTG